>CAZEUZ010000145.1:0-12537 GCA_964515805.1 uncultured Cellvibrionaceae bacterium | reverse complement strand
CTTCCATTCAACCAGCTTCCGCCGCCTATCGCTATAATCAGGAAACCCAAGGAGGCGAAAATGGGCAATTTACTCTGTTCAGGTACGTAATACGTGCTTGTGGTTGACATAATATCGCTCCGGAATTGAATTAATAAGCACCGCTTGCTGAGGCTAGCGCTTTAGTCGATTCATCGTTTTTGTTTTTACTGATATCAAACAGTGTGTAAGATAACGTAATAGTGTTCACTTGCTTCGGTATGTCTTTATCGACGATAAAACTCAATCCCAGCTCAGCGCTTTGACCTGCATCGAGCGGTTGCTGATTAAAGCAAAAGCATTCAGTTTTATGAAAATAGCTAGCCGCCTTGTAAGGAACGACACTCGGAATTGCCTGAGCAACCATAGGTTTATTTGTAGGGTTATGTGCGAGATAGTTAACGACTGTCTCTTCACCGGGATGAACACGTACACTGGCTATCTCAGGCTGAAATCCCCACGGCATACCCTCGTTGTTAGTAGCAATAAATTGGACTTTTATCGTCCGTGTCGTATCGACTAAACCGCTAGTATTTTCAATATTATCACTTTCGCTAGCATTTCCTGTTTCACTCTCACTGATAGTGTTTTTGGAAATAACGTACTTTTCACCACTGGTTTTACCGTTGAGGCCGGTGATATCGCAAAACAGATCGTACATTGGCGGCATGATCCAAATAGCAAATACAAACATAAACACAGCCATGGTGCATAGTTTAGCAGTCAATCGAACGGTAGAATTCAAAGCAGGGACGTCCTTTTTTATCGATCACATTTCTTTATCGTACTTTCAACCATTATACCTTCAACCGAGCACTATACTTTAGGTGGCACACTAAACGTATGATAGGGCGCCGGCGAAGGCACAGTCCATTCCAAACCTTCTGGATTTTCCCACACTTCATCGGTGGCCTTTTTACCACCCATGATTGTAGAGATAACATTGTAAAGTAACAATAATTGAGCAGCACCAAACAAGAAGGCACCGCAGCTAGCCATCATGTTGAAGTCGGCAAAAAATGGGTTATAGTCGGGTACTCGGCGCTGCATACCCGCCAAGCCGACAAAGTGCATAGGGAAGAAAGTGAGATTGAGGCCGACAAAAGCCAACCAGAACTGCGTTTTACCCATGGTCTCATTGTACATGTTGCCACACCATTTAGGCAGCCAGTAGTAGACGGCAGCAGTAATCGAAAATATCGCACCTGGTACTAGTACATAGTGGAAGTGAGCCACCACAAAGTAACTATCATGGTATTGGAAATCCGCCGGCGCTATCGCCAGCATCAGTCCAGAGAAACCCCCTATGGTGAAGAGAATGACAAATGCGATGGAAAACAGCATGGGGGTTTCGAAAGTCATTGACCCGCGAAACATGGTGGTTACCCAATTAAAGACCTTGACACCTGTCGGTACCGCGATCAGCATAGTTGCGTACATAAAAAATAGCTCACCGGCCAAGGGCATGCCGACCGTAAACATATGATGCGCCCACACAATGAAGCTTAAAAACGCAATCGAGGCTGTTGCATACACCATGGAGGAATAGCCGAACAGTGGCTTGCGTGCAAAAGTAGGAATGATCGCACTGACAATACCAAAAGCGGGCAAGATCATGATGTACACTTCGGGGTGACCGAAAAACCAGAAGATATGTTGAAATAAGACAGGATCGCCACCACCAGCAGCGTTAAAGAAGCTAGTGCCAAAATGAATATCCATCAGCATCATCGTTACCACACCGGCGAGTACCGGCATGACCGCGATCAGCAAGTAGGCAGTAATCAGCCAAGTCCAAACGAACAGTGGCATTTTCATCAGCGTCATTTCCGGCGCGCGCATATTGAAAATGGTAGCGACGATATTAATGGCACCCATAATCGAACTAGCGCCCATAATGTGCACAGCGAGGATAAAGAAAGTCACACTGGGAGGGGCATAGGTTGTCGATAGTGGCGCGTAAAAAGTCCAACCAAAGTTGGGGCCACCCCCTTCCATAAATAAGGTCGACACCAATATACCGAAGGCGACAGGCAGTAACCAGAAGCTCCAATTATTCATTCGCGGCAGGGCCATATCCGGGGCACCTACCATCATCGGAATCATCCAGTTGGCCAAGCCGACAAAAGCGGGCATCACCGCGCCAAATACCATCACTAAGCCGTGCATGGTCGTCATCTGATTAAAAAATCCAGGCTCGACGATCTGCAACCCAGGTTCGAATAATTCCGCGCGAATAACTAAGGCAAATAAGCCACCCAACAAAAACATTGCAAAACTAAACCATAGATACATGGTGCCGATATCTTTATGGTTGGTGGTAAATAACCAGCGGCTAATGCCTTTAGCAGGACCGTGAGCCATGAGTTTTCTCCTACTTATTTTTTACCTTGCTTGAACTTAAGAATATCGATAGGCTGAACAATATCACCCATATCGTTGCCGAACGCATTGCGTTGATAGGTGACTACAGCAGCCGTTTCAACTTCCGACAACTGATCTCCATAAGCAGCCATCATTGGGTTGTTGGCGCTACCATTGACGATAATGTCGATATGATCGGCAATTGGACCCATCGCAACTCCACTACCTTTCATCGCTTTACCGACACCACCTTCACCCTGAAGGCCATGACACGATGCGCAGCGACTCTCGTAGATCTCTTGCCCCTTAGTATTTAACTCTGCCAATGTGAATGTCTTTTCCGCCATTGCTTTTAACTCAGCCTGAGCGACACGGCGTTCCTCAAGCCAAACCGCATACTCATCTTCTGGCACAGCTTCCACGACGATAGGCATAAAACCGTGTTTTTCACCACATAACTCCGCACAAACACCGCGATAAGTACCCGGCTCTTCAACAAGCGCCCAAGTCTCGTTGACATAACCGGGAATAGCATCTTTTTTAACAGCAAGATCCGGCACCCACCAGGCATGGATAACGTCATTTGAAGTGATTAAGAAACGCACTTTCTTGTTGGTAGGTATAACCAATGGCTCATCGACTTCCAACAAGTAGTTTTCGCCCTGCTCCACGAGGTTGTCAATTTGCTCCTGTGGCGTGCTTAAATAACTGAAAAAACTGACCCCTTGATCCAGATATTCATATTTCCAGTACCATTGGTAGCCAGTGATGACAACATCTACTTCTGATTCAGACGTGTCGTACAACTTAATCAATGTCTTTGTCGCCGGGTACGCCATGATGATTAAAATGATAAAGGGAATAACCGTCCAGGTGATCTCCAGTAACGTACTGTCATGGAAGTTAGAAGCTACCGCACCTCTGGACTTGCGATGGGTAATCATGGAATAAATCATGACGCCAAATACAACGACACCGATACCAACGCACCACAGGAAAATATCCATGTGCAGGCCGAATATTTCACGGCCTACTGAGGTCACACTCTCTGGCATATTTACGGAAGAACGCTCCGCCATTGACTGGCCGCTTTGGGCCATAACGAAAAGGCCGAGCAGACAGGCACGCAACCGTGTTGCTATATTTAACATCCCCAATCTCCGTCTAAAATTGATTGTCGGTTTGAATACCGTATTTTTTTTATGGGCTTTAAAAGCCGAGCATTATATTTATCTTGCGGCAAAATTGATAGAAGAAATTGTGCCTGTTACCTATCTTTTGTTAGTAATCCTATCTATCAACCGCTAAAAAACTTGATATTTCGGAGTCTAATCTTTGTTATCTAGGTTCACTACTTTGATTAATCCCACTCCATGAGTCTTTGATTTCACTCGTCCTGGTTGTTCTGTGCTAGTCCTCTCAGGCGTTTCTTTAATCATGGGATCAACACGTGTCGGCAAAGGGTTAAGGTTCGGTGAAAACTCCATTTCCTGACGATATCCACAACTCACGCATTCGCGAAACGTATTGTCCTCTTTCTTAAAGACGACCAACTTATCCATTACAGCACACTTCGGGCATACAGCTCCGGCGATGAATCGCCGCGGCGTTCGAAAAACCATTAACTTTGTTTCCGTATCTTATGGTTTAAAATGATTGGTTTTCACATTTCAACGATGACAAGATAAAAATATAGGTACAAACAAATAGGGTATCCAAAAAAGTATTGGCATATCAATCGGGCTTAGTTAGCGTTTACACCAAATACTTGCGCTAAAATTTCATGGTGTTGTTGCGGCCTAAGTCTTGGACCATATTGACTAACGACTTTGGCAGCTGCAGCACTGGCTAGGTCACCCGCTTGCTGATGACTGTAATTGTTTGTTATAGCGTAGAGAAAAGTGCCGGCAAACATGTCACCTGCGCCATTGGTATCGATGGCATCAACTTGACAAGGTTTAATTTCAAGGCATTGTTTGCCATCGTATACGAGTGCTCCTTTATTGCCCAGTGTTATGACGAATTCATCGGCGATTTTTTTTAGCATCTCAATAGCTTTTTCAACAGTCTTGCTATCGGTGAAAGCCAGTGCCTCAGCTTTATTACAAAAAAGCAAATTGACATGACCACCTATCATTTGTTGTAGGTCACTGCGAAAAAACCCAACTATGGAAGGATCGGACAGGCTCATCGATGTCTTTACACCATGAGCTTGCGCCCACTTACGCAAACAAATAGCTGCCTGGCGGCCAGATGGAGAGGTAGCCAAGTAACCTTCAATGTAAACATATTGCGATGCCTCTAGAGCAGAACGGTGTAGCTCGTTAATCGATACCGTTTCGCTGATGCCGAGGAAGGTATTCATGGTGCGCTCGGCATCGGGTGTAATCATCACCAAACACTTACCAGTGATGCCCTCATTTTCACTGACTCCAGGAGGCAAGTCCACGTTGGCGTCCTTCATATCGTTGAGGTAGAACTGACCATTATCGTCATCGGCTACTTTACAGGAGTAAAATGTATCAGCACCAAAATGGCTGGCGGCTATTACTGTATTGGCTGCGGATCCTCCGCTGGCGCGGCGCGAAGTGACTAAATGATCGGCCAGATTTACGATCAATTCCTGCTGGCGAGCCTGATCCACTAGAGTCATTACGCCCTTATCAATTTTGTAGGCTAGCAGATCGTCATCACTCACTTGGATCTCAGTATCTACCAGTGCTGCACCGAGTCCGTAAATATGGTATTTAGGCATAAATAATCCTTTGAATATGTTGAATGTCACGCATAAAGATGGCCAACAGCAGCAGTAATGAATTACCAACGGACCCTAACTGGGTTCGACTTAGAAGAACAATATCCGTCGACCTACCGAAGTGTATAATGCGATACCTGTAAATCATCTGTTGTGAGCTTATGGCAAAACGGTCAAAAAAACGCAAACGCTCATCTCGACCAGCTTCCAAGCCTTACTTTTCGTGGACAGGCTTGGTGTGGAAAGGAATAGCCTTCTCTATAGCAGCCTTAACCGTCTGGGTACTGTATTTAGATTACCAGATAAAAGTCAAATTTGATGGTAAGAAATGGGCTATCCCCGCCCGAGTCTACGCGCAACCATTAGAAATTTATCAAGACTTGTCAATTTCTAAAAAAGAGCTGGAAAGTGAACTTAAGGCGCTCAGTTATCAATTTGTTGAGCATCTCACACGCCCGGGACAAGTAATTAAAAGAAATGATAATTATCAAATTTATACCCGTGACTTCACTTTTTGGGATGAGAACAAGCCAGCAGCGAAATATCAATTCCGTTTATCCGAAGGTCGGGTAATTGAATTTGATAACCCAAATGACAACGCTATTTTTATGCGTCTGGAACCTCGGGAAATTGGCAGTATTTACCCGAATCATGGCGAAGACAGAATTTTACTACGTCTTAGCGATATTCCCACTTATTTGGGAGAAGCGCTGATCGCCGTAGAAGACAAAAATTTCTTACGTCATCACGGTATTTCATTTAGAGGCATAGGTCGTGCAATTTTGGCTAATGTCAGGGCGGGAGAGGTTGTTCAAGGTGGCAGTACTATCACCCAGCAGTTAGTAAAAAATTTTTATCTAACACACGAACGCAGCCTCTGGCGGAAAACTCAAGAAGCCATAATGGCGTTATTGCTTGAATGGCGTTATTCAAAGGCAGATATTCTCGAAGCCTATATCAACGAGGTATATTTGGGTCAGCGCGGTGCCCGTGCAATACACGGCTTTGGCTTGGCAGCGCATCACTATTTCAATCGACCTCTACAAGAGCTGGAGCTGCATCAAATTGCACTGATAGTGAGTGTCGTTAAGGGCGCATCTTATTACAATCCATGGAAGCACCCTGAAAGAACCAAAAAACGACGCAATTTAGTACTGCAAATCATGGCGGATAGCAACTTGATCAGCCAGAGAGATTTAGCAAGGTCGAAAAGGAAAGAGCTCGATGTCGTTGATAGCTCTTCAAGACAATTAGCAGGCTATCCCGCTTTTTTGGATTTGGTAAAACGGCAGTTGAGTCGTGATTATCGGCAGCAAGACCTACAGAGTGAAGGGTTACGAATCTTCACCACTATGGCACCCCACGTGCAGATAAAAACAGAAAATGCAATATCGCGTATATTAAAAACGTTGGATGCCAATCAATCGAACAAACAGTCAAATTTACAGGCAGCAGCGATTATTACCGCTGTTGGTAGTGGTGAAATACTGGCGCTTGTTGGCGATAAAAACCCGCGTTTTAGTGGCTTCAATCGGGCTTTGGACGCACGTCGACCCGTTGGATCATTGATAAAACCGGTTGTCTATTTGACAGCCTTATCTCAACCGGAACACTACAACTTAGCGACACTATTGGACGATGAACCGTTAATCGTAGAATTATCTGATGGTAAGCAATGGCAACCGCGCAATTTTCTGCGCAAATCACATGGCAAGGTTCCGCTTTACGAAGCATTATCAAAATCCTACAACCAGGCCACTGCCCGTTTAGGAATGACTCTGGGTGTTGATACAGTGGCTGGTATAGCTCACCAACTGGGAATGCCAAAATTATCCAGGCCATTACCTTCTTTGCTATTGGGATCAGTGTCTCTCACACCATTTGAGGTCAGTCATATGTACCATACGCTGGCTGCAGATGGAATCTACACGCAACTGAGGGCAATCCGATCAGTACTGACCAGTGATGGAGTACCCTTACAGCGCTATCCGCTGAACAGTGAAATTAGAATTTCTGCTGAGCAAGTGCATTTAATGCATTATAATTTGCAAGCCGTAATGCGCACAGGCACGGGTAAAAAAGCGTATGATCGTATTCCCGAAGATTTGATTGTCGCCGGCAAAACCGGCACCACTAATGAACAGCGAGACAGCTGGTTTGCCGGTTACAGCGGCGATCATTTAGGTGTAGTATGGATTGGCAAAGACGACAACGGTCCGACCGATTTAACCGGTAGCAGTGGCGCACTCACGGTATGGTCTGATATATTCAGTAGACTATCAACCCAAAGCCTGACCTACGACCCACCGGAATCAATTAAGTACTTTTGGATTGATAGTGTAACCGGATTGCGCAGTCACAGTAATTGCCAAGGTGCACAGTTAATGCCTTTTATCAGTGGTTCCGAGCCGCAAACATTTTCGTCATGTCAGTGGTTAGAAAACCCTATCAAACACTGGTTGAGACGGTGGTTTTCAGGCTAATAATTTCCAGGTTAGTGGCTTTAAAATTTATGCTTTTAAGAGTACTCATTTTCCTATGCGCGCTATTATCGGCATTAACAGCCTGCACAAATGGACCGGTGTTTGCACCTGTGCGCGACACGTCGCAGAAGTCTGCACCTGAAATTCCCGAAACCTCGATATCAACCATTCCTGAGAAAAAACCTCAGTTTGAACCAGGAGAACCGTTTAACCCGATTGCGCCAAATACCAAGCCTGCTCCATCAACGATACCTCTCAGTAGCGAATTAAAGAAGCAGTCCGAGAAAAGTTTGCAATATGAACAGTGGAACCAAGCAATATTACTAGCCGAGCGCGGTTTGCGCATCGACCGTAAAGAAGCTTTTTTCTACTGGGTATTGGCTAGGGCTTATCAGCAATTATTAGAGACGCAACAATCCATCGAATTCGCTCGTCAAGGCTTGCGCTATGTATCCAATAATGAATGGTTAAAGTCTCAATTAATGTCACTCTCAAACCAGTAAGTCGTTATCAACTGAATTGACTATAACGGAATTCAGCCCACAGCTTGTAGGTGGTGCTGCCGAAAATCCAGCATGCGTTGTAATGGCAACATGGCTTTTTTGGCCAATTCGGTACTGACTTGTATTTCGCCACCGCCTTTCTCTAAGGTAGTTATTATCTTTTCAAGACTATTCATCGCCATCCATGGGCAGTGAGCACAACTTCGGCAAGTGGCACCACTGCCAGCAGTTGGCGCGATATAAAAATCTTTTTCTGGACATAACTGTTGCATTTTGTAGAAAATGCCGCCGTCAGTAGCAACAATAAACGCGTTATTAGCCATCGTTTTTGCCGCCTCAATCAATTGCGAAGTCGATCCGACGACATCTGCCAACGCTACCACTGAAGACGGCGATTCGGGATGCACTAGTATTGCCGCTTCTGGATGTATAGCTTTTAAGTCTTGAATGCCTTTTGCTTTGAATTCTTCATGAACGATACAAGCGCCATCCCAAAGTAACATATCGGCGTTGGTTTGCTGTTGAACATAGCGACCTAAATACTTATCGGGCGCCCAGATAATTTTTTTTCCTTCACTGTCCAGATAATCAATCACTTCTAAAGCGATACTGGACGTAACCACCCAATCGGCACAAGCCTTCACAGCCGCAGAAGTATTGGCGTATACCACCACTTCTCGGTCCGGGTGCTGATCACAAAAATAGGAGAATTCGTCGGCCGGACAGCCTAAATCCAGAGAGCAAGTTGCCTCTAAATCTGGCATCAATACCCGTTTTTCCGGCGTTAAAATCTTCGCCGTTTCACCCATGAACTTAACTCCGGCAACAACCAGAGTAGTGGCGTTATGTTTTTTGCCAAAACGAGCCATTTCCAGGGAATCGGATACACAGCCGCCAGTCTCTTCAGCCAGCGCTTGAATCAGAGGATCGGTATAATAATGAGCAACGATGACCGCATTCTGCTGTTTTAACAGTTGCTTAATTCGAGTTTTATAGGACTCGACTTGTGCGGATTCGTATTCTTTTCTCTTTATGTCGCTAGTGTGCGGAATTATCTGTTGTGCAGTACGCTGATGCGGTGTGATGGATTGAGTTGTTGGCATTCATCGACTCTAAAAGTAAATCATTACACTAACACTACGCAAAGTTTTTACGAAAAACAAGCCATCCATTGTTTGTTTAAATTAGATTCGAAAATCTTTCTAAAAAAGTCCTTTCATTAAACACTTCAAAAATTCTTTGCTTTGCTTTTAGTGCCATTTTTTGTCTTAACTGAGAATCGTTCATTAACTTTATTGTGTATTGTTCAAAAGCGTCTAAATCATCAAATGGAATTAAATACCCAGTGCTTTCATGATTTATAATTTCAGCCATACTGCTGACATTAAATGCAACAATTGGGCGCCCAACATTCATAACTTCCAATATCACATTGGACATTCCTTCGTGCACTGATGGAAACAGAAACACATCAGTTTTTTCAATGAATGACCTCATGTTTTCTACAAAACCATGCCAAACGATGACGTCGTCGACTTTCGCTTCGCTAGCCAATGCTTTTAATTCTGATTCTAAAGGACCCTTACCTGCGATGTGCATCTCAAAAGAGTAAGATTGCTCCTTTAGTCTTTGAGCCAATTGCAGAAGATATTTCTGGCCTTTTTGTTCCACCAGTCTTCCCGCATTTGACAAAATTAGCTTCTTATTTTCTGGTCTTGTTAAAGGAAAATTTGATTCATCCTTGCTGGAAGGAATGTAATTTTGTACTACATGAATTTTATTCGCTTTAACGATACGACTATTGTAAGACAGTATCTTCTCTTTAAGGTCTTTAGAATTAACGATTAATGAAGTCAAAATATTTTGAAATATATAACGGTTAATCCATGAGTTTTTTATGATACGTGCGCTGCCTCTTCTATAAATAATATTTGGAATTTTTGCCCATGCTGCAGCAATGCACCCTGCTTTCATATCCGAGGCTAAGTTTGTGATGACAGTATCAACTTTGTACTTTTTGAACTTGCTCAATAAATTTATCAGAGTAAAAAGGTTGATAAATGAAAGATTGGTAATGCTCTGCGCTTCAGTTTTAATATTGAGCTGTTTGGCTTTTTGCAATAAATCACTATTTGGATGGGCAAATACCACAACATTGTAACCCTGATCGCGCATTAATTTAGCTGTTTCGAGATGCCATTTTTCTCCACCCCCCCAAGCCAGATTGGTATTAAAAAAACATATGGTTTTTTTTTGAAACATAGTTAATTTTTTTGTTTTCGTTTCATATAGTCACGCAACCAGAGATCGGCGTAACGCGTAAAGATATTATTGGCGCTGAGTATAGCCAATAACAAGCCGTGACGGCCGTCCAGAAAGCCACGCTGCAAAATATACATTTTGAAAAATCGAAACAATCCATGTCCTATAGCGCTAGCTAACGAAGCTTTTTTCTTGCCTTCGCGCTGCTCAACCCAGGCTGATATATAGTGCCGGGTTTTACGGAGGTAGTTGGGCATTGAATCGGTAGTGTAATGATATAGTGGCCCTTCGAGTAACTTGACCTGATAGCCCGGCGGAATATCAACCGATTCGTGCACCAGTGCATCATTGTATTGGGTGGCACTTCTTGGGTAGAGACGCGTTATCTTGTCCGGATACCAACCCGAGTGGCGAATAAATTTACCAAACGCCTCCGTTAGGCGATTCACCTGATAGAGCGTTTTTCCCTTATCTTCAACAATAACTTGTAGAATAGAATCTTTGAGGGTGACAGAAACTTCTTCATCAGCATCGAGAGCAAATACCCAATCTGTTGTCATATAAGTTTGAGCCAATTGCCGTTGTGGACCGAACCCCAACCATTCGTGCGAATAAATGTTAGCGGTAAAATGTTTTGCGATGGCCAAGCTATTGTCGGTACTGCCGGAATCGACAATCACAATTTCGTCAACCCAATCGCACACGGAGAGCAGCGTTTTCTGCAAATGTTTTTCGGCGTTTTTGACGATCATCAACACCCCGATGCTTGCTTTAGATGTCATGTTGATTTTTTCGTCTTGACCTGATGTTTTATTTTATCCTGAAGCGATGCTACTGCTGCGCGATAATCGTTTGCCTGTGTTATTGCACTGACGACGGCAATTGAGCCGACGCCAGAGTCGGCAACGCCTTCAATATTATCGATAGCAATGCCACCAATAGCTACTAGTGGGAAATGATTTCGCAGCAATTGTGCCCAATAATTCAGATTCACTAGTCCTACCTCAATCACTTCTTTGGTTTGCGTGGGAAATATTGAACCGATGGCCAGATAACTCGGCCTGTAGGTGGCTGCGTAACAAAATTCAAATTCACTGTGGGTACTGATACCCAATCGTAACCCCGCCATGCGGATAGCATTAATGTCGGCAGAAACGATGTCCTCCTGCCCCAAATGCACACCATAAGCGCCATACTGAATCGCCTGCCGCCAATAGTCATTGATAAACAGGCGAGCACCATATTTATTAGCGAGACTCACCGCCTCGACGATTATATTATCCAAATCCTCAGCCGGTACATCTTTCATCCGCAACTGTAACGTGGTAATCCCCAGAGGCAGTAGCTTTTTCAGCCAATCAATGGAGTCCACTACCGGATACAGGCCCAATGAATCAGTATTGCAACTGACCATGGATGGGAGCTGATAACGATCAGCAGCGATACTCACCTGAGGGAAATACTCGAAATTATCCGGCCAGCCAGTCTGGCGGACGCAGCCACTACCTTCTAACGGCCCCAGCGAAGTCGCTGATGCAATACCTTTGTTGACATAAGCGTTCGCCAGTACCACAGCATTTTTCATCGTTTTTCCATGACTAACGAAAGCGGCAATAGCTGACGATAGTACGCAACCGGTACCGTGGGTATGGTTTGTCAAATGCCTCTTATTAGTCAGCCAATATGATTGGTTGTTTATCAACAATAAATCTTGAGTATGGATGAGATCATCATTGTGACCCCCAGTGAGTAGCACTGCCTCTGCACCCAGAGATGATAACTGCTGCGCCGCGTGATATTGGCTATCAATATCGGTAATGGTTGTCCCCGTCAGATATTCGGCTTCAGGGATGTTGGGCGTTACTAAATTGACATAAGGGAAGAGACTTTTCATCCCATCAATACTGTTGTCGCCGGTAAATGTCTGGCCTTTAGTGGGCTTAATCACGGGATCAAAAATAACAAATGTATCCGGTAATTTTCCCAGAAAATCTGTAACCAACGCTACCATTTCAATCGTTGGCAAAACCCCGATTTTAATAGCGATAGGAGGCAGATCTTCAATTAATGCATCTAATTGTTGAGCTAATAGTGAGGTTGTTACTGGCGCTACGTGTTTTACACCCTGGGTATTTTGCGCGGTAATCGCTGT
>CAZEUZ010000144.1:0-8466 GCA_964515805.1 uncultured Cellvibrionaceae bacterium | reverse complement strand
ATTCTGGTTATGACTTTTTAAACTCATACCCTAGGCTTAAAAAACTACAGACCAACATTGTTTCTTCAGGACTTGCCGACAAGTCAATTTCAAAAGACTTTGAAGATAAGTTCACCGCCTTTTATTTATCGTCACAGACCTATTTAGGTCAATGTGCGCTAAACAAAAATGGCAGTTCATGTTGCGGGGATACAGACTGTAATGACAACGATTTTGAGTGCTGCTCTTAGTAAATCTATAACAATCGCCTGCAATCGGACAGTCAAAACCAGCGCCAATTTTGCCTGCCGTTGAGGCGGGCGTTATGTGAAAAGAGAAATTTTATGAGTCCGACAGTCTTCCGAGAAAATGGATATAGATTTTTCTTCTTTTCAAGAGAAGAAGATAGAATGCATGTTCATATTACTTCTGGTGATGGAGAAGCTAAATTTTGCCTTCAACCAGATATTGAATTGGCAAGAAATTATTCTTACTTCAAGATTACAATTGAAAAACATCGAAAATCCTAGCCATTATCCTTTAAAATCATCACATAACAATCACAGTCTGTCGGACGCGTAAAAACGGTATGGAATGTCCAACTTAAACTTCAATCAAATTAGCTTACGAATTTTCGCATAGTAAAATCCATCGTGGCCACCCATTTCGGGCAGCAATTGTCGACCAAAAGGTTGGGGTATGCCCCAATCAGCCGTTATGGGGTCGTGTATGGCGTCTTGTTGTTGATTGATGAACCAGTCAATTATCGAGGTGTTCTCTGCTGGTAAAACAGAGCAAGTGGCGTATAAAAGGAGGCCATCAGCCTTTAGTAGTGGCCACATCAATTGTATCAATTGTTTCTGTTGTTTAGTCAATAATGCAATATCTTGCTTTTCACGCAATAGTTTAATGTCTGGGTGGCGCCGAATAACGCCAGTTGCGGAGCAGGGTGCATCTATTAGAATGCGATCAAAGGGGCGACCATCCCACCAATCATCAGTTGAACGAACGTCTGCACAAATGACTTCGGCGGAGATTTTCAATCGAGTCAGATTTTCATAGACGCGTTGCAGCCTTTTTTCATCTATATCAATGGCGACCAAATCTGTTGATGGTTCGCTTTCTCCGATATGACAGGTTTTTCCTCCAGGAGCACAACAGGCGTCTAAAACGCGGATATTCGGTTTTAACTCTAACAGTTGTGCTGCTAGTTGCGCCGCTTCATCTTGAATGCTGACAGCTCCATCCATAAATCCAGGTAATTTGTTGACAGGCATAGCACTATCGACGACCAGACCCCAAGGACTGAAATGTGTGAGCTTCGCTTCAATATTTTGATGTTTCAGTTGCTCTTGGTAATCACATCGTGAGAACTTTTGCGAATTGACTCTCAGTGTAAAAGGGGGGTGTTGATTATTGGCTCTAAGTAATTCATCGATCTGAGCTGGCCAAGCTGATTGCAATGCTGATACTAACCAGTTTGGATGTGCCTGTAATAAAAAAGGTTGCCGTTTGGCCTGAAAATCCAGCTGTTCTGCAGTACGTAAATAGTTTCTTAGTACGCCGTTAATAAGATTGCGCGCCCAGGGCTTTTTTAACGTTTTAACGGTATTGACAGTTTCGTTAATGGCTGCGTGATGAGGAATACGAGTGAATGCCAGTTGATATAATCCTACAATAAGCAGTGCAAAGATATCCTTGTCTTTATTACGTAAGTTCTTTTTCAACAGCTGCTGTAGATACCAATCCAATAGAAAATACCAACGACAGCTGCCATAACAAATTTCTCGAACCAGCCGTTGGTCTCTATCAGTAAGCTCTTTCGTATAGATTGGTAGCCAGCGGGTCAATGAACCCTGGCGACGCAATAATTTAGCAATTACCTTCGCTGCGATAGTGCGAACATTGTGTGTTGTTGTTTTTGAGATATTCAACTTGTTGAATCTAGATGGTCACCGACACTCAGCCATGAAGAATAGCCATTCAACAGCTGTCGTACTGACATCATTTTTTTACCAGGTAATTGCAGCTGTAGAATATTGATGGCGTCTTTACCACAGGCAATTAAGATACCTTGGGAATCTACTTTCAATACGGTTCCAGGTGATACTTTTGCAGATTTTGCCTCTGCGTAGATTTCTGCTTTGTGTATTTTAAATCGCTGATTTTGATGCACAGTAAAAGCAGTGGGAAATGGGTTAAAGGCGCGAATAAGACGCTCGATCAATTGGGCTGGCTGTGACCAATCAATCATGGCCTCTTGTTTGCTGATTTTTGCTGCGTAGGTGGCTTGCTCATCGTTCTGCATGATTGGCTGCAATTTATCGATGCAATTTAAAACTTCCAAAAGTGCTGGTGGGCCAAGAGTCAATAATTTGTTATGTAAACTGGCACTAGTATCAGCATCGTCTATTGCACACCTAACGGTTGATAGCATCGCGCCGGTGTCTAATCCACTATCCATTTGCATAATGGTAATGCCAGTTTCTCGATCACCAGCTGCAATAGCCCGTTGTATCGGAGCTGCCCCTCGCCAGCGTGGCAGCAGTGAAGCATGTACGTTGATGCATCCATGGCGTGGTGCTTGAAGAATGGCGGCAGGCAGGATTAGCCCATAAGCTACCACTACCATAATGTCGGCCCGTTGTTCCTGTAACACTCGCTGGCTATCCAGACTTTTTAAATTCACAGGTTGAAACACTGGCAATTGATAGTGGTCAGCGAGTTGTTTAACCGGACTTGCCAACACTTTTTTGCCTCTCCCTGAAGGTCGATCTGGTTGCGTGTAAACGCTGATCAATTGATGCCGGCTGTCGATTAAGGTTTGCAGATGATGCGCTGCAAAGACGGGTGTGCCGGCAAAAATAATTCGCAAAACTTGAGAATTATTCAATATATCAGACCTTTAAGGAGTTGTTGTCTCTAAGTTAGAGAAGTCGGTTAAGAGTGAAGGCGACGTTGTTTTTCTAACTTCTTACGAATTTTTTGACGCTTTAAAAGTGAAATATGGTCGACAAACAATTTGCCATTGAGGTGATCAATCTCGTGCTGGATGCAAACTGATAGTAACCCTTCAGGCTTGATAACCTGGGGTTTTCCCTCGACGTCTAAGGCACTCACCTGAACACTATGAGGCCGTTTGACTATCTCGTAAAAACCAGGAACTGACAAACAGCCTTCATTATATTCTTCTGGTGTAGAATCTAAAATGGTGATAGCCGGGTTAATAAAAACGTGAGGATCGGACTGATTTTCACTAATATCGACAACAATAACTTGTTTGTGGATATTGACTTGTGTGGCTGCCAAGCCTATTCCAGGGGCTGCGTACATAGTCTCAAACATGTCTTTGACTAAACGGCGGAGGTCATCATCAAACCTATCGACGGGTGTCGCTTTGGTTCTCAAACGGGGATCGGGAAATTCAAGAATATTTAAAAGTGTCATACGATCGTTGATCTAAAAACAGTGGGAGATGTGTTTCTTAACCAGATTGCTAATTTACTATGGAATATACTGACGTATCATACATTATTTTCCAATCCATAGGCATAACTAGAAGAGTCAGTCGCACTGTAGTAACATTGAGAAACAGATGGCTTACTGACGCCGTTTTTCAATTAAACTAATATTAAGCCAAATAAAAATAGGCTAAAAAACAGGATCGGTTACATGAAAAAATGTATTGTTAACTTAGCAGTCGTTTTCGCGCTTTCTTTGGTTATCACTGCTGTTGCTACCAATCACGATTCTCATTTTGTTGGCGACCATCCCGACACCTACACCGTTAAGAAGGACGATACCTTGTGGGATATCTCTGGTCGTTTTTTAAAGCAGCCTTGGTATTGGCCGGAAATTTGGCATGTCAACAACCAAATAGCGAATCCACACCTTATTTTTCCAGGAGATGTTATCAAACTGGTTTATATTGATGGCGAAAAACGACTTACGGTCAGTGCACGTTCTCTTGGTCCTTCATCAAACATAGAGAAATTGAAGCCTCAAATTTATGCAACGCCAATAAATGAAGCAATTGCGACTATACCATTAGACGAAATCAATGCATTTCTATCGAAAAGTCGGTTGTTAGAGGAAGAGGAACTAGAAATCGCTCCTTACGTGTTAGCGGGCGATAATCAGCGTTTGATCTTAGGCGCGGGGGACAAATTCTACGCGCGCGGACAATTTGCCGACGATGTTGCCGCCTACAGTATTTACCGTAAAGACAAAGTTTATGCGGATCCGGAAACAGGAGAAACGCTAGGCGTTCAAGTTATGGATATCGGTTCCGGCAATATGCAGTCTATAAAAGGCGACATCGCTACACTCAATGTTACTCGTGCAATCAAAGAGATTCGTATTAGCGATCGCTTAATGCCTAACGAAGAACGCTCCATTGAGTCTACCTTTTTCCCTTCGCCTCCGGCTAATACGATTGAAGGCGTTATTATAGGTGTCGAGGGGGGTGCTGTCAGAGCCGGTATGCTCGACGTTGTTATTCTCAATCGAGGCAAACGCGAAGGATTGGATGTGGGTAATGTCCTGGCTGTTTATAAGCGTGGAGAGGTTGTCGAAGATAAAGTCGCTAAAGATGAGGTGGAACTGCCGGAAGTTCGTGCGGGATTACTCATGGTATTTAAACTATACAATAAACTCAGCCTCGCTTTGGTCATGAAGGCCACCCAACCTTTAACAGCAAATGATATTGTCCGCAATCCTTAGTGACTAAGATTGATTGTTACAGAATTACATGCTCGTGTTATTTTTATTTCGGTTTAGGAGAATGATCATTATTCTCTTCGGCTAGTGTTTCCTCTAGGGTAAGTTCAAGGAAGAACTTGTTATGAATCATGTTTACAAACCTTCTCTTTTGCTCAGTATTTTACTGGGCTTCAGTAGTAACCGCTACTGGAAATGGCTAGATGTTTTTGGCTCCGCGGAAGCGGTGCTTGCTACACCTGCCAGCGAGTTAACACAACTCGACGATGAAACCAGAAAACAGCTCTATCACTATCAGAATCGAGATAAAAACGGTCAGTTGATCCAACAAGCCGAGCGGGTTATGGATCAGCTTGATCGTCGAGATGCTGTAATAATTGACTACAACAGTCGTTGCTATCCTCCACTACTAAAACAAATTCACCGTCCACCACCATTATTATTTATTAAGGGTAATGCAGATGTGTTGTCGATGCCTCAAATAGCAATTGTGGGTTCCAGGCATGCGACAAAAAACGGACTGGAAAACAGTTACCACTTTTCAGCTTCTCTGGCTCAACATGGGTTTTCAATAACGAGTGGTTTGGCTATTGGTATTGATGGAGCTGCTCATAGAGGTGCTCTTGCTGTTTCAGGAAAAAGCATAGGTGTTATGGCCACCGGTGTCGACAACATTTACCCACGTCAACATCGCGTGCTGGCTGACGATATACTGAACAAAGAGGGTGTTTTGGTAACTGAATTCTTTCCTGGATCCGGTGTTAGACCCAAGCACTTTCCACAACGTAACCGCATTATAAGCGGTCTGTGCTCAGGTGTTTTAGTGGTGGAAGCGGCGCTAAAAAGCGGTTCTCTGATTACCGCGCGTTATGCCCTCGAACAAGATCGGGAAGTATTTGCTGTACCGGGCTCCATTGACAATCCGCAGAGTAGAGGAACTCATGCACTAATCAAGCAAGGAGCGCACCTAGTTGAAACTGCCGGTGATATTGTTGAACAATTAAGTAGCTTTCTCCATACCTACTTACAAAACACTTGTGTACAAAATCAACCGGCACCCAATATAGATCAATGCTCAAAGGAGGGAAATCAAGTATTTTTCATGGAAAATGATGAACTCTCAACAAAGCAGAGGGAGCCTTGTTCACCTCAAGAGTCGCTACTTTTAGAACATATGGATTTTGAATTCGCAGATGTTGATCAACTGACGAGTCGCACAGGATTATCTGCTGCAGATATTTCAGCGTTACTTATCTCTCTTGAGTTGAAAGGGTATATAGAACTTTCTGAATTGGGATACACAAAAAAGGCTTACAAGTGAGAGTTATATAGTTGCGGACTGCCAGAGACAATTATATCCTGGATTCATGTTTGATTGGTCGAAACAAGTCAATATTCAACGGGCAGCTCAGTTATTACATCTAGGTGGTGTAATTGCTTATCCCACGGAGGCAGTTTGGGGTTTGGGCGTTGATCCTTTTAATGCTCTGGCAGTCGAACGACTATTATTTCTCAAGCAGCGTTCGGTGGATAAAGGATTAATTGTCGTTGCGGCTAACATTGAACAATTAGCGCCTTATTTAATGGGTATAACAACGGAGCAGCGCAGGCAGCTCGAAAAAACTTGGCCAGGACCGATTACCTGGTTAGTGCCGAACGAACGCAGCTTTCCACCGTGGATCTGCGGGCAATATGACAAAGTAGCGTTACGTGTAAGTAATCACAAGCTAGTTCGTGGTTTGTGCCTCGCTTTTGGTGGGCCTATAGTGTCTACCTCCGCCAACCCACAAGGGAAACAATCTCCACGCTTTGGCTGGCAGGTTCGCCGTTATTTTAAACAGCAGATTGATTTGTATACTCCGGGCCATGTCGGTGGGCGAAAACAAGCGTCTACAATTCGTGATTTGGTCAGTGGTCAGCTTATTCGTCAAGGTTAACGATTGATCAGATACGATAATGCCTATACCCGATAAAACAGCCGTTAAAAATTATCTACTGAAACTGCAGGATAATATTTGCAACGCACTGACGGATACCGATGGCAGTAAAGACTTTATAGAAGATAAATGGCAAAGACTGGAAGGTGGCGATGGACGATCGCGCGTATTGAGTGAAGGTGATGTTATTGAAAAGGGTGGCGTTAATTTTTCTCATGTCTTCGGAGACAGTATGCCGGCATCCGCCAGCGCTCACCGCCCTGAATTAGCTGGGCGAAGTTTTGAAGCCATGGGCGTCTCCCTGGTTATGCACCCACACAACCCTTATATCCCAACAAGTCATGCTAACGTCCGTTTTTTTATTGCGGAAAAATCGGGGGAAGACCCCATATGGTGGTTTGGGGGCGGTTATGACTTAACCCCCTACTATGGTGATGAGGCGGATTGTCAACACTGGCATCAAACTGCTAAAAGCGCCTGTGATCCATTTGGAGAAGCACTTTACCCTCGCTTTAAGCAATGGTGTGACCAGTATTTTTACTTACCTCATCGCAATGAACAGCGAGGTATCGGCGGATTGTTTTTTGATGACTTTAACGAACTGGGCTTCAGCCAAAGTTTCTCGCTGATGCAAGCTATTGCCGAAAGCTATTTGCTCGCTTATATTCCCATTGTCAACCGTCAAAAACATAAAACTTACAGTGAGCGGCAACGTCAGTTTCAGTTATACAGGCGTGGCCGCTATGTCGAGTTTAACTTAGTCTATGATCGTGGGACATTATTCGGCCTGCAGACGGGTGGCCGTACAGAATCGATTTTAATGTCACTGCCACCACTGGTTCGCTGGGATTACGATTGGCAACCCGAATCTGGCAGTCCCGAGTCAAAATTGACGGAATTTTTTCTTCAACCGCGAGCTTGGATATAAGAGTAAATGTCGAATCAACTAACCGTTGATCAATATGCCGTTTTTGGCAACCCTATTGAGCATTCAAAGTCGCCACAGATCCACAGTGCTTTTGCTTCTCAAACCGGCCAAACGATGAATTACACTCGTCAATGTGTGCCTATCGGTCAGTTTACATCTGCGGCGGATCAGTTTTTTGCTGATGGTGGTAGAGGCTTAAATGTTACTCTACCGTTTAAAGTTGATGCCTATAATTATGCGCAACAGCTCACCGAACGGGCGCAACAAGCGGGCGCCGTCAATACTTTAATTGCTAAGGATCAACTCATTATCGGTGATAATACCGATGGTGTCGGTTTACTGACGGACATTTGTTCGTTGTTGGGTTGGCATGTTAACGATTCACGAGTTTTAGTGATGGGTGCGGGCGGTGCGGTACGAGGAATATTGGCGCCTCTGTTGGAAAAAGAGCCCAGTCAATTGGTCATTGTCAATCGCAATAAATCTAAAGCAAAACAACTGTTGCAATTATTTTCACATCTAAAAAACGGCAAGAGATGCGATTATTGTAATTACGAAGAGTTACCGAACGAAACAGAAGCAGGTTTTGATATCATTATCAACGGCACTTCCGCCAGCCTGCACAATGACTTGCCTCCTCTACCAAGTGATATCATTCACGCTGCCAGCTACTGTTACGATATGATGTATAGCTCTGAATTGACGGCTTTTCTACAGTGGGCGAAAAAACGAGGGGCGATGGCCCTCAGCGATGGTGTAGGCATGCTTGTCTGCCAAGCAGCAGAATCATTTTACCAGTGGCGAGGCGTCAGGCCCGATGTCAAACCGGTCATTCAACAATTAAAAATACCTCCTGCTTAAAAGTGAAAAAAGAGAAGCAATGAAAATAATTATTCTCGGTGC
>CAZEUZ010000143.1:0-28947 GCA_964515805.1 uncultured Cellvibrionaceae bacterium | reverse complement strand
CTTAGGTCCAGCATAGAAATCAGCGCTGACCTCAGCTCGGCTGCCAGCGCCAACTGCAACCGACGGGCTTATAAAACCCAGTAAATACAGATCTTCATTTTTCTTTTTTCGCAACATGAAGTTATTTTCTTGATTCTGATCTGGAATCCAGACGCTGAGAAAGTAGTGTTGTACCATCGCAACCCAACCACCTTGTATCGAAAATGTCTCCTCAGTCTGCCTGAGATCATCAAATGCAATCTTTTCAAAATTACTGTCGGACATGGTAACCGCCGCTCCTAAAAACGGCTGGATGCCGAAGCCGGCATCGGTATCGATAATTGGCTGTTGGCTATCACGCTTGATTTGCCCGAACAGCTGAACCTGGATATTTTTTTGGCTATTATTTTCGATAAGATAAATTAATTTGATTAAATTGTCCCCTCGTGTCAGCAGGAACCGTTTAATATAAGTCACACCATTTTTTTCCAGCTTTAAATCGACAGCCAATTCATGTTCATTTTCAGCCAGTAAATACTCGACACTATCCGTCATATAGGTCGGCCGGAAGCCAGCAGAATCAGTGCCGTCGTCTCCGGGACCCACCAGACCACTTTGGGCGACATAAGTAAAGTTGTTGTTGCGGTTCAGTAGGATGTAAGGTTGATCGCCGTTTAATTCCGCTGCGTGTTTTAATAAGGCCACTTTGACGATATCGCCACCGTGAGTATCGATAAGTATATCCAAGGTATCAGTGGTCACACGCACTAATTGACTGGCGGCATCATCTTTAGCATTATTTTCAGAAGCGGATGGTTTATTACTAGTAACCGTAACGGGTGATGCTGCAGGTATTTCGCTTTTACCGTCCACAGTTGTCGTATCGGTTGGTACTGATTCGGCGACCACGTCTGTTTCCGTGGATGCTATGGTTGATGTTGTGGTTTCGCTCTGAACGATATTCGTCCGATGACGGTCGGAAAACTCATTCCATTCCAACAAAAGCATAAAGCCAAGTAAAGCGATGGAACCGATTAAAACAATTCTTTGCCAATCCATTTTTAACCCTGATCAGTTTTTCTTGATTAATTTTTTCTTCAACAATTTTTTTGGTCGCATTTTACCGACGCTGTTGATGAGGCTAGTTGAGCCAGTGGTTGGCACGGGATCTTCCCCACCAACATGCCAGGGGTGACATTTTAGTAATCGTCGCAAGGTTAAGTAACAACCTTTAAAAAAACCAAAACGGCCGAGCGCCTGTTCTGAATAGTATGAACAGCTGGGGTAAAAGCGGCATTGATTACCTACCCATGGGCTAACGAAGTAACGGTAGGCTCTTATCAGGTAGGTCATCATCAATACGAGCGGGCGGCGGCGTATTCGGCTTTCTTGCGGATGATTAACCATTGCTCATTAATTGTTTCAAAAATTTGTTGGTTGCTTTGCTGATCTAGATCGCGTCGGGCGAGCACGATGGCATTGATGCCCTTCAAATGTTGTTGTTGCAAACGAAAACTTTCGCGTATTAAACGTTTAATACGATTGCGCTCAACTGCCAAACGGACATTTTTTTTTGCCACTACCAAACCGAGACGGCCGTTGGTCTTTACCTTGTTACAACCGAAATTTGCCAATATCAACAAGTGTTTGTGCGATGCTCTGAACTGTGCATCATTAAAAACTGCTCGAAAATCGGCAGCATCCAGCAAACGCTGGTGCTTGCCAAATGTGAACAAGCTTATTAAGCCGAGAGTAGTTTGCGACCTTTAGCTCTTCTTCTGGCGAGTATCTTACGGCCATTTTTGGTTGCCATGCGAGCTCGAAAGCCGTGCGTACGTTTGCGTTTTAACACACTGGGCTGAAATGTTCTTTTCATACAAATTCCTGTTGTTAACTACTGCGCATTTTACTGAAATTCTGTTATCAAGGCACTTGTACCTGAGGCCTCACGATTTAAATACCCTTGGTGTGCTGTGTTCGGCTCGGAAACTAGAAAAGTCTATAATTTATAGACTATCCATTCAGTCATGACACCAAGCATGACCAGAAACTGACAGCATGCAATAAACGATTCAAGGGTGCGTGATATTAATTAATGAAGCTGTCAAAATCAATGAAAAATTGTTTCTTCTGTATTAGCCCAAATCGGTGCTTTTTGCATAAGCATGGGTTTGCAGTTGAGCTGGCTTATTTAGAGTTGTAGTACTTAACGTAACAAAAGCAACGGCTTTTGCGTCTTCGCCAACATTTTTTCGGTAAAGCTGCCCAGCAGTAAGTTGCGAACGCGGGTGTGACGGAAGGCGCCCATAATCGTCATATCTATATCATGGCTGGCCTGATATTCACACAAGGCGTCGACAACCTTGCCGTTTATTTTTTCTGCTATCACTTCGAGGCCAGATTCTCTGAGTTTATTTGCTGCGTATTCTAAAATCTCGTCGCCGGCATCGATACCATTGTTTACATGAACCAAATAACAGGGCAAATCTTTGAATAGTGGGCTTTGCGCGACCATATTCAATGCTTTTTCTGCTGGCTCACTGCCATCGTAAGCCAACATAATTTTTTTGGGTAACTGAAATTCATCATTAACGATAAGAATAGGGCTATGTAAAGTGCGTACTATGGTTTCTATATGATTACTGACTTGATTGGTCTCGTATTCATGACTTTCTCCGCGAATCCCCATCACCACCACTCTGACGTTTTGTTCCAACTCTGACAAGGTATCAGTAAAAGGACCGTGTCGTTGTTGAATGATAATGTCCTTAATTCCAGCGGCAATTGCATGTTCTTTGGCGTGATTGAGAATTTCCCGTCCACTGGCAACGAGTAGTTTACTGCGCTCCTGTTCAATCGCTGTAAATTCCTCCAACAAATTCTCTCGGCTACCCAAACCGATGCTGCCTGAAAAATCACTCGCCTTAGCGACGCTGTGCTGTTCAGTACTGTGCAGCAATTTGAGTGGGGCGCCCACTTTGAAGCTGACCCAACAGGCGTAATCACAGACTACGGTATTGAAGTGCGAACCATCAATACAGGCGACAACCCTATTTTTGATGGCGCTTTTTTTACTATTATCCGAAAACTTATCTTCGGCAGCTTGCTGCAGGCTTACAACATTTTTTTGCACTATCAGCGTCCTCCTAAAACTCTTTCAATTTCTTCAGGTTTGTCGTAAACCCCAAATCGGTCGACAATGGTCTCACTCGCTTCATTGAGGCCACTAATCTCAACATCTGTACCCTCTCGGCGAAACTTAATCACCACTTTATCCAACGCGCTCACCGCGGAAATATCCCAAAAATGCGCACGGCGCAAATCGATCACTACTTTCGACACTACTTCCTTAAAATCAAAGGAAGCGGCAAACTTTTCCGCCGAGCTGAAAAATACTTGTCCAATAACAGTGTAGGTTCGCTGGTCTTCCTCCTGGTTGTAATTGGAACGTACATACATGAAATGACCAATTTTATTGGCGAAAAATAGAGAAGCCAATAGTACCCCGACAAACACGCCCAGCGCCAAATTGCGAGTCCAAACAACAACGACTACAGTCGCAATCATCACTAGGTTAGTAGACAGTGGGTAACGTTTTAAATCCCTGATTGACGTCCAGCTAAATGTCCCGATAGAGACCATAATCATTACAGCGACAAGTGCCGCCATGGGAATTTCTGAAACCCAATTACTGAGAAACATCACTATCATTAGCAATGTCACCCCGGCTGCAAAACAAGAGAGCCGCCCACGCCCGCCAGATTTAACATTAATTACCGACTGGCCGATCATAGCGCAACCGACCATACCTCCCATTAAACCAGCTAATATATTGGCTATACCCTGGCCTTTGCATTCCCGGCTTCTGTCACTCTTGGTATCGGTGAGGTCATCGACAATAGTCGAGGCCATCATGGAAACCATTAAACCTATTGCCGCCAGCGTCAGTGAATACGGCAATATGATTGTCAGTGTTTGGTAATTCAGTGGCACATCTGGCCATAAGAAGATTGGCAGGGTATCGGGAAGATCACCCAAATCACCGACGGTGCGAACATCGAGCCCCAATAACAGGGAAGCCGTGGTCAACAAAATGATACAGATCAGTGGTGAAGGGATGGTTTTGTTAACAAGTGGGAATAAATAAATAATCATCAGGCCAACAGCTGTCATAGCATACACATGCCAGCTGACATCCACTAATTGTGGAAGCTGAGCGATAAATATCAGGATTGCCAATGCATTGACAAAGCCCGTCACTACTGAACGGGAAACAAAACGTATGAGTTCGCCTAGTTTTAAATAGCCGGCAACTAACTGAATCACCCCAGTCAACATGGTTACGAGCAACAGGTAATGCAAACCGTGCTCTTTCACTAGGGTCACCATCAGCAGAGCCATCGCACCTGTGGCTGCTGAAATCATGCCCGGTCTGCCACCGACGACTGATATCACGACAGCAGTACAAAATGAGGCATATAAACCCACTTTGGGATCGACGCCGACAATAACAGAGAAAGCGATAGCTTCGGGGATCAATGCCAAGGCAACCACTAGACCAGCCAGCAGGTCGCCTCTAATATTGCCCAGCCAATCCTGTTTATTTGATAACAGAAGCATGTTTATTTCAAATAAATGACTTTACTAGATTAAATACCCGGACTAGATTAAACACCCGGAAGTAGTCAGGGTTGTGGCCAATTATTATTTATCCGGCAGAAAAAGGCATTCTCTAAAACCATACTCTTAGGAGATGCTTTGGATCAATGCAATAAGTATCAATACGCTATGTGGAAAAGCTACTGTAGGCCGAATAGATTGACGAGCGTATTCGCCCACTAGTGACAAGCCATTCAAAGAGGCTTCATCGTACGCAGTATTAAACTGAAATGCGTTTTCTTCACTTTTTTCTGCGATACACTTTTCAATCTGCAACAAACGGATTTCAATACGTGACTGAAAGGTCTTCCAAATACCATCTTGGAGCCATAGCACTGATAATATAAGAATAATATAACTATTTGTCTGACCAGTTACTGCTGCTATCAATAGAACAATAATACTTGATAGTTTTATGTAAAGAGAATGTTTTTCGTAACTATCAAACTGATTTTGGAGTAAACGCCATTCCGTTCCAAGCTCTTTTATATTCATTTGTTATCACTCTGAGAGTATTGTCTGTCAACATGAGTGCCGTCGTTCTCACGCCAATACACTTGTATAGGCAATGATCTTATCATGGTTTTATGATGCTTGTTGATCAGGAAATCATGGTTCCTAACCTCTGCCAACTATCATGATAGATAAATATAATTTAAACATTAGTAATAATTAATTTAAATAATTAACAAAGTTGGCGAATACTTGTGCATGTTCCATGGTCAAGTCTCACAAACATTATCAAAGTTAAACACGAGGAAATTATCATGTCAGATCGCAAATGCCCAGTTATGCACGGTGGCGTCACGAAGAGTGGCTATTCGAATGTGGAATGGTGGCCGAAGGCTCTAAATCTAGATATTCTGCATCAACACGATACTAAAACCAATCCCATGGGAGAGGGTTTTGACTATCGGAAAGAGCTTAAGAAACTCGACTTTAACGCCTTTAAAGAAGACATGCACGCTCTGATGGTCGACAGTCAGGACTGGTGGCCGGCGGACTGGGGGCACTATGGAGGTCTAATGATTCGCATGACATGGCATGCGGCCGGATCTTATCGTATAGCGGATGGTCGCGGCGGTGCAGGCACCGGTAATCAACGCTTTGCGCCTCTGAACTCTTGGCCTGATAATGCCAACCTCGACAAAGCTCGTCGCTTGCTGTGGCCGATTAAGAAAAAATACGGCAATAAGATTAGTTGGGCGGACTTGATAGCATACGCGGGCACCATTGCCTATGAATCCATGGGCTTAAAAATTTTCGGCTTCGGCTTTGGCCGTGAAGACATTTGGCATCCGGAAAAAGATATCTACTGGGGTTCAGAGAAAGAGTGGTTGGCTCCCACTGAAAGCAAAGATAGCCGTTATTCTGGTGAGCGCGATCTAGAAAATCCGTTGGCTGCGGTGATGATGGGACTGATTTATGTTAATCCCGAAGGTGTAGATGGCAATCCGGACCCACTCAAAACAGCTCACGATGTCCGCGTGACCTTTGCTCGAATGGCAATGAATGATGAAGAAACTGTTGCCTTGACGGCCGGTGGGCATACTGTGGGTAAGGCTCACGGTAATGGCGATGCTGCGCTACTCGGTCCGGAACCCGAGGCCGCTGCCCTGGAGGAACAAGGGTTAGGCTGGAATAGCAAGACTAAGCGAGGAGGGATAGGCAAGAATACGGTGACCAGTGGTATTGAGGGTGCATGGACTACCCACCCTACTCAGTGGGACAACGGTTACTTTTACCTATTGTTAAATTATGAGTGGGAATTGAAAAAGAGTCCAGCTGGGGCTTGGCAATGGGAGCCCATTGATATCAAGGAAGAAGATAAACCCGTGGATGTAGAAAATCCCTCTATCCGCTACAATCCGATCATGACCGATGCCGACATGGCGATGAAGATGGATCCGGAGTATCGCAAAATTTCTGAGCGATTCTACCAAGATCCTGCTTACTTTTCCGACGTGTTTGCACGCGCATGGTTCAAATTGACCCATCGAGATATGGGGCCAAAGGTGTGTTATCTGGGCCCTGATGTACCGCAAGAAGATTTGATCTGGCAGGATCCTATCCCCGAAGGGTGCACTGATTACGACATACAAATTACTAAAGAAAAGATAGCAGAGGCTAACCTGAATATTGGCGAGATGGTTGCCACTGCCTGGGACAGCGCAAGAACGTTTCGTGGTTCAGATAAGCGCGGCGGCGCCAATGGGGCACGTATTCGTCTAGCACCACAAAAGAATTGGGAAGGCAACGAACCTGAACGCTTGGCCGGTGTATTAAAGATTTATGAGCTTATTGCTAGAGAAACCGGAGCAAGTATCGCCGACGTGATCGTATTAGGAGGCAACCTGGGTATTGAGCAGGCGGCAAAAGCAGCTGGTTTTGATATTACGGTGCCCTTTTTACCTGGGCGCGGCGATGCAACAAGTGCAATGACGGATACCGAAGCTTTTGAGGTGTTGGAACCTGTTCACGACGGTTACCGCAACTGGCTGAAACAAAATTACGCCGCCAAGCCGGAGGAGTTAATGCTCGACCGCACGCAATTGATGGGATTAACTGCATCTGAAATGACTGTTCTGGTGGGTGGTATGCGGGTGTTAGGTACTAACTACGATGGTGCTAAATTCGGCGTTTTTACCGATCACGAAGGAGTGTTGACTAATGACTTTTTCGTCAACCTCACGGATATGAGTTACACGTGGAAACCCACTGGCAAAAATCTGTACGAAATTTGTGATCGTAAAACCGGCGAAGTCAAGTGGACGGCGACAAGAACCGATCTTGTGTTTGGCTCCAACTCAATTTTGAGAGCTTATGCTGAAGTGTATGCACAAGATGACAGTAAAGAAAAATTTGTGCAGGATTTTGTTGCCGCATGGGTAAAAGTTATGAATGCTGACCGCTTTGACCCAAGCTAGGATGTGTCTTTCATACATGCCGCACAAATAAAATGTGCATCTGCGTTTGTCGTGATACGTGTGCGCTAACTATATATCCATGGTCATAAATATGTCTCTTGTATCAATATCAGCATTATTTTTGTCCATGATAGCTTTGGCAATTACTCCGGGGCCGGGAATTCTGGCTGTGGTCGCCAGATCGTCTACTGGTGGTTTTCATCATGCAATCTCAACAACCGTGGGCATTATTGCCGGTGATTTTGTATTCATAACACTAGCGTTGCTAGGTTTAGCTACGCTTTCCGGAGCACTGGGGGATTTTTTTGTCGTCGTTAAATACATTGGCGCCGCCTATTTGATATGGCTGGGTTTTGCTATCGTATTATCGAAATCTGATAAAAGTAGGGTTCGTAAAGTTTGCTCACCCAATCATTTGGCCAGCTTTTTAGCCGGTCTAATAATTACTCTGAGTAATCCAAAAGCTATTTTATTTTATGTCAGCTTTCTTCCGACGCTGTTGAATTTATCTCAAACATCAATCATTGATGCTGTTATTCTCTATTCAGTTGCCGCTACGGCTGTGGGGAGCGTCATGCTTGGTTATGGTTATATAGCCTGTAAGGCGAATATGTCTTATCAAAATTTGAGTAAAAGACCCTACTTACGCTACGGTTCAGGGATAGTGCTGATCGTTAGCGGCATTTACGTGGCGATAAGAGGTTAACTGATTTTTCTTACACATATCTTATCTATTCTATGTCTATAGCATTTGATCGCCAGCATATTTGGCATCCCTATTCGTCGATGACAAATCCGGGTCCTGTATATCTAATCACTTCGGCTCGTGGTGTGAATTTATTTCTGGAAAACGGAAAAGTTTTGGTGGATGGCATGTCTTCCTGGTGGACTGCGATTCATGGCTACAATCATCCCGTTCTAAACCAGGCTATTGCGGAACAAACCAAAAAAATGGCCCATGTCATGTTTGGCAATTTTACTCATGACGCTGCCATTGTATTGTGTCAACAGTTACTGGCATTGACACCGGAACCGCTAACAAAAATATTCTTAGCCGACTCCGGGTCTATCTCTGTCGAAGTCGCCATTAAGATGGCGATTCAATATTGGCAATCACAAAGCCAACCACGGAAGCATCGGTTATTGGCTCTTCGCAATGGTTACCACGGTGACACCTTCGCTGCAATGTCGGTGTGCGATCCCGTTACTGGGATGCACCATTTATTTAACCGGGTATTAGCGCAACAGGTGTTCGCCGAAGCGCCCCAATGTGGTTACGATGTATCTTGGAAAGAGTGTTATATCAGTGACTTAAAACAAAAAATCGAGTTGCATCATCATGAGCTAGCCGCAGTGATTCTCGAACCGATCGTACAAGGAGCGGGAGGCATGCGTTTTTACTCACCGATCTATCTACGCAAAGTCAGGGAGCTGTGTGATCAATACGATTTGCTGTTAATTGCCGATGAAATAGCCACTGGATTTGGCCGTACAGGCCAGTTGTTCGGTTGCAATCATGCCGACATCAGCCCTGATATTATGTGTCTTGGAAAGTCTCTAACCGGAGGTTACATGACGTTGGCGGCGACACTTTGCACGGACAAGGTTAGCGATAGAATCTGCAGCGGTGAAAGCGGCGTGCTCATGCATGGACCCACGTTTATGGGTAATCCATTGGCTTGTGCGGTAGCCGGGGCCAGTATTCAATTGTTACTGAATTCACCTTGGCAAAAACGCGTCAATGCTATCCAGCAACAATTAACCCGTGAACTATCTGTATGCAAAGATTTTACTCATGTCAGCGATGTGCGCACATTGGGTGCTATCGGTGTTGTGGAGCTAAAAGAACGAGTGGATGCCAATGCCTTAGTGCCTCTATTTATCGAAGAAAATATCTGGATAAGACCTTTCGGCAAGCTTATTTATGTAATGCCGCCATTTATTATCAACAGCGATGAATTGTCTCAGCTAACTGCGGGGATGGTTCGCGTTATTGAAGGCATATCGACAAGTTAGTCTCGTACATCTATCTCTGGCTGCAACGCCCATCACACCGGAAAATTGCGAGTGCAATGAATGGATTTTCCGAGTGATGGTGTTGGTTATGTGTGCGACCTAAAGAGGAACTACCTTATTTGCACAAGGGCCTTTTTGGCCTTGACCGACTTCAAATTCAACACTCTGTCCATCATTCAATGTTGCATATGCGCCCCCTGATTGAATTTCTGAATGATGAACAAATAAATCTTTGCCGCCATCTTCCGGAGAAATAAAACCAAAGCCTTTGTCGGCGTTAAACCACTTTACTGTACCTTTACTCATAATACCTTCTACTTTAATCGGTGAAATTAATATGAACTATTTTCGCTATCACCATTACGAAATAGTTTTGCTAAATTGATGATGCATGCCAATCCGCTTTTCCTCTTTTGATATAAAAAGCCGTAACCAGAAAGACAGAACTTTCCAGCCCTACCAGATCAGTAAGCGTTTATCTAATCAATTGAAGTGATAATGTTGGTGCTTCTATATTTTACTTTGATTGTTCTATCTCTTAATTTTTTATCCTAATAACCTGCAGAACCAATAAAACCCAGATTTCTTGATATTTTGTTACACAAATGGAGAGTATAAATCTTAAAACTAAGATTGCAATTCTTTGTATTTGTGTCCCATTACTAATTTAATAGCTAATGTAACGAGCTTGTTTCGTATATTTTCCCAATAAAAAAACGTTCTAGTTTGAAAACTACCAAAAAACCGATAAATTAACAATTATCATCTGCAAATAAAAATAGGTGATAAAGCAATCGTCTATACACTACGGCATTGGCATAAAAACCAAAATACTGTATAAATAAACATGCTAAATATTTAGGTTTAAGGATACATGTTAACGTATTTAAGTATCGCTAACTTTACTTTAGTCGAGCATCTGGAATTGTATGTCGAGAGAGGAATGACTGCAATTACGGGTGAGACGGGCACTGGTAAATCCATTGTTCTAGACGCCTTAACGATGGCTTTAGGGGCTAGAACCAATGCCGATTGTGTACGTACAGGCTGCAGTAAAGCAGATATTACGGCCTGTTTTTCGCTGTCGGCATTACCTGATTTACAACAATGGTTGGTGGATAATGAGTTAGTGGAGTCCGTTGAGGAAGCACCGGAGTGTCTGTTGCGGCGTGTCATCACTAGCGATGGCCGGTCTCGTACCTATATTAACGGTCAAGCCGTGACGTTACAGCAATTGCGTTCACTGAGTAGTCAGCTGATCGCTATCCACAGTCAACATGCCCATCAATCACTACTGAAAAAAGAGGCTCATCGGCGACTTTTGGATGAATATGCCGGCCAGTGCGATCTAGCACAAACTGTGTATCACCATTATCAACAATGGCAGCAAGCCGAAAAGCAATTTCTTGAATGGAGTGACAATGCAAATGCCGCTAATGCGCGTTATCAACTATTGCACTACCAAGTAGAAGAATTGAACGTATTGAATGTGAAAGAGGGTGAATTGACAACGTTAGAAGAGGAGCAACAACGTTTGTCCAATGGTGAAAAAATATTGCGGTATAGCCACCAAATCAGTGCTATTTGCGATAGTGATGATCAATGTTTGAGGTCATTGTTAAATAATGCACTGCAATTACTGACAGAGTTGCCCTCACCCAGTCAATCTATGGAAAATGCGCAACAATTACTCAATGATGCACTGATCAATGTGGAAGAAGCTGCCGACGAGATTAAACATTATATCGATACGGTTGAATTGAATCCTGATCGTCTTCAACAGGTTGAAGAAAGATTATCGGCTATTTACGAAATGGCCCGTAAACATAAGGTCAATCCTGAGGAGTTAACGGATTTACAGCGCCAATTGAGTGCGGAACTGACAGCTATCAACAATGGTGACGATCAAATCAAACATCTGGAGGGGCTGTCCAATCGGGCACAAGCAGATTACCGCAAGTTTGCAGTTAAATTATCGGAGCGACGCAAGTCAGCCTCAAAAAAACTGACAAAAGAAGTTAATAAGTACTTACATCAGCTAAAAATGAACAATGCAGAGTTTGTCATTGAATTGCTGCCGTTGTCGGAGGGTGGGACAAGTCAAGGATTGGAAGAGGTTGTTTTTCTGATCAGCACTAACCCTGGTCAAGAACCGCGTCCGCTGGCTAAAATTGTTTCTGGCGGTGAGCTTTCTCGCATCAGTTTGGCCATCCAGATGTCCACAGCAGAGACGTCGACTATTCCTAGCCTGGTCTTCGATGAAGTCGATGTCGGCATTGGTGGAGCTACTGCCGACACTGTCGGTAGCACCTTGGCTGCATTAGGACAATATCACCAAGTACTTTGCGTCACTCACCTCGCACAGGTCGCTAGCAAGGCAACTCATCATTGGCAAGTTAGCAAGTCTTTCAGTGGAGAAGTGACTCACACCTGTGTACGAACTCTAAATGATGAAGAAAAAATCGAAGAGATTGCGCGGATGATTAGTGGTAGTGAATTAACGGATCAGTCAATTGCTCACGCACAGCAAATGTTAGAGCAGAAAAGCTAGCAAACCAACGGTACGTTAATAGGCTCTACAGGTTAAGCACCACTGGCCATCCATTATTGGAATGATTAACGACTTCCACATCTATTCCATACAATTGTTTGACGACTTCTGCTTTAATGACATCTTTGGGTCGACCATAGGCAATGGTGCGTCCGCCGGATAACGCCAATACATAATCGGCACAACAAGAGGCTAAATTGAGATCGTGAACCGCCATAACAATTGCTACTCCTCGATTAGCAAAATGCCTAATCACTTGCATTAACTGTCGTTGATGACCCAAATCCAAAGCTGAGGTAGGTTCGTCTAGCAGCAGAAGTCGTGTTCCGAATGCATCTTCTTCGCGCCAAATTTGTGCCATCACTCTTGCTAATTGAACCCGCTGCTTTTCTCCACCGGAGAGGCGGGTATACAGATGCTTTTGCAGGTACAAAATATCCATGGCCTGTAAGGCATTTTGAACAATTTGACGATCACAGTGCTTGCCTGAACTATGTGGTATACGGCTTAATTCGACAACTTCTTCAACGGTAAATGGGAAGCTAAGCGAGCTAAACTGCTGTAATGCTGCTAATTGACAGGCTCGCCTACGCGGATTCAGTTTCCAGAGTGGTTGATCGTCAATGGATATTGAACCCGAAACAGTATCTATTTCGCAGCTAATCGCTCTCATTAAAGTGGTTTTACCAGAGCCGTTAGGGCCGATAATACTTAATACCTCACCGCGGTTGACAGAAACACTGACCGATTCTATTAAAGTACTCTTTCCTATATTTACAGTGATGTTCTGTAACTTCAGTCCCTCCATTAGATGTAACCATATCGATAACGACGCAGTAACGAGATGAATAGCGGTGCGCCGATAATGGCTGTCACTATCCCCGTTGGCAGTTCAGTAGGCGCGATAATAGTGCGCGCAACCGTATCCGCAAACAAAAGTAGTATCGAGCCGCCCAGCGCTGATGCAGGTAGTAAGTAACGATGATTGGGGCCAATTAATAATCGCATGATATGGGGCGTTACCAAACCGATAAAAGCAATGGAACCGGCCATGGCCACAGATGTACCTACGGCAGCGCTAACCATTAAAATTAGGGCACATTTGAGATGTTTGAGGTCAATTCCCAGATGACGTGCTTCAGATTCACCCAATAGCAGTGCATTGAGTGCATTGCTATGCAGTGGAAGTAACAGAAGAACGGCGCCAGCGATGACTGCCACAATAATAACCCGTGCATAATTGGCGCCATCGAGACCGCCCATACGCCATAAACTGATGCGGCGCAACATATCATTATCAGCGGTGAGTTCCACGATGCTAGTAATGCTGCCTGCCAGTGCAGAGATGCCTATGCCTGCCAACAACATGGTTGTCACTGATAGGCCGCTATTGGTATATGAAGTGGTTTTACTCATGGTGGCGCTGTTAGCCAGATAATAGACCAATAGTACGGTTGTTATACCACCGATGAACGCACCCAAGCTAACTAGCGATAAACCCCAGATTCCAATGATTGTACTATTGCCTAAAAGGATCATTACACTTCCACCTGCCGAGGCACCTGCAGTAATCCCAATTAATGAAGGATCCGCCAACGGATTGCGAAATAATCCTTGCATGGCAGCGCCGCTCATACCTAACAATGCGCCTATAATAGCTGCCAGCAAGGCGCGTGGCAGACGAATATGAATGATAATTAACTGTGTTTGCAATAAGTGTTCTTGGTTGGGGTCGGCAATGGATCGAAAAATTTCTGTTACCGGAATATGTACCGATCCCAGTGCTACCGACAGTAAAAAGCAGAGTGGCATCAATACAATCAATGTAATAAAAGTACGATGGATAGAGTGAAGCCGACCACTAGTACTAATAATTGAAGTAATGATTGTTACCCAAGTAGACATGTTGTTTGAACCAATTATAAGTACAAATTGACTTGTTTTAATAGAGCAAAATTCTCTCCATAACAGTTATTGGTGAAAAGCAATAATGAAAAACTTGACTTAAAAGGTTCAACTATTTAGTGTCGTTGTCCTGTTTAAGGTGCCTGTTGTCATCTCAATAGTTATGTTGTTACGTCAATAACGCGTTCAATAAATAATCTAGCGGATAACGATTAGGGTAAACGGGAAGACTGGTGCAAATCCAGCGCTGCCCCCGCAACGGTAAGCCAATATATTTATCGGCAAGCCCGATACCGGCCTTCTACTTTCTTATCGATGGAGCGGAGGGCTACCATCCGAGATTGTTCTGTCGCGCTGGTTCCTCCCAGCGTTTGTCTCCATTCTCGATTCCTCCCTCAATCGCCACTTTTATTTAGGCTTTTGAGTATATTTCTATGAAAATTCGATTTGTTTTTGTTGTGTTTCTCGCTGTAATAGTTACTTCCAACTGGCTAAATGCGAATGAAACCCATGTTATGGTTGGTGATGACATCGTGGTTACTGCCACCCGTTCTGAGCAGTTGGGGGTGGTAACGCCTACTAGTATCTCTGTCGTAACAGCCGAAGATATTGCGTTGACGGGGGCGAGTTCTCTCACGGAAGTGTTGCGCTCCCAGGCAGGCATTCAAATTAACGATAATATTGGCAATGGCAGCCGAGCTTCTTTAACCATGCGTGGTTTTGGAAGTAATAATGTTAACAATATTTTAATTGTAGTCGATGGCAGAAAATTAAATAACCCGACGTTAGAAACCCCGCTATTATCTTCTGTTGCATTAAAAGATGTAGAGCGCATCGAAATATTGCAGGGCAGTGGCGGCGTTCTCTTCGGTGATCAAGCTGTCGGTGGCGTGATTAATATCATTACCAAGCGTCCCGGACAGCAGCAGGCTTATATCGATGTAGGAGTTGGTAGTAACAATCTCAGAGTTGCAACATTTTCCGCCAGCCAAGGTTTTGATAACGGTATTGCCTACCGATTGTCGGGTGAAAAGAAAAAAGCCGACAATTATAGAGATAACAACGAACAGAATTACCATAATTTGTTTGGTTTGGTCAGCTATGAAGACGATTGGGGCAGTGTTTTTTATGAGCGCCATGATATAGATGATGAATTAGAGTTGCCGGGCTTCCTAACCAATGCGCAGATTAGCGAGAATCGCAGACAAACTAATAATCCGGAAGATTTTTCTAACCAGGATGTAATCGTAGACCGTGTGGGGTTTAGTTATCATGTTGCTAATAAGCTGACATTTGATACCGACTACTCGGTTCGTGACAGCGATGGTCTGATTTCTTTTGGCAATCCTGAAAAGCAAGATACACAATTAAAGATACTGGGTGCACGTTTATTGGGTGACTGGAATACTCAGCGCGGCAAATGGTTGCTAACTTTGGGTTACGAGAACCAAGATGGTGATCATCAGCGCGGCGCATCCGTCGATTGGGAACAAGATCAGCGGTCTGTTTATAGCCAGCTTGTTATTCCCGTATTTGAAGAGGTTACTTTGGCTGTCGGTGCCCGCAAAACCGATATCGAAGATAGAAACCTGATTAGTAATGCGCAAAACAGTGATTCTGAAAATGCGACCGAAATCGGTGCTTCTTATGATCTTTCGGACTCGACAAGCATATTTATCCGTCGCGCTGAAAGTTTTCGTTTTGCCAATATCGATGAAAATGGTTTTATTTTACCAACAGTAGACTTTTTAGATCCACAGACCTCGACCTCTATTGAAGCTGGTTATGAATATACTGTCGCCCTTTTTTCATTAAAGGTGTTGGGCTACACGATGGATATTGAGGATGAGATTTATTACGACAGTGTGGCTATTGCCAATGTTAATTTAGATAAATCGAACCGCAAAGGCGTTATTGTTGAAGCCTATTACGACATCACTCCATCGCTAGGTCTCAGTGGCAGCTATTCACACACTAAAGCGACCTATAAGTCAGGCAGCTTTGAGGGTAATGATGTTCCCTTTGTTCCTGAACAAACCGCAGTATTTGGAATCAATTATTCACCGATCTCAAATATCAGTTTATACGCCGATGCCATCTACACCGGTAGGCGTTTTCCAGCAAGTGCTGACGACAATACAAGTGATCAGTTGGGCGGTTACACTATCTACAATATCAATCTGGGCTACAATACCAATCCAGATTGGCAAGATGGGGCCTGGAGCGCTAATTTGCGTGTGAATAATCTCACTGGAAAGGAATATTCAAGTTTCTCTTTTCCTGCTGGAGGCTATCCCGCGCCAAAAACGACACTTGAACTAAACGTGGGATATCATTTTTAGGCAGTGAATGGATATCGATACTAATAACAATAGTGTGGCACTGAAGCGTTTCCGTCGGTTTCTCTGGACGTTTATATTGATTTTTTTGTTGTGGCAGTTTGCGCCCTGGCTAAAAAATATCTTTTTCACTGTGACAGCAGAACCACGCACGGTTACTGCCCGTGGAGAGTTGGCTGCTAGTGAACAATCAACTATCGAAATCTTTGAAAACGCCAGCCCTTCCGTTGTTTTTATTACCACTAAACAGCGAGTCAGAGATTTTTGGTCGCGCAATGTATTTAGTGTGCCTAGAGGAACCGGCTCCGGTTTTATATGGGATAACTTAGGCCATGTGGTGACTAATTTTCATGTCATTGAGGGCGCCTCTTCCGCTACCGTTAGGCTAAACGATGGCCGTAGCTTGAACGCGACGCTCGTCGGTGCAAGCCGCGCGCATGATCTGGCGGTACTGCGGATTGGCGTTGGGTTTGAGTCGCCACCGCCAGTTCCCATAGGAACCAATAGTAATCTCAAGGTTGGGCAGACAGTTTTTGCTATTGGTAATCCCTTTGGGCTTGACTACACGTTGACCAGTGGCCTCGTTTCTGCATTGGATCGCTCACTGACAGGAGATAACGGTATCACCATAGAACATCTTATTCAGACAGATGCAGCAATTAATCCCGGCAATTCCGGTGGTCCATTGCTTGATAGTGCCGGTCTTCTTATTGGCGTAAATACTGCTATTTACAGTCCTTCGGGAGCCTATGCAGGTATAGGCTTTGCCGTTCCGGTAGATACGGTCAACCGTGTAGTTCCCGAGCTGATCGCGCGTGGAAAATTTACCCGTCCCAGCCTGGGGATTGTTGTCGACGAAAAAGTCAATCAGGCATTATCGGAGCAGCTCGATATTTCTGGTGTGTTTATACTCAGTGTCCAACCTGATTCTAACGCAGTGCAGGCTGGGTTGCGCGGTGCAAAAATTGATGCTGTGGGCCGGGTGACACCGGGTGATATCATTTTGGAAATAGATGGGCGTCGTCTCAAGCGAGTTGCTGAACTGTTAACGGGTTTGAATGATTACCGTGTAGGCGATCAAGTTGAATTGCTTGTCTTGCGCAATAGCATTAAAACCGTTATCAAAATTAATCTGCAATAACCATTTTATATCAAAAAAATGGAAAAAAGTTGCATGTTGTGGGTTAAAAAGTATAGGCTACTTGCCCTATTGATAAGCGCATTAACTAAACTCTTGTAATTGCTTATTGATCCAATTTTTATATTCTTTCACTATGGGGAAACAAAAAATGAAGAAAGCGAAATTATCCTTGTTGGCGTTTGTTGCCGCAGTTATTACGGTCGTTGGAGTGTCATCTCCAGCTCTTTCAAATGAAACATTTATCACGATCGGTACCGGTGGTGTCACTGGTGTTTATTATCCCACTGGAGGGGCCATATGCCGCTTGGTCAACAAAGGAAAGGAGGAACACAAGATACGTTGTTCTGTAGAGAGCACCGGTGGTTCGATATACAACATCAACACTATCCGTGCTAATGAATTGGATCTTGGTGTGGCTCAATCGGATTGGCAATATCATGCCTACAATGGCACTAGTAAGTTTGAGGAACAAGGTCCTTTTAAACAACTGCGAGCAGTTTTTTCAGTGCATAAAGAACCATTTACTGTAGTCGCAAGAGCTGATTCCGGCATCAAAACCTTTGATGATTTGAAAGGCAAGCGCGTTAATATCGGTAACCCTGGTTCAGGCCAGCGTGGCACCATGGAAGTATTGATGAAGGCAAAGGGCTGGACAACTGGCGATTTTTCATTGGTGTCTGAGTTGAAATCATCAGAACAGTCCAGTGCACTTTGTGACAATAAAATTGATGCAATGGTTTTTACTGTAGGACATCCCAGTGGTTCCATTAAAGAAGCCACTACTTCTTGCGACACGGTATTGGTTGAAGTCAGTGGTCCAGCAATTACTAAGCTAATTGAAGATAATGCCTATTACAGTGAGGCAATAATTCCGGGTGGCATGTATGCAGGTAACGATAGCGATGTTAAAACCTTTGGCGTAGGCGCTACTATAGTTTCATCTGCCGGTGTCCCTGCAAATGCAGTATATGAAGTTGCTAAGGCCGTATTTGAAAACTTTGATGACTTCAAAAAATTACATCCAGCTTTCGCTAAGTTAGAAAAAAGTCAGATGATCACAGATGGCCTGTCTGCACCTCTACATCCAGGTGCTATGAAATATTACAAAGAGGCAGGATTGATGAAATAAGTTAAAGTCTATATTGAAACTATTCTTATCGAGTAGATTTAACTTGTATCTAAAGGGGCGTGTAACACGCCCCTTTTTGTTACTTTCAATTAAGATTGTTACTTTAAAATTTTTTAAGAGAAATTGAATTACTATGGGCGACAAAGTCAAACTACAGGAAAATATTGATACCTATGAATCAGAGCTAAAAGAACTTAGCCAAGCAGATACTGGCGCCCGTTCACCAGAAGGTATTCCGGCAAAAATGTTATTTGTCGTGCCCTTTTTATGGTCACTATTTCAGCTGTGGTATGCATCGCCTTTGCCCTACATTTTTAATTTCGGCATACTTAACGACACCGAGGCTCGTTCCATTCATTTGGGCTTCGCTATTTTTCTGGCTTTTGTTGCCTTCCCTGCATTTAAGCGCTCACCTAGAGCATATATACCTATACACGATTGGTTGTTTGCCTTTATTGGTACTTTTAGCGCCCTTTATATTTTCCTGTTTTATGCTGAGCTGGCGGAGCGTCAAGGTGCGCCGACAGCGATTGATGTAATTACCGCAGTTTGCGGCATGTTGTTATTATTGGAGGCAGCCCGCCGTGCTTTGGGTCCGCCGCTGACCATCGTTGCTTCAGTTTTTTTGTGCTATACCTATTTTGGCCCGTTCATGCCCGATGTGATTGCTCACAAGGGCGCCAGCTTGAATAAAATGATGTCTCATCAATGGCTTACTACCGAAGGTGTCTTTGGTGTAGCCTTGGGTGTTTCAACAAGTTTCGTCTTTTTATTTGTTCTGTTTGGCGCGCTATTGGATAAAGCTGGTGCAGGCAACTATTTTATTAAAATGGCTTTTTCGTTACTGGGCCACATGCGTGGTGGCCCTGCTAAAGCGGCCGTTGTTGCGTCTGGCGCTACCGGGTTGATATCCGGCTCATCCATCGCCAACGTGGTGACTACTGGAACCTTTACCATACCGTTAATGAAGCGCGTGGGTTTCCCTGGCACCAAAGCAGGAGCGGTGGAGGTCGCCTCCTCTACCAACGGTCAATTAACACCACCCATTATGGGAGCTGCTGCTTTCTTGATGGTGGAGTATGTCGGTATCTCGTATGTCGAGGTGATTAAGCATGCTTTTTTACCTGCGATTATTTCCTATATTGCACTGATTTATATCGTGCATCTCGAGGCGCTCAAGGCCAATATGCAAGGTCTGCCGAGGAGGCAGATAAGCACCTTATCTAGCAAGTTGTTTTATTTTTTCACTATAGTCGTAGGCTTTATTGTATTGTCTGGTTTGGTCTACTACGGTATCGGCTGGATCAAAAATTGGTTGGGTGATTTTGCAATATGGGTCATTTGTATTGCTATTCTAATCGCCTATGTTTCACTGGTTAAATACGCTTGCCATTATCCTGAATTGAAGATGGATTCTCCCGATGCCGATATTACCCAGTTGCCCGAAGTTGGCCCTACAGTAAAATCCGGTTTGTATTACTTATTGCCAGTGGTTTTATTGATCTGGTGTTTAATGGTAGAACGCTTTTCTCCGGGGCTCTCAGCCTTTTGGGCAACAGTCTTTATGTTGTTTATCGTTTTCACTCAACGACCGTTACAGGCTTACTTTCGTAGTAATGCCAATAATATCCAAGCGGCTGCGAAAAGGGGATTGCAAGATTTTTACGACGGCATGATTGCCGGCGCTCGCAATATGATCGGTATCGGCGTTGCCACGGCTACGGCTGGTATAGTTGTCGGCACGGTGACTTTAACGGGTATCGGCCTGGTGATGACTGAATTTGTCGAGTTTATTTCTGGTGGTAACCTCCTGCTGATTTTGATATTTACTGCTCTAATCAGTCTTATTTTGGGCATGGGCTTACCGACAACAGCCAACTATATCGTAGTTTCTTCGCTTATGGCGCCAGTTATCGTTACCTTGGCTGCGGAAAATGGGTTGATTGTTCCTTTGATCGCCGCACATATGTTTGTTTTTTATTTTGGTATTTTGGCAGATGATACGCCGCCTGTTGGCTTGGCTGCCTTTGCCGCTGCTGCAATCGCTCGCAGTGACCCGATTAGAACGGGTATACAGGGTTTTACCTACGATATACGTACCGCAATTTTACCTTTCATGTTTATCTTTAATACACAGTTGTTAATGATCAATATTGATAGTTGGTGGGAGCTGGTGTTGGTGGTTGTCAGCGCTGTTATAGCGATGTTGGCCTTTGCCGCAGCAACTCAGGGTTTTTGGTTGGTGAAAAGTAAATGGTGGGAGACTCTGTTATTACTATTAATCACTTTTACGTTATTCCGCCCGGGTTTCTTCTGGGATAGAATTTATCCTCCCATCTCTACTGTGCCGCCATCAAAAATCGTGGAAGTGGCTGCGGTGGCTCCGGATAACGGCAAGCTGAGATTTACAGTGGAGGGTATGAATATTGATGGTGATAATGTCCAGAAAAGTGTTGTTCTACCCTTGGGTGAGAGTGCTAGTGGTGAAGAACGATTAAAGCATGCCGGGTTTGGCATCAGGACGGAAGGTGAAAAAGTATTGATTGATTATACTGAATTTTTCGGCCACGCTGAAAAAGCGGGTATTAGCAGTGGCTGGGAAATCACAGCGGTGAAGCAGTTAACGGATCGCCCTGAAAAACATTGGATGTTTATTCCTGCACTTTTACTACTATTTTTTATTGGCTATCTACAAGTGAGCCGACGCAATCGCGATATACCTGTTGAAGCATAAGTAGGAGAGAAAAAGATGTTTAAGAAAATCTTAGTGCCAGTAGATTTACAAAACCCTTCTTTTGCCGATTATTCATTGGGAGTTGCAATTGCTCAAGCCAATGCTCAAACGGATAAATCGGTGCTTTGTATTATGAGTGTGTTGCCGAGCTTTAATATGCCGTTAGTGGAGAGCTTTTTCCCAAAAGATGCAATGAAGAAGGCACTCGATGACGCTAAACAGATATTAGAAAACTATGTCAAAGATAAAATTCCAGCAGATATCCCCTATACAACTACTGTGTTAATTGGCACGGCTCACGAAAAAGTGCTCGATCAGGCTAAAGATATCAATGCCGATTTAATTGTCATTCCAAGCCATACGCCTAAAGGTAATCGATCCAAGCAATTTTTACTGGGTTCTTGCGCTCATAAAGTGGTTGAGTGTGCTCATTGTACAGTCATGGTAGTGAGAGACTACCAAGCCTCTTAGTATTTTTAATGCTTAGATTAAAGCAGCTCAACCAAGAAAGAGACTATAAAATCATAGTGCGAATCATTTCGCCCAGGTCGCTTGCGTTTCTACCTTGAGTCGTTACGGCTATATCGGCTGTCTTGGTTTTATTAACTTGCATGTTCATTTGGTGTACGCTTAGGTAAGCTGTGCCAACACAGGCTATGGCTTCTTTAGTAGAATTTCCATTAATAACGATGGTGTTGGCATGAATCTCCATACCGGTATCTCTGGTTTTTTTGATGCTGACGTTACTCATTGGCTGTAATGCCTGCAATTTTTCAAGCGCAAATTTTCCAGCTTTGTCATAAAAAATTTCTACCGGCAAGCCATCGTTTGCTCTGTTGATGATCAGATCTAAAACAGGGTTATCCTGTATGCCCTTCATCATAACTTGCAAATGACTGTCTGCTGAATCAATCATGCTGGCATATAGGTCAACTACACCACAGTAATTACACTCCGGCTGGTTAAAGAAAATACCCTGTTGCTGCAAGTTGTCTATCAATGTACTTGCCCGAGGGATATTTCCTTCCACATACATTGTCTCGGCGTAATCAGCGAGCAATTTTGCTATTTCACCGGTAAGCTCGGTAATGATGTTGGTACGTTTGTTTGAAATTGAGCCTCTGAAATTTGAGGTGGTAAAGTAAACTTTTTCGCCTATAGCAATAAATTTACCGTGGTTTAAAAGTCCTTGGTCGGTCGTTGTGGATGTCGGAATAATAAGTTTTACATTTAAATCTTTGCAGTGAGTTTTGATTGCATCCTGATCATTTGTTCCGAACAGGTTAAATATTCGGGAAGCGATGAGGGTAACTTGACCGTTACGGTTATTTGCCCTGTACGTTGTCAATGCGCTGACAAGTTCACCAGTATCATCCTCTATAGCGTGTTGGTGAATCATAACAGTTGCATCATCCGTAACAGTGGCTATCTCATTGAATATTTTTCTTTGTAAGGTTTCACCACCTTCAATGATAAATGTTGGCCGTTGGGCGGTTTCTGGGAGTATGTCTTTTATTTTCTCAGGAGTCAGCATTCGCTGTGCATTAAATACCAATTTACCGTCGAAATAGATATCTATTTTGGAATAGCGGTCTGTCACCGCGGATTTCTGAGGCAGTAATTGTGCCGGATTTACTGTTTGATCGTTAAGTGAATTATGGATAAAGCTCTCTCTAATGAGCATGTTTGTAAGTTCACATTCACCGTTATCGCTGAGGACATAGGTTGCGAAGGTAACGCCATCTAAATGAGAGTAGGGAATGATTTGGTTTTTCTCTTCTTCTAAAGGACTAATGACGCAGGATTTATCACCGACAAAAACAATCTTACGGTTATCGCTAAAAACTATATCCTGAGTATCTCGCCCCTCTACTACTATTTTAATGTCGCCGTTGTCTAGAATGACAGTGGCATTCCCTGTGTAGCCGGGAGTAAAGCCGGTGATAGTACATTGTTTACCGTGATAGCTAACCTTCTTTTTCTTGAGAGATATAAAGCTTTTTCCCTCCGTTAGCTGGTTAACTTTTTTTAGTGTGAGCCCCTGTTGGTCACAATCAATAATGTAGTAGCTGTTATCATCAATAATAATGGGACGAGGTAAAGATACTTTGTTCATTTTTTTTCTACTTTTTATTGGAAGTTATTATAACTAAGCTTAATGTATTACCGTGTTGACTATTTTAGTTTATTGGCACATAGCCTTCAGCTCTGTCGTGATCTTCATTGCTGAAAAATTTGTTCATTTGCTCATTTAGGTAAGTTCGGTCGGTCATATTCATTGTATTAAGTTGTTTCTCGTTGATTAGCATGGTCTGTAGTTGAAGCCATTCATCCCATGCTTTTTTAGAGACTGCTTCGAAAATTTCTTGACCTTTAGCGCCTGGAAGAGGGGGTAAATCAAGACCCTCTAATGTCTGTTGATATTTCTTACAAAACACGGTGCGTGCCATGGCATCATCCTAAAAGTAGAGATTTAATAAACTAACATAGTGTTACCTATCATACTCCAATAGGTTAGGTTTTGTCTTGGTCGACAATGTTGTCAATAATCGCTTAACCGGTGCCGATAGACCTAATTGGGTAACTTGTTGGTGGGAAAACCAACCTTTTTTCTCATTTTCATTAATATGGTTGTTAATTCTTTCAACGACGATAGATATTGGTTGAATGTCTAAACGATAATGGCTAAATGTGTGGCGAAAAGAATCCCAATTGTCGAAATGAACGACTTTACCAAAGTGCTGCCGACTATAACTGAGCGCATCATCACTCTGCTCCAATTCCGGCAAACTCCAAAGGCCACCCCATATTCCTTGAGGTGGTCTCAACTGCAAAAAAACAGAGCCATTCTCTTTGTCAGTGAGTATTAACATTTGGGTGTTTTTAGCCGGTAGACGCGTCCTGGGTTTTTTCCCGGGAAAATCTTGAGGATTGCCTGACTGACCAGCAATACAGTCCTTTCTTAAAGGGCAAGAATCGCATTTAGGTTGACTTCGAGTACACAGCGTAGCTCCAAAATCCATCATTGCTTGACTGTAATCAGCGTAGCGTTGATGTGGAGTGTGATTTTCTGCATAGAGCCAAAGTTTATTGGCGACAGATGTTTTTCCAGGCCAATCAGAAATGCCGTGAAAACGTGCTAGTACGCGCTTTACATTGCCATCGAGTATGGTTGCCCGTTTGTTATAAGCTATGCTGACAATAGCTCCAGCAGTCGATTTGCCAATGCCAGGAAGTTCGCTAAGTAGTACTGGATCATCAGGGAAGTCACCGCTATATTTCTCTATTATTTCATGGGCGCATTTGTGTAAATTCCGTCCTCTGGCATAGTAACCGAGGCCTGTCCATAAATGCAGTACCTCTTCTTGGGAAGCATTGGCGAGATCATGTATTGTTGGGAAGCGTTGCATGAAGCGTTCAAAGTAAGGAATCACTGTTGCTACTTGCGTTTGCTGTAGCATGATTTCTGAGATCCACACGCGGTAGGCTGTTCGCTGATGTTGCCAAGGTAAATGCTTGCGGCCCGAATGATCAAACCAGCCGAGTACAGCTTGAGAGAACTCTTGATTATTCATTTACTGTTCTTTTTAATTTTCACACTTGTTAATGATAATAATTATCATTAACATCTTTACCGAATCTTTTCAGTAGCACAATTTTAATTGAAACCTAGTATACCAAAGAGGTATTTTTATGTTTTTACGAACGCTCTCTATATTATTAGCAACATCGTTACTGCATGCTTTTTCTCCGTTAGCATGGGCTGATCAACAACAGTCTGTTAAGAAGTCACAAAATGAACTGATTACCGTTTATTCTTCTCGCAAAGAACACTTGATTAAGCCATTATTTAATGCATTCACAGACAAAACCGGAATTAAAATTCAGTATATTACGGATAAAGCAGGGCCGTTAATGGCGCGTTTAAAGGCAGAGGGGAACACAACGCAGGCGGACATGTTTATGACGGTTGATGCAGGAGTATTATGGAAGGCATCGCAGGATGGATTACTTCGTTCTGTAGAATCACCGCAACTTAAAAGCACTATCCCCGAATATTTGCGTTCTCCTAAAAATGATTGGTTTGGATTGTCGATGCGGGCGCGCACTATCGTTTACTCTACTGAACGCGTACGGCCAAGCGAGCTTTCTACCTACGAAGCATTGGCTGACAGCCAATGGAAGGGACGACTTTGTTTGCGGACCTCAAAAAAGATTTATAATCAGTCATTAGTCGCTACGATGATTGATACCTTGGGTGAAAAACCAACAGAAGCCATTGTCAAAGGGTGGGTTAATAATCTCGCTACATCACCACACGCAAAAGATAGCCAGGCAATGGAAGCTGTTCTTGCCGCTCAGTGTGATGTGACACTAGTGAATACCTATTATTTTGGTCGATTGCTAAACAAAAATCCTGATTTGAAATTGGCAATTTTCTGGCCAAATCAAATAGGATCGGGAGTGGATGGACGTGGGGTACATGTGAATATTTCCGGAGCCGGAATAACTCGACACGCCAAAAATCCAGCAGCGGCTCAAAAATTACTCGAATGGCTTGCGAGCGAGGAAGCTCAAGTTGATTTTGCCGGATTAAACCAAGAGTACCCGGTTAACTCAGCGGTTAAACCTTCTGCTATGGTGGCAAGTTGGGGTGATTTCAAAAAGGATCAGATCAATGTAGAAGCGGCTGGCCGTTTACAGATAGACGCCGTTAAACTGATGGATCGAGCGGGTTATAAGTAAGTCAGATGTCGTAAAATGTCGATAAACAAACAGTTTTCTTATCCTCTATCGGTTCGATTGAATTGGCGTTGGTTGTGGTCTCTGCCGCTGTGGTTAATGGCTTTTTTGGTTCTGATTCCAATAGCAGTTATTTTCTTCAGCTGGAGCGATCCGCAGATAGATGTATGGCAGCATTTTATAGAAACCCAATTATCTGATCTTTTGATAAACACTCTCACCCTCTTTGTAGGTGTGGGTATTTGGGTGTCGATTTTGGGGGTCAGTTTGGCTTGGTTGATAGCCATGTGTGAATTTCCTGGTCGTCGCTGGTTGGAGTGGGCGCTAATGTTACCGCTGGCGATGCCAGCTTATGTATTTGCTTTTGTTTTTCTAGGATTGGTAGATTACAGTGGTCCATTGCAAACATGGTATCGACGGTTGTTTGGTGCAGATATGTTTTTTCCTGACATGCGGGGTGCCTTTGGTGTTCTTCTGGTAATGTCTTCCGTGCTCTATCCTTACGTATATATGCTGGCCAGATCGGCATTTATCAATCAAGGGCACAGTGCAATAAATAATGCCAGACTTCTAGGAATGAGTGCCTGGGGTAGTTTTTTTCGAGTAGCCCTGCCCATAGCGAGACCTGCTATTGTCGCAGGTGTTGCTCTCGCATTAATGGAAGCGCTAGCAGATTTTGGCGCTGTTTCTATCTTCAACTTTGATACGTTCACTACCGCTATCTACAAATCGTGGTTTGGCCTTTTTAACTTAACAGCTGCGGCACAATTGGCATCGTTGTTGTTATTATTCGTTGGTTTGGCGCTCTATCTAGAGCAGTGTTTGCGAGGCAAAGGTAGAGTCTGTCAACATAGCCACGACCTGCAACGTTTCCGTTTATATGGTTTGAAAGCATGGAGTGTCTTTGGATACTGTTTCATTGTAGTGTCGATTGCTTTTATTGTTCCGGTACTGAAACTAATTTTCTGGGTGGTTGACTTTGGATGGAATAATTTTGATAAGCGATTTATCAGTTTGATAGGACATACCGTAATATTGGCAACTGCAGCGGCTCTTATTATTGTTTTATGGTCTCTATTTGCCGCTTATGGCCGGCGAACGACGGGATATGAACGGGCGCCAGTAGTTCAGCGCTTGGCGTTATTAGGCTACGCATTTCCCGGAACTGTGCTGGCTGTCGGTGTCATGATCCCTCTAGCTTATTTTGACCGTCAAATCTGGTCACCAATTGCGGCCTACTTTCAGTGGCATTCCCCCCAGATTTTATTGGGTAGCTTAACTGCCTTATTACTTGCTTATACTATTCGCTTTTTTTCGGTGGCTTTTGGGCCGGTCAGTACAGCATTGGAGCGCATTAAGCCGGTTTATGAGGAAGTCTCTCAAACATTGGGCGCCAGCCGATGGTCATTACTGCGCCGATTGTATACCCCTATGATGTCTACAAGTATCATTACTGCACTGTTGTTAGTTTTGGTGGATGTGATGAAAGAGATGCCAGCCACTTTATTGTTGCGTCCTTTTGGTTGGGACACTTTAGCCGTTAGGATTTATGAGATGACATCAGAGGGAGAGTGGGAGCGGGCTGCATTACCCGCATTGGTGTTGGTGGTGTTGAGCATGTTTCCTGTTATTTTAATGATCCGGCATAGTCGCCTCATAGTAAGAGAGTGAGTTTATGGTGTCTGTTTCTGCGTTACCATCGGAAAAACTTATACTCATACTCACGGATGTATCTGTCGCTTACAAAGATCAAGTGGTTGCCCATGATATTAATTTTACTATAGAAGATGGGCATATTAGCTGTTTGCTCGGTCCAAGTGGTTGTGGTAAATCTACTTTACTGCGCGCGATTGCAGGATTGAATTCAATCTTTGCCGGGCAAATTGCAGTGGCCGGGTCGAATGGAGATATGCAGAATATTTCATTGCCAGGTTATACCCTCAGCCCTGAAAAGCGGCAAATTGGCATGGTTTTTCAAGATGCAGCACTTTTCCCCCATTTAACAATCGCCGAAAATATCGCCTTTGGTATTAGTCGTTGGCCTTTGCATCAACAGCGAAGTCGAATCAAAGAATTGCTGTCCCTAATGGGAATAGAAGCATTAATGAATCGCTACCCTCATTCCCTATCCGGTGGCCAACAACAGCGCGTGGCACTTGCGCGCGCCATAGCGCCCAAACCCAAATTATTGTTATTGGATGAGCCATTCACAGGCCTTGACGTTTCCTTGAAGGAAGTATTAATCAGGGAGATACGCAGTATTCTTCAGCGAGAACAAGTCAGCGCCTTATTGGTTACTCATGATCAGATGGAGGCATTTGCCATGACAGATAAGGTGGCGGTTATGGATGATGGGCGCATTGTGCAGCACGATACGGCTTACCATATTTACCATCAACCCAATACGCGTTTTGTGGCGAATTTTGTCGGTGAAGGTGATTTTTTATCCGGTATCGTTATCGATGAGCAGAGTGTGCAGTCGGCTTTAGGTGTTTTGCATTCATCTAAACCTCATAATTTTGCCGTCAATCAATCTGTAGATATTCTGGTTCGACCCGATGATTTACTTCACGATGACGAAAGTGGTTTTACGAGTATTATCGTCAGTAAACGTTTTCGAGGGTCTCACTTTTTGTATCGTATTGAACTGCCCTCAAAACAACGCTTGTTTTGCCTCGCTTCCTCCCACCACAACCATGCCATAGGTGAAAATATTGGTATCACACTGGATTTGGATCATTTGGTGATGTTTGCAAGGTAATTTTACTGTTTTATATCCACTATAAAAATTATAAAATGGCGAACATCATCTATAATGGCTAGT
>CAZEUZ010000142.1:0-7241 GCA_964515805.1 uncultured Cellvibrionaceae bacterium | reverse complement strand
TTTTTAATGGGAACTGCTGCCGCTAGGTTTACCTTAGAGGGATTCAATGATTGGCAGAACGTTGAGGGAAAAACCTTTCAACAGTGGCAGATGAACTTGATTGTAATCCCCAGTTTGGCGGATATGCTGCGTGAGCCCTTGTTAAAGCGTGTGACTTGGGAGGCGATTAAGTCGCTTGGCCAAGAGATTTACGTTACCAATAATAATTTAATGAGATAGATGTTTCACTGGCGATGTGTTTTTGAAATGTTAATCTGATATCCCAGTCTTCATTGTTCCCAAAGCGATTTTCAAAAACTGCGATTAAACCGCTATCTTCAGCATGATCTAAGTATTGCTTGTATCCCAGAGAGACATGGCTATGCCAACCCTCTAAAACTTTTCCTATCAATCCGATTTTGGGAGTGCCTGACAGCAGCTTACGGGTTCTACTCTGGGCTCTTGCTTCAATAAATCCATATGCCGCATAGTTTTCTCCAAGAGAGTAAGCTTTACCTAGCCCGCCTTCTATAAAGGAAACCGTACAATTTATACAGCTCATGTTCTTCGGTTCAAAGCCTGTGCGGATATTCCATGAATAATCAGAAAGACTACTAATATCCGGTTCTGTGACATGTAGATTATCGATCTTTAATAAATCTAATGAATGAAACGCTAATTCTTCATCAATAAAGCTCACTTGTAAATCAAACATAGACAGGCTGGAATATTTATGCCGACCGACATCTCTTGAAAGAAAATCGTAATAAGCGGGCCGCAATCTTAAATGAAGGCCTTCTTTCAACTGTTCGTTATAAAATGCGGTTGTCTGGAGTAATGAAGGATTTTGTCCTTTATGAGGGGCATCTTTTTTACTGGCTGGTTGATTGATACGGACAGGCGGCAATTTCAGTTGTTGTTTAAGTAATCGTTGTCTTGTCCTTTGGTATTTGGAATTTTCATAATCACCGACATACATTGATGCATAGTAGTCAAAAAGCGTATCGATGGTTTTAGACTTAGATAAGTTATTAAGATATTCATATCTACTTTGAGCCTCTTTGTCTTCATCAATGAATCCCTTGATATATCTTTTTTCCCTTTCTGAAGACGCTAAATATTTATTAACAAAATTGGTACGTTTCGAGGGGATATAGGTATGTGCATCCAATAATCCGTCATGATTATATACACCTTTAACTACCTCTATAGGTAGCACCCAGGGCTTATTTTTATTAATGATGCCTTTTGATAATGGGAGTTCAATGAGCTCTGCTATTCTATAAGCACAGTTCTCCTTGGTGAAAAAGTAAGTGAAATCATGGTGTAACAACTCCCATATATGATCTGCAATCATTCCGACTTCAGATGGCTTGAGGTTTAATCGATACTCCCACATGTCTCTCATTTCAATCTGTGAATAGACATTAACGTTTTTGTAGTAGTAGTTATAAGAAAACCTCGCGTCATAGCCGCCAAATATTCCCTTGGTAATATAAGCGACGATATTCTCTTCACTCGGAACCCGAGCGCCATAATTGACGCTTGTAGCCAATAAATTTTGCTGGTCCGCGTCATTATTTAGCTTAACTAGTAGATGCCCATAGAAAGAGGCCGGATTTTCAAAAAATCCGGACGCATAGATAAGACTAATAGACTCTACTCGAGACTCTTCAATCCATTGTCGATATTTTGGGCAGTCTATCTGAGGAAAATCTACATTTACCCCTTCCAATTGAGCGGCTATCCATTTATACCTTGCTGGAAACCGGCATTGGGGGTGCTCATCTGCTTTGTATCCATGATTAGTAGCTTTTAAAAAGGCATTTATATTAGCTATCAATTCTTTTTTTGGAGATGTTTTCCCTATCTCTGAAAGAAAAAAAGAAGGGGTTACGATTTCACTTTGGTATGTAGAAGTTGCCTTTCTTTTGTAATGAAGTAATTTGAGCCATGTTATTTTGTCGTAGAGTTTTATAGCGTCAATATATTCAGAAATATTGTACTGTAGAGAACTGTTACTGTACGTATGAAATGATGTGAGAAATAGGGCGACTGACAGAGATAAAGTAAAAAAAAATCTATTTTTTTTGTAATGCATTATTTAGGATGGATTAGAAGTAAGCACGCCTTTTTTTATTTTCAGTTATTTGGTAACAAGGCCCTCAACCTCTGGGTATCAGACCTTGTTTATAGTTGACTCAAGCCTACTAAAATTAAGCAATTAAATAGCTTGGCAAGCTTTAGAATTGCTCACAGCATCTTCAATCGATGAATAGTATGAAAAAGCTTTTTCACTATGACTTAAGGCAGCGTAATTTTCAGCAGAAATCGTTGCAATCATATCGCGGCGAAGGTTAGAAACAACACTTGATCTTACGGAAGAATCACATTGATATAAATCCAACATAGCGTCGATATGATCACCATAACCTTGTGCAGTTTGTTGCTCTAGTTCTTTGAGATTTTCATCAATAAACATGGCTGTATTCCACTTGGCGCGAGAGCATGTTTCTTGTGAAGAAAGATTAGAAGTAACGGCTGTTGTACCTAGATCCCAGATTATATTTGAAATAGCGGCGCCGGCAGCCCATCCACCAGACTCTCCGTTGAAAATCATTGCGCCAATGCCACACTGAGTCCATGGATTTAGTTGTTTTTTGTTTGCTTCTTCACTGTGAGCTGAATTGACTGTGATTAATATACTCAAAGCGAGAAAAGACAATATTTTTTTCATATTATTTACCTTTGTAAGGTGAGTTAAATTATTTAATACGTAAACACGATTTTAAGCCGCGCCACTCTGAATTAGAGTAAACGGCATTCTACACAAATCAAGGCTGTGGTAAAGTACTTAATCAATACAAATCTCTATTGACCACAGCAATGTTATTTACTGGTTTTAGAAGACTAAAAGCTTGTGCTAAAACTGTCATTGACTAAATCATTAGTCCACACTTTCTTATATGATTAATTTAAACTCACCTTTATATATCTCAGTTAGTTTGGTACTCGAAAGATAAGTCAGCATTGATGTTTATGGCGTAGTCAAAAGGCATATGAGTTCCATGAATGATTTTATCGAACAACAGGTTTTACCTGCACTTTCACAGATCACCATCTCAGATTTAGGAAGCGATCTGATAAGTTTGGATGCAGTCAGTAATATCCAGTGGCAGGACGGCAAATTGAGTCTGGATCTGACGCTGGGTTATCCTGGTCTCGATATACAGCAACAGGTCAGTCAGTTACTCTGGGAGAAATTGCAGCAACTGTCCGGTGTGGAGGCGGTGGATATCAATAGCGGTTGGCAGTCGCCCGCCAGTGTTACGGCATCGGGTAAACAGCCTCTGCCCGATGTGCGTAATGTGATTGCAGTTGCTTCCTGTAAGGGGGGTGTTGGCAAATCCACCACCACAGTCAATTTAGCGCTGGCGCTGGCTCAGTTAGGAGCCCGCGTGGGTATTTTGGATGCGGACATCTACGGCCCCAGTCAGGCGATAATGTTGGGCATTGGCCAGCAGCGTCCGCAAATTGCTGAGCGAGACATGATGCTTCCATTAGAGGCTCATGGTGTGCAATCAATGTCGATGGGGTATCTGGTAACCGAGAAGACACCGATGGTTTGGCGTGGCCCTATGGTAACGGGTGCCCTACAACAACTTTTATTTAAAACACAGTGGCAGGCGCTGGACTATTTATTGATTGATATGCCTCCGGGTACGGGTGATATTCAATTGACGTTATCACAGCAGGTGCCTGTCTCCGGAGCTGTTATTGTCACCACGCCGCAGGAAATTGCCCTGTTAGAAGCGAAAAAGGGCATAGAGATGTTTGCCAAGGTGCAAGTCCCTATCTTAGGTGTCGTTGAAAACATGGCTATGCATATCTGTTCTCAGTGTGGTCACCAAGAGCCTATTTTTGGCTCTGGTGGGGGTGAAGCCGTTGCCAGCGATTACGATACAACGCTATTAGGCTCTTTGCCGCTCGATCTTTCTATCAGGAAATTTGCTGACAGCGGCAAGCCCTCAGTTGTCGCTGAGCCCGATAGCGACATTGCTACATGTTACAAACTTATCGCTCAGAAAATGGCGGCGCGACTATGGCTAATGGACTTGCAGGCAGAAGATATGCCTGAAATTGTAGTCACCGAAGATTAAGTTAATTTAGAGAAAATCAGCAATATGAGTATTAAATCCGACCGATGGATGCGCCGTATGGCGGAAGAATATAGGATGATTGAACCCTTTGAGACGGAGCAAGTTCGACGTAACAGCGCGGGCAATTCATTGGTTTCCTACGGCACCTCCAGCTATGGCTATGATGTTCGTTGTGCCGATGAATTTAAAATTTTCACCAATGTCCATTCGGCGATTGTAGATCCCAAAAATTTTGATGAAGACAGCTTTGTTGATATTAAAAATGATGTCTGTATTATTCCGCCCAATTCTTTTGCTCTGGCGCGCACGGTGGAGTATTTTCGCATACCACGCAATGTTCTGACCATTTGCTTAGGTAAATCTACTTACGCCCGTTGTGGCATTATCGTTAACGTCACGCCTCTTGAACCTGAGTGGGAGGGCCATGTGACCTTAGAATTTTCTAACACCACGCCACTGCCGGCAAAAATTTACGCCAATGAAGGCGTTGCGCAAATGCTCTTTTTTGAAGCTGATGAAGTGTGTGAAACATCTTACAAGGATCGTGCCGGCAAGTATCAGGGGCAGACAGGCGTTACTCTACCGCAGACATAGTGGATTCTAATTAACAGCAGATTGTCATTAGAAGTATACGTAATTTTGTTGATCTAATAGCCGTTTGATCTCTGATGGACCAAAGGCGACGGTGCCAATAAAGGGGTGGATACTGGACGGCTCACGCCCCATAATCCCCGTTTGTGTTAAACAGACGCGTACATCGACAACACCGAAAGCGCTCAGTCGCGCTGCCAAATCGACTGTTTCTTTGTACTTTTCGTATTTGTCTTTGAAGAAAATTTCTACTTCAGGCCCGTGTAGTACCAGTGCAATAGGTCCAGTGTCAGGGGGCAATTCACCTTTAAAATACAATTCTTCTGCACGTTTTAACGCATTAGCAACCTCTTCAGGAGAGTCGTTAGCTATACGTGCCAGATATCCGCCAACCGTGCTGCTCTCCGCAAGTGTGGGCGAGCATATAGTGGCGGCTATACATAGAATAAATAGAATCCGGTAGGCAATGAATGGTGAGAGGCCGCCTTTAAATTGAGAAGGATTCGCCACAGCCACAGGTTGTTTTAGCATTGGGATTATTAACGACAAATTTAGAACCTTGCAGACCTTCTTCGTAGTCAATTTGCGCGCCTAACAGGTAGGGATAACTCATTGAGTCAACTAAAACGGTAACACCTTCTTTTTCAATCACCGCATCATCATCGGCAGCTAATTCATCGAAAGTAAAGCCGTATTGGAAACCTGAACAACCGCCGCCGGTAACAAAAACACGCAGCTTTAGCGTATCATTGCCCTCATCCTCTATGAGGTGCTTGACTTTAGCGACGGCGTTGGAAGTGACTAAAACAGGTTCTGGTACAAATACTTCAGGGGTGCTCATCAAACAATAGACCTCGTAAGTGCTGACATATTTTCAATTGAATCTTATTATCGCTTTAACCTGATAATTTCGTCAATTTTGTTATACTATTTCCCCATTTTTACCATATTAATCATATTTATACATTAAGGATTTCAGTTATGAGAAAAGTGCTTTTATTAGGTTTATTGCTAACAATCTTCGGTTGTCAAACTATCGACCCTTATACCGGCGAATCAAAGACCAACAATACAAGTAAAGGTGCCGGTATCGGTGCTGCTACAGGTGCCGTGTTGGGTGCCATCATTAATCATGATGATCGCAAAAAAGGTGCACTTAAGGGTGCATTAGCGGGTGGCGCTGTCGGAGCTGGAGCCGGTTACTATATGGACCGGCAAGAGGCTCTACTGCGTCAGCGGCTACAGGGTACGGGTGTACAAGTAATGCGCGATGGAGACAATATCCGCCTCATTATGCCTGGTAATATCACTTTTGCTTCTGGCAGTTACGATATTCGTCCGCAGTTTTTCGATGTGCTGAATTCTGTTGCTATCGTTGTTAAAAAGTATAACAAGACTCAAATTAATGTTTCCGGCCACACTGATTCCAGGGGCAGCCGTCAATACAATCAGACATTAAGTAATCAGCGTGCTAGAAGTGTCGGCACATACTTAAGAGGGCAGGGCGTACTTGCGAGCCGTATCAGTACTTACGGCTATGATTTCCGTTATCCTATTGCTACTAATAATACTGCTGCAGGCCGACAGCAGAATCGCCGGGTTGAAATAGAATTACAGCCAATTCAACAATAATGGGGCAAACCCCTTCAGGGGTTGTTGCCGTCAATTGCGTGTCTGCACTTTCTATTGTGCGGGCTCGCACCCTATCAAAGCAATTGGGCTTGCCCTGTTGGTCAACCATTCCACAAACTGCACCCAGTGGCCAATACGTATTTTGTGTTGGTGAGCAAGGTCTGTTTCTGAAAACAATAGGCCTTCAAAGTACCATTCAAGTTGATTTTGTGAATGGGGCGAATGCCCACAGGCGTTACTACGGTGGAGGTAAAGGCCAGTTGATTGCTAGAGCGATCGGGCTCAAGAGCAATACTATCCGGCCTCATCTGCCATTGAACGTCCTCGATTTGACGGCAGGACTGGGCCAAGACGGGTTTGTATTGGCTACATTGGGGTGTTTCGTCACTTTGGTTGAGCGCTGTACCGTTGTCTATCAATTATTACATGACGGCTTTTATCGCGCGCAACAATTTGCCCAAGCTTCTGAAACTAGTGATGAGGAACTAGATAAAATTTTGTTGCGGATGGAACTGGTGGAGGCTTCGGCGGAGGATTATTTGGAAAACATGGAAGAGCAGCCGGATATTATTTATCTTGATCAAATGTTTCCCATCCGGGTTAAATCTGCGCAAGTTAATAAGAACATGCAGGCGTTGCAAGTGATCGCCGGCAAAGATGACGATGCAGGTAAATTATTGTACAAGGCTTTAAACAAAGCGCGTTTTCGGGTGGTAGTTAAACGCCCGCAGAAAGCGCCTGCGCTCAATCAGCAGTACCCGAATATGGTTCTTCCAGAGCCGGGACTAGTTCTGAATGGCAAATCCACTCGTTATGATGTCTATTTCCAGACCTAAATCAATAATTCTGAACATATGTTTTTTCTTCTCTCGATGGGAC
>CAZEUZ010000141.1:0-4172 GCA_964515805.1 uncultured Cellvibrionaceae bacterium | reverse complement strand
TGCGTTGGCGCGAAGAAACTGATTCGGCAATGCTCGATCTGATGGAAATGGTGCATAACGGCAAAGCTGATATAACTATTGTGGATTCCAACGCGTTTGTTTCCAATCGCAATATTTATCCTAAAGCACGAGCGGCTTTTGATATTACCCCCCCAGAGTCAAAGGCTTGGGCTTTCCCAAAAATAGCAGATGACACGCTTTATAATGCTGCACAGAATTTTATAGGAAGTTATATTGCCAATGGTGAATTAAAGACATTAGTCGAAAAGCACTATTCACCCGACAATTCTGCTGACGAAGGCGATGCACTGATCTTTGCAAAACGCATTGAACAGCGACTGCCTAAATGGAAACCCTATTTTCAAGCGACCGCTGAGGAATTCGATATCAACTGGCTCTTGCTAGCGGCAATTAGCTATCAGGAATCTCACTGGAATCCTCGCGCAATATCACCTACCGGCGTTCGCGGTATGATGATGCTGACTCAATTGGCTGCTGCCGATGTCGGTGTAACAGACCGAACCGATCCGATTCAAAGCATTCATGGCGGCGCCAAATACTTTGCTTATATGCTCGAGCGTATACCCGATAATATTGCTGGACCAGACCGTCTGTGGATGGCATTAGCAGCTTACAACGTCGGCTATGGCCATCTTCAGGACGCGCGCATAATCACCCGACGCCAGGGTGGCGACCCCGATCTTTGGCGGGATGTCAAACAGCGCCTGCCGCTGTTGGCAAAGCGCAAATACTATCGCCATGCGGCGCACGGCTTTGCACGCGGTTGGGAGCCGATAGCCTATGTCGACAATATACGCTACTTCTATACTATACTCGCCTGGCATGAACAACACGGAAAACGTCGGTTGGATGCGGGGCGTCGTCGACAAAAGTTGCCATCCACTAAGGTGTTGAGTGTCGCGGAAGAAATTAGCCGCCGGTTGTAGCATATTTGTGCCTTTGTTTAATGATAATCAATAAATCAACAACTATCCTTGGTGCCTGTCGCGAGTGAATATCATCGCATCTGCCAATCAAGATTTGGCGCAATTACTGGTTTCCGTGCGCAGCTGTCAGCTCTGTAGAGAGGCACTGCCTTTGGAGCCAAAACCCACGTTAAGGGTAAGTTCATCGGCAAAACTATTGGTTATCGGTCAGGCTCCGGGAATACGGGTGCACAAAACGGGTATTCCTTGGAATGATCCCTCCGGAGATCGCCTCCGGCAGTGGTTGGGATTGAGCCCAGCATATTTTTATGATGAGTCGTTAGTCGCTATTATGCCGATGGGTTTTTGTTATCCGGGAACAGGTAAATCAGGCGATCTGCCGCCACGCAAAGAATGTGCTGAAACTTGGCATCAGCAACTATTAAATCAGCTGCCTAATGTCCAGTTGACCTTGTTGGTAGGGCAATATGCACAAAAATACTATTTAAACGATAGTTACCGCTCGCTTACTGAACGAGTTAGAAATTGGCAAGATTTTTTGCCTGAATTTATGCCCCTGGTACACCCTTCGCCAAGAAACCGTTTTTGGTTAAAAAATAATCCATGGTTTGAGCACGATGTTGTTCCTTATTTGCAGGCATATATAAAAACACTGTTACAGTGATAGTGAGGAGTCATGAGTATAGTTGAAAAAATCGGTGGTTGGCGTCAATTGGAGGTTAAAGACGTCTATGAAAATCCATGGATCAAGGTAACGCACGAGACAGTGAAGACACCTAATGATACCGGTGGCATCTATGGCGTGGTCCATTTTAAAACCAAAGCGATAGGTATTTTGCCCGTTGACGATAAGGGTTACACGTGGTTAGTTCAACAAAGTCGCTACGCTTTAAATGAGTATACGTGGGAAATTCCCGAAGGTGGGGCGCCTCTAGATGAACCGCCATTAGCAGCTGCAAAACGTGAATTACGCGAAGAAACCGGCCTCAGTGCAAAAAAATGGGAGCCTTGGTTGCAATTGCATTTGTCAAATTCAGTGACCGATGAGGAAGCGATTGTTTATCTGGCTACTGAATTATCTTTAGGAGAGATGGAGTTAGATGATACCGAGGATATTCAAGTAACTCATCTACCACTGCAGCAGGCCATTGACATGGTGATGGAAGGTAAGATTACCGATGCCATTTCTGTCGCAGCGTTGTTAAAGGCGTCAAAATTGTTGACAGCATGAAAGCATTATCATATCGTTCGTCGCAGAAGTTGGGTTGCTCATACAGCTATCCAACTACAACTTGGGTATTTATCCCTTTCAATTATCTTGGGGAAATGCATAAAAAAGACTAGGAGAAATAATCATGGTCAAATTTTCAACTATAATCGCTGGTGGTCTTGCCGCTAGTTTGGTTATCGGCGTAAATGCTGGTACATTACAAGATGTTAAAAATCGTGACTCTCTGAATTGTGGTGTCAGTACTGGTTTGGCAGGCTTTTCACAGAAAGATGAGAAAGGTAAGTGGAGTGGTATTGATGTCGACGCCTGTCGCGCAGTTGCTGCGGCAGTGCTGGGTGATGCTGATAAAGTTTCTTACAAGCCATTGACTGCTAAAGAGCGTTTTACTGCGTTGCAATCTGGTGAGATTGACATGCTTTCTCGTAACACCACCTGGACACACACTCGGGATACTTCTCTCGGCCTGAACTTTGTCGGCACCACTTATTATGATGGACAAGGTTTTATGGTGAAAAAATCTCTTGGTGTGAAAAGTGCTAAAGAGCTTGACGGGGCCGCAGTTTGTATCCAGGCAGGTACTACAACCGAGTTGAATTTGGCAGATTACTTTCGCGCTAATAATATGAAATACAAGGCGATAACTTTTGACACTTCCGATCAGACTCGAGGTGGTTTCGACAGTGGCCGTTGTGACGTATTAACATCGGATCAGTCACAATTATACGCTCTGCGTATTGGTTTAACCGACCCTGATAGCGCCATGGTGTTGCCAGAAGTGATTTCTAAAGAGCCGCTAGGTCCAGTCGTCCGTCAGGGTGATGACGAGTGGTTTAATATTGTGCGTTGGTCAGTATTTGCACTGATTGAAGCTGAATTTTTGGGTATCGATAGTAAATCCGTTGGTAAGGTTAGAAATAATGGCAATCCTGCACAGAAACGTTTGTTGGGTTCGGAAGGCGATGCTGGTGAGAAGTTAGGGCTTTCAGCGGATTGGGCCTACAATATCGTTAAGCAAGTGGGCAATTATGGCGAAACCTTTGAGAAAAACGTTGGTGCCGGCTCACCATTGAAAATTTCTCGCGGTTTGAATGCCCAGTGGAACCAGGGTGGTATTCTTTACTCTCCACCCATTCGTTAATCTTCTAGAAAAATAAGCAAGATAGGGAGCTTAACGCTCCTTATCTCTATTTAGCAAGGCTGTTTGTATGTCTTTAAACAAAGCCACAGAGTTTACGTCGGCGCCTTCCTTTTTTAACAATCCTAGAAATCGCGCAATTATCTACCAATTGCTGCTGTTAATCGCCTTAGGCTATTTTCTTTATTCCATCGTTTCCAACACATTGGCTAATATGGAAGCGCGTGGCATCAAAAGCGGATTTGGTTTTCTAAGTACCACCGCTGGTTTTGACATACTAATGTCGCTGATTCCTTTTGACGCCACTAATACCTACGGTCGTACTTTTTTTGTCGGTCTATTGAATACATTGCTAGTCTCTGCTATCGGTATTTTCTTTGCTACCTTGGTCGGTTTTGTTGTCGGCATAGCGCGCTTATCCCGAAATTACCTAATTCGTAATATAGCAACTGTCTATATAGAGTTATTCCGTAATATTCCCTTGCTGATTCAAATTTTTTTTTGGTATTTCGCTGTGCTTGCTTCTCTTCCCGGCGCCAGGCAAAGTTTGAGTCTAGGGGAGGCAATTTTTCTTAATGTACGTGGACTTTATTTACCCTGGATAACAAATCAACAGGGTTCATCAATTGTCTATTCCGCAATTGTTGCCGCCATCATTGGAATTATCTGTTTGAAACGCTGGGCCAAACAACGTCAGGATGCAACAGGTAGTCAGTTCCCTGTTTTTTGGGTTTCTTTAGTTATATTTTTTAGTTTGCCACTATTGGCTATGGCAATTACCGGCAATCCCTTCTCTTTAGATTATCCCGAGCTCCGTGGCTTTAATTTTTCCGGTGGTGTCACGATAATCCCTGAACTG
>CAZEUZ010000140.1:0-3760 GCA_964515805.1 uncultured Cellvibrionaceae bacterium | reverse complement strand
GCGCAGATCCCCGCTCTCTGCCAAAATAATCAGTGCAATCACTGGCCCAACACCGGGAAGCGAACGCAATAATGAGTAATCCGGCTGATCACTAAGCAGCATCTCTGCACGTTTTTCGAGTTGCTCACGTTGCTTTGTCAGCGCTAAATAACGTTGAACTTGTAATTTAAATGTTTCTACTGCATCACTATCTAAATCAACAGGGATAGCAATGGAGCTCTTAGCTAACGCGTATAGGTTTTCAAGAAACCCTTGTTTATTCACTTTGCGGCCGACAACTTCCCATGCGCGTTTAACAAAAGTAGCTGATCTATAACGTGTGATAGCATTGGGTGTAGGAAATTTTAATAGAAAACGGCAGAACCATTCAGCACGACTATTGTGGCAAAACCGCTCTATCTCTGGGAAATATAATGTAAGATAGTGATTCAATAGGCTATGCCAACAACGACTTCGAGCCAGGCTAATTTGTTGGTAAGTATTGCAGATTTCTTGGGCATCCATACTACCCTCTATCAAGGGGTCATAAAATGGCTGTCCCATGCCATTTTCCAAAAGATACAAAATAACCTGAGCATCTTTACGATCATTTTTATCCCAAGTCTTGTAAAGCATCTCTCTGGCTCTCGCACAGGCTAGAGAAGAAACCAGCTGCATGTTACAAGCCAATGATGATAACCAATAAGCAATGTTGCGGTGGTAGTCAGCAGTGGGTTCAAACCCACACACTAATGGGCAGTTACTGGCAAATTTACGCCCTCTATTAATCACTTGCTGATAGCCTTCAAGGGTATTTTCAATCTTGAAGCTCATCAGTTTGCCATTTGGATGCTTGATCAACACATCATGTTTATTTTTAGCGATATCAATTGCAATCAATACCGAGTTAACCGTAGTCTTCTTAGAGTCAGCCATTTGAATTTCCTCACGATCAATGAATAAATTGCGAATCATTATCATGAGGTAAATGGCTGACCTTTGCTGGCTTATTCGAAATGTACTACGAGCCTGAGTTTATCAGCGCTGAATTCACATCCTGGGTGAGTAAGCACGATATCCGTATTGAATACATTCAGCCGGGCAAGCCACAACAGAACGCGTATATTGAGCGGGCGAACCGCACTATACGATATAGCTGGGTCAGCAAACACCTGTTCGACAACCTTGAGCAGGTTCAAGACTATGCAACTCAGTGGCTGTGGTTTTACAATAACGAGCGGCCTCACAAGGCCAATGGCGGCAGACCACCATTAATGGCTGCATAACCTCTACTTTTGGCAACCGCTAAAAATGGGAGGTTTACACTTTTTTCTCTTGTTTACCCATAAAATTGGCTCCCTTTCTTGGTTACCTCTTTTATGAGTCAACGATCCTTTTTTGGCTATAACTACGGTTACATTATTTGTGAGTCAATTCGTAGGAACTCATCACTATTGCCTTGCCTTGTTATTAGTATAAAATACGCTAAAACATTTTATTAAGTTGGTGTAGCCTTGTGCAGTTTAGAAAAGATATAAATGGTTTAAGGGCTATAGCAGTAATAGCCGTTGTGCTATTTCATTTTAATGCGAGTTGGATGCCTGGTGGTTTTGCGGGAGTAGACGTGTTTTTTGTTATTTCTGGTTTTTTAATGACAGGGATAATATTTAGAGGGGTTGAACAAGAAAACTTTTCCATTTTAAAGTTTTATGTTGCAAGAGCTAATAGGATCGTACCAGCGTTAGCGGTTCTTTGTTTCGCTTTGTTGGTTTTTGGTTGGTTCTACCTTACTCCATTAGACTACAGAGCGTTAGGATGGCACGTTGGTAATAGTATGGGCTTCTTATCCAATATTATATATTGGAGAGAGTCGGGCTACTTTGACGTAGCTTCACACGAAAAATGGCTTCTACATACTTGGTCTTTATCTGCTGAATGGCAATTTTACATAACCTACCCCATAGTGCTTGTTGCTATGAAAAGATTTATATCTTTGAAAGCAATGAAAATGACTGTTTTGGTTGGAACTGTATTAGGCTTTATTTTTTGTGTAATAGCTACTTATAAATGGCCTAATCCCGCTTACTATTTATTACATACCAGAGCTTGGGAAATGATGACTGGTGGTGTTGCATACCTTTACCCATTAAAACTTGAACAGAATAAAAAGAAAGTCTTTGAATGGGTTGGTTTAGCACTAATTATTTTATCTTATATATTTATTTCAAAAGAAAACTTATGGCCAGGTTACTTGGCTTTAATTCCAGTCCTTGGAGCATTCTTACTAATCCAGGCACAAAGAAATGATAGTATCATAACAAATAATATTATATTTCAATTATTAGGTAAATGGTCTTATTCTATTTATCTTTGGCATTGGCCTCTAGTCGTTGCAATATACTACTTTTCTCTAAATACACAATTTGTATATTCAGGTATTGTACTATCAATAATCCTTGGTTTTTTAAGTAATAAGTATATAGAAAGCATTAGACTCAAGAATGATTTTAATGGAATATTTAACTACCTAAGGTGCAAGCCATTGTATATGGTTGCTTTTGTTGGTCTATTAGGTGGTGCCACATTTATAAGTCGTGGTTTTGAATGGCATTACTCCAATAAGGTGGTTTTAGCTTCAAATGAGGCTTTTAATAATAACCCATATAAATGTATGGCAGACCGTAATTTTCCTTGTTATATAGGGAATAATAATAATGTAAAGGCTATTATTATTGGAGATAGCCATGCTAATGCATTAATTACGTCATTATCCAGTGCTTTTGATTTAGAAAGAAGTGGAATAATAGCCCTTACTAAAGCAGGTTGCCCATTCATCTTGGATATAAAGTTAATCAGGGGAGGAACAGATTGTTTGGAAGAAAATAAACGTAGATTAAAGTTCTTAAAAGAAGAACATATTAATACGTCAATTTTCTGGGTTGCAAGAAGTTCCGTATATATAAAAGGGCAATCAAACCCAGATAGGGTTAGAGATATTCGAGACACTAAGCCTTTAATTTATTTTTCAGAGTATAAGTATGACAAAGTAAATAAAGATTTATTGAACGAAATAGAAATGGCACTAGATAGAACATTAAATGAAATTAGTGAGAGCAGAGATATTTATATCGTATTACCAATTCCTGAAATGAGAACTAATGTGCCTAAGAAAATGAGCAGATCATTAGTATTACATGATAAAATAGATCCTATTGGTATAGATAAATCTCTTTACACAGATAGAAATAAAGAAATGATAGAGTTGTTTAATGATTTATCTAATAAGTTAAGTAATGTTAAATTATTAGACCCAGCTGTTTACCTTTGTGAAGGCGATACTTGCTATGGTGAGTATAAGGGTAGGCCAATTTATTCTGATGGCGACCATCTGAGTGAGTTTGGGAATAAATTGCTTACACCAATGTTTTTATCTGCAATTAAATAGTTGAACGTTAAAAAGCGTATTTTTGGTTTAGATTTTGATTATAAAAAGCAGTTTAACGTATTGAACTAATTTGCAATACGCATTGACTCACAATAAAAGATAAGAAGTGGTCCCCAATTTTTGGACAGTTGTGTTAGGAGTTATTTTCCCTTTTCATCAAGCTGCCGCTGACAGCGAGATAGATGCATAATAGACCTGATCGAGACTGTAATTAAGTCTGTGTAACTGGCTATCATTAACCTCAACAATGAGAGAGGATAGGCACTATGAAGAAAGAAGAACTTGAAGCGTTTGCCCGCGAAGCGGCCAAATCGCTAAAAACCGAGAAAGACCTGA
>CAZEUZ010000139.1:0-7047 GCA_964515805.1 uncultured Cellvibrionaceae bacterium | reverse complement strand
ATGGCGAACGTTACACCAAGCTCCATATCATGTTATATACGCTTATCATGTTTGTGGTTACTCTACTGCCTTTCGTCACAGGCATGTTTGGTTGGGTTTATTTGTTGGGGGCTGTAATTCTTGGTAGTGGTTTTATCTACTGGAGTATCGTGTTGCTAATAGGCAAGCAGCCGAATGCCGCCATGGATACGTTTAGATATTCTATTGTTTATTTGATGGCGTTGTTTGTAGTGATGTTGTTGGACCATTATCTTTTGCCCTCGAGTCTTTAGCTAAAATAATTAACCGGTATGTAACACACTAACCACCATTACTATGGATACTGAAGTGACTGACGGTCAAGTGAATCACACTCAACGGCAAAAACGAGGTATTTGGTTAACAGTTGTTGCGTGTGTAATCTTTATTACCATTTTATGGGTGTTGTTCTATCATAAGATAACAACTCCTCGCTATTTGTCACCCATTGAGCTGCGTGTCAATGGTTTGGTTCTGCTGAAACAGCCGCAGTTATTATTTGCAGACTTACAAAGACAGGCTGTGGCCGAACAATTATCGCCGCGAAAGTGGCGATTGTTGGTAGTTCATGAAGGTCGTTGTAGTGCGGCTTGCGTTGAATACATGACCTCTTTAGTGATTATGTTGGGTCAGTTACAACAGGTGCATCTCGAAAAAACGCAATTGGTATTAGTGACCGATAGTACGGACAGTACGGCAGAATTACTGGCGTTAATCAACGCAGCTGATCAGAATAATGTGATCGACCCGAAGCAAATACAAACTATTTCCCCTGAAAATTCACGCTGGCAGAGTGTTAAAGACAGTGTTGATCGTTCGACTCAACATACAGCAAGCGCTTGGCCTAAAATTATCATCGTCGATGATAGCGGCCATCATCGTGGTTATTTCATACCGCCATTTAATCACAACAAGATGTTACTGACTTATTCGTCCGTCATTGCACATCGTTAGCTTTTAACAAGAAACTAGGCACTATGTTTGGTTACCTCATCGGTTAGAGCCCGTTGACAACTCAAAACGACCTTTGTCTCTGTTTTTAACGGTTTCATCCGGATCGAATATACAGCCATTCATGGCGATGTAAACGCCCGATGGTAGCAATTGCACCGCTGATATACCGTAGCCGATATTAAAGTGAGCATCGCTGTCAGACATCAGTTTAGGCCGCATGGCACCGATTAAGACGATTGTTTTTGTAGAGCAACCAAGGGCTTTCAGTGCTTTTGCCGTGGTTAATAAGGTGTCTGTCCCATGGGTGATCAAAATACGTTCGGCATCAGATTGTTGTATGGTATCGCAGACTAAAGCAACATCCGCAGGTGTCATATCTAAGCTGTCTTTACGTAAAACCGACCCAATGTTGTAGACAAAACCGACATTAGCTTCTTCCAGAACGTCCACAATTTGTGGATTGCCGACACAAAATTCGCTTTTGGCATCAAAATAAAACTTATCGATAGTCCCGCCGGTGGTGAAGATCGCTATCATATCTACTCTGTGCTCATGCTATCTAGTTGTTGTTGAGTCCAATGTTGTATTGATATCATAGTTTCTTTAGTGTCTCGATCGTCGATAGTAATCGGTTCGCTAATCACCATATTAATGGTGCCAGGCCTTTTGCTGTATTTTCCATGGCGCCAATACCTCCCGCTGTCGTGTGCGATGGCGACGATAGGTACCTTCGCGTGCTTGGCGATGTCTGCAGCACTGCGCATATAGTCGCCCAATTGACCCACCGGTCTGCGTGTGCCTTCAGGGAAGATCAGAATGTTTCTGCCCTGTTGCAACCGTTCAACACCATTTTCTTTAATTTGTTTTAGCGATTGCAAGGGTGCGCTGCGGTTGATGGCAATGGGGCGCAATATCGCTAATGCCCAACCAAAAAAAGGAATTCGCAGTAGGCTTTGCTTCAATACTGTCGAAAGAGGGTGGAAGAGTGCTTGCAAATACACGGTTTCGAAGAAACACTGGTGATTAGAGACAATGACGCAGGGTGTGGGTACTTTGCTCAGATTTCCCGAGAGATTAACGCGAATGCCACCGCAAATGGCGGCGCCAAAATAAACGATAATTTTGCACCATATCAGAATGGCAGGTGCCGAGAACTTCAGTGGCAAAAAAATCAACAACGGAGTGCAACAACCCGGAATAAAGACGGCGATTGTCAACACAGCATACATTAACGTCGATCGCAAAAAGCAAATGATGCCGCTAATCATGGTCATGCTGCATTATTTAACTGCGAGATGAGAGATGTCCGCCACCTGCAGAAACAATTCGCGCAGCTGGCTTAGTAACGCTAACCGATTGTCGCGCAACGATTGATCGTCAGTCATTACCATCACATTGTCAAAAAAGTCGTCGACGACATCGCGCAGTGTCGCCAGCGAAGTGAGTGCTTCTTTGTAATGGCGGCTAGCGAACAGTGGTGCCACCATTTTGGTTTGTTCATCTAATGCACTCGCTAGCGCTATTTCTGCGGGCTCTTGTAGCCGATTTTCATCGACGTTGAGGCTGCTATCACTCTGTCTTTTATTGACTAAAATATTGGAAACACGTTTGTTAGCGGCAGCTAGCGCCTGAGCGGCGGGTAATTGACAAAAGAAATTAACGGCTTGCACTCGCTGATCGATATCTACTGGCGTCAATCCTTTTTTTGCATTAACGGACTGAAATACCCGTGCCGGTATTCCCTGATCTTGATACCAAGCGCTGAATCGCTCCAACACGTAATGTAACACTTGATCGACTATGGCTTCAGTGGCGGGCGGCGGATCATACTGCTGATAGGCGGCTAGCAGCAGTTTATGCAAATTCAAATCCCACTGCTGTTCCACTAACAAGCGCAATACACTCAAACTGGCTCGTCGTAAAGCGAAGGGATCTTTAGAGCCGCTCGGTTGCTGACCGATAGCAAAAATACCCACCAGTGTATCAAGACGGTCAGCTAAAGCCACTATGGCGCCTAGTTCAGTTGTCGGTAGTATATCGCCGGCAAAGCGCGGTAAATAATGTTCCTTCATTGCCATGGCGACTGTATCAGGTTCGCCATCGTGTTTGGCATAGTAATAACCTGCAATTCCCTGCATATCCGCGAATTCGAGCACCATGTCGCTGATCAGATCGCTCTTACACAATTCCCCGGCTCGTTCGACTTGTTCTGCAGGAATTTCTGAGTTTAACTGACCTGCGATGAGTTTTCCCAGTGCCGCAATTCGCTCGGTTTTTTGAAAAACCGTACCCAGCTTTTCTTGGAAAATAACGGTTTTTAACCGCTCTCGTTTATCTGCCAAAGCAGTCTTTTTATCGGTTTGATAAAAGAAACCTGCATCTGCCAAGCGAGGCCGGATAACTCGTTCATTGCCGTCGATGATTTGTGCGGGGTTGCTGCTCTCTATGTTGGCCACGGCGATAAAGCATGGCATCAATTTATCTTGATGGTCTGTTACAGGAAAATATTTTTGATGGCCTTTCATCGATGAAATTAACGCTTCCGCTGGCACCTCGAGAAAATGCTGTTCAAAGCGTCCACTCAACGCTACGGGCCATTCAACCAGTGCGGTGACTTCGCTTAATAAGTCGTCATCAATCATCGCTTGACCGCCTTGTTGATGGGCGGCGGCAGTGACTTGCCGCTTTATTTCATCTCGTCGGCGGCTAAAATCTGGGATCACAAAACCTCTGGCATTCAAGGCATCTTCATAATCGGCGGCTCTATCAATGACTATAGCTGTGTTGCAATGGAAACGATGGCCATAAGTCAGGCGATCCGCCTGTAGATCCAATATATCTGACTCGATCACATCATCGCCAAACAACATTAATAACCAGTGGACCGGGCGGACAAATTCTACTTGGCTTTCGCCCCAGCGCATGCGTTTTGCAATAGGGAGATCGGCCAATGATTGCTTGACGACGGCTGACAGCAATTGATAGGTTGATTCACCCCCTACTGTCTGGCGGTAAACCAACTTGTCCACCTTGCCGTCGTTTTCTGTTGTTAATGCTGTTGTAGCTATGCTGTGTTTTTGCGCAAATGCCATGCCTGCTTTGGTAGGCTTACCCTGCTCGTCAAAAGCGACTTTGGCCGGCGGCCCCCAAACAACCGATTCTCTAGTCGGCGTACATTCATCGAGTTCGGTCACCATAACCGCTAACCGGCGCGGGGTGGCGAAGGCTTTAGTCGAGGAGAATTTCAGGCCCAATGCTTGCAGACCGGTGGCAATACCTTGATCAAAGGCCTGAGATAAGTCTGGCAGGGATTTTGGTGGTAGTTCTTCTGTGCCTAATTCAACTAAAAAATCTTTTGTCACGGCTGATTATTTCCTTGTTGTTAAAGCCGCCAATGGGAATCCCAGTTTCTTGCGGGCTTCGTAGTAGGTGTTGGCAACAGCCCGTGACAGCGCACGTACCCGCAATATATAACGTTGCCGCTCAGTCACTGAGATCGCGTGGCGGGCATCCAACAGGTTAAATGTATGAGAGGCTTTCATCACCAACTCATAGGCAGGCAGTGGCAAATTTTGCTCTAACAAGCGCTGACATTCGCGTTCGTAAAAAGTAAAGCTATCGTGCATAAAATCGACATCGGCGAAATTAAAGTTGTACTGTGACATCTCCACTTCGTTTTGATGGAAGACGTCGCCGTAGGTGACGGCATTGCCGTCAGATCCTAAGGTCCATACCAGATCAAATATGGAATCGGCTTGCTGCAGGTACATGGCGATACGCTCTAAACCGTAGGTAATTTCACCGGTAACCGGATGACACTCGAGCCCGCCCACTTGTTGAAAATAAGTAAATTGGGTGATTTCCATACCGTTTAACCACACCTCCCAACCGAGGCCCCAGGCACCGAGGGTGGGAGATTCCCAATTATCTTCGACGAAACGTACATCGTGAACGTTGGTATCGATTCCGAGTGCCTTTAACGATGACAAATACAATGTTTGGATATCTTTTGGGGATGGCTTTAGCGCCACTTGGAATTGGTAGTAGTGTTGTAGTCGGTTGGGATTTTCGCCGTAACGACCGTCGGTCGGTCGGCGGCAGGGTTGCACGTAAGCGCTGCGCCAGTGTTCTGGTCCGATAGCGCGCAGAAAAGTGGCTGGATGAAAGGTGCCTGCGCCCACTTCCATATCCAAGGGTTGTAAAATAACACAACCGTGGTTAACCCAAAATTGTTGTAGTGCTAAAATAAGGCCCTGAAATGTACCGACATCAGGCCCATCCTGATTTAACGCGCGTTTATCTGACATACTGTGGTCTAACACGATGCTCGTCCTGTCGATTACCGGCCAAAAGCGGTCATTATAGCGGGCTCAATACAAAGCATCCAGCATCCTGATGTAAAGACGGTAAAAAACGGTCAGTAACAAAGTGGCATATTGAAATATGGCAAAAAATACGGTGTTTCCAAAAGGAAAACTGGCGGTTGTAGTGTTAACGCTAATCGGCTATCTGCCGCTGTGGTTGTTGCGCGTGCTCGGCAAAATTATTGGCTGTTGCAGTTGGTATGCAAATAGTAAAGCGCGACGTATCACCGAGATTAATCTTCAGTATTGTCTGCCTCAATTAGGTCGTCGGTCACGCCGTGCACTCGCCCGCCAAAGTTTATTGAACACAGTTATTGGCGGGCTGGAAATGGCCGCATTGTGGAGCAAGCCGAAGACTTGGACGATGGAAAAAATTGTTGAGACGCAAGGATTCCTCTTGCTTAAAAAGTGTCTGGGAGAGGATCGTGGATTGATTTTACTGGTGCCTCACATCGGCAATTGGGAAGTGATAAATGTGCAATTACCCCACTACTGCGACATATTGAGTCTATATAAGCCGCACCCTTTGGTGGCGTTGAATGAATTCATTCTTGGCGCGCGCACCCGTATCGGCGGTGAGTTAGTGCCAACTGATAACACAAGCGTTAAATTATTGTTGACGCACCTTAAAAAAGGTAAAACAACCTGCATATTGCCCGATCAAGTGCCCATAGATAGCAACAGTGCGATTAGCGCGCCTTTTTTTGGGCACAAGGCAAAAACGATGACGTTGATTTATCGTCTGATTCAAAAAACGCAATGCAACGTACTTTTTGCTTACTGTAAACGCGTTTCCGGGGGTTTTGTCACCGTGTTCAAACAGCCCGACGAAACGATTTACAGCCGTGACAAACTAATCTCGGCAACCGCATTAAATCATGGCATTGAACAATGCGTATTAGACATCCCCGAGCAATATCAATGGGAATATAAGCGCTTTAAAGAAGAGCAATCATTTTATCGACGCTGAATATATTCAAGTGTCGACCCCTTCTATAGGTTTATAGATATGAATTTACAGCAAAAATTAGATGCAGACGATTCGTGTGGCGATCTTGTTTGGCAAACCATACGACAGACAACGGAGCAACACATTGTACGGGAACCTGTACTCAGTGATTTCCTGCGCACTAACGTGCTCGATCACGATAGTCTTGAAGTAGCGTTGAGCGTTTCTTTGGCTGACAAGCTCGGCAATTCTAAAACTTCAGTGTCGATGATTAAAGAGACGATTGAAGCAGTCTTGTCTCAATCGGTCGCTATTCGTGCCGCTGTGCGTGCCGATATTACCGCCACTTATGAGCGGGACTCTGCCTGTGACTGCCTCTCTACTCCTTTGCTGTTCTATAAAGGTTTTCACGCTTTGCAGGCGTCTCGAGTCGCCCACTGGCTATGGAGTAATGACCAGGATATGTTAGCGCTGATGCTGCAAAACCGTATCTCTACCGCCTTTGGTGTCGATATACACCCTGCAGCTCGGATAGGTCAGGGCATTATGCTCGATCACGCCACCGGTATCGTCATTGGCGAGACGGCCGTTGTGGAAGACAATGTCTCTATTATGCAGTCCGTCACTCTCGGTGGCACTGGCAATGAATCGGGCGACCGCCATCCTAAAGTACGTCAGGGTGTGTTAATTGGTCCGGGCGCTCATGTATTAGGCAATATAGAAATTGGTGAGGGAGCTCATATTAGTGCCGGCAGTGTCGTG
>CAZEUZ010000138.1:0-2949 GCA_964515805.1 uncultured Cellvibrionaceae bacterium | reverse complement strand
TGGAAATGATGGCTAATGACGAGTTAAAAGTACCCGCTATCAACGTTAATGACTCGGTGACCAAAGCGAAGAATGACAATAAATACGGCTGTCGTCACAGCCTCAATGATGCGATTAAACGCGGCACCGATCACCTGTTATCAGGTAAGAAAGCATTGGTGATAGGCTATGGTGATGTCGGCAAAGGTTCCGCAGCTTCACTGCGCCAGGAAGGTATGATTGTGCGTATTACCGAAACCGATCCCATCTGCGCCATGCAAGCCTGTATGGATGGCTTTGAAGTCGTTTCTCCTTATATCGATGGTGTCAATAACGGCGCTGTGGACTCTATCAACAAAAGTTTATTAGAAACTACTGACCTAATTGTGACCGCTACGGGCAATATCAACGTTTGTGACAAGCATATGTTGGCCTCTTTGAAGAAAGGTGCTGTCGTTGCCAACATCGGTCACTTCGATAACGAAATCGACACCGCTTTCATGCGTGAAAATTGGCGTTGGGAAGAAGTCAAACCGCAAGTACACAAAGTTTATCGAAGCGATGACGTCAGTGATTATCTGATACTTTTATCGGAAGGAAGGTTGGTGAATTTAGGTAACGCGACCGGTCATCCCTCGCGTATTATGGATGGTTCATTCGCCAATCAGGTATTGGCGCAAATGTATCTGTACGAGGAAAAGTTTGCTGATTTGCCGGCAGCAAGTAAGGCAGACAATATTTATGTGAAAGTACTACCGAAAAAATTGGATGAGGAAGTCGCCGCTGATATGGTATTAGGCTTTGGCGGCGTTATCACTAAGATGACGAAGGCGCAGGCCGATTACATTAATGTGGATATAGATGGCCCCTTTAAACCAGAATCCTACAAATACTAACGGATAATAAATAACGGATTATGAAGAGTAACGATGTCCGCTTAAGTTTTGAATTTTTCCCCCCCAAAACTGCAGCGGGAAAAGAAAAGTTGGTTGTGGTGCGCGATCGATTATCGGCGTACGACCCCGCCTTCTTTTCGGTTACCTATGGTGCCGGTGGTTCAACGCGAGATAACACTAAAGGATTAGTGTGTGAATTTAATCGGGCAGGCTACACAACCGCACCCCACCTATCTTTTGGCGGCGATAGCGAAGAAAGCATCACTTCGCTATTAAACGAGTATCAGGCTGCAGGAATTAATCGTATCGTTGCCTTGCGTGGAGACGCGCCCTCGGGTATCGGCAGCCGCTCGCAGATGACCTATGCCAGCGAGCTGGTCGCATTCATTCGTAAAAACTTTAACAATCACTTTCATCTTGAAGTAGCTGCCTACCCGGAAATACACCCGGAAGCCAGCAATTACGACGATGACATTAACTATTTAAAAGGCAAATTTGACGCCGGTGCTAATAGTGCGATTACTCAGTACTTTTTCAATCCTGATGCCTACTACCACTTTGTCGATCAGTGCCAAAAAATAGGTATTACTCAACCGATTTACCCGGGGATTATGCCAATAATCAACGTCAATAATCTGCTACGATTTAGCGATAATTGCGGTGCAGATATTCCTCGCTGGTTGCGCAAGCGTTTAGAATCTTTAGTTAATGATGAAGAAGGTTTGCGTGAATTCACTACTGGCCTGACTACCAAGCTCTGTGAAGATTTACTGAATAATGGTGCGCCGGGGCTGCACTTCTATACCATGAATCAAGCCGAGCCGGTAGTGTCTATCGTTGAATCTTTGGGTATCGCAGATTCGGATTTAAATTGACCCAATGTCCAAATCTACACGAACATTTGCAGATCAACGGTCATTGATGCCGCCATGCGCATCCCTCGAATTTTCACCGATCAAATAATTACCGTTGGCAATCAGATCAAGTTATCGGCGGTTGCCAGCCATCATATAATCCATGTTTTGCGGATAACTACAGGTCGGCAAATCATTTTATTCAATGGCCAAGGTGGGGAATATAGTGGGGTAGTAGCCAGTACTACCAAAAAGATAGCGTCTATAGAAATCACTGAGTTTCAGGATGTCGATAGAGAATCGCCGTTATCGGTAGAATTGGCCATCTGTCTAATCAAAAACGACCGTATGGACTGGTTGTTACAGAAGGCTACAGAGCTTGGGGTAAGCAACATTTCTTTGTTGGTCAGCGAACGTACTCACTATAAGATAAAAGCTGACCGTACAGCAAAAAAACTACAACACTGGCAGCAGATTGTTATCAGTGCTTGCGAACAATCCGGGCGCACTGCCGTGCCGACAGTCCAAGTTCCAAAAGCATTCGACGCTTGGCTGGCCACTGCTGCAGCGGATGAGCGTTATATTTTACACCCAGGCGGTCATCAAAAAAGCCACAAATCCTATCATGATTCTCCATCGAGCCTAGCGTTGTTAATTGGTCCAGAGGGTGGATTTACCGATATAGAATTCAATCTGTCGATGGACAACCAATTTTCGCCATTAACATTGGGCCCGCGTATCTTACGCGCGGAAACGGCGCCACTGGCTGCTCTGGCAATCCTGCAGCGGCAGTTTGGTGATTTTTATACTCTGTAATTTTAAAAGCAACCTATGGAATAAAAAAGCCGACAAATATCAATATCCATGCAAACACAGTATCACTATTTATCTTATACGTTGGCGCTTTTTTGGATTGTATTGTTAACGGTTGTCCCCGTCAGTTTAGCGGGCTTGCTAATAGCGATATTCAGTATTAAATGGCTGCTGGTGCTATCGATAAAACCCCCCAATGGTCTAATAAAATTTGGCTGTGCGTTGCTATCGCTCACCTTTATGCAAATCAGCGGGCTACTGAGTTTTTCTGTTAATGGCTTTATTCATTTGGCTGTGTTGGGAGTATTTCTCAAATTTCTCGAAACGCAAGATAGGAAAGACATACGGTCACTTTTGTACTTAATGCTTTTTGTCGGCATGACGCCGCTGCTATTAAATCAGGAAAT
>CAZEUZ010000137.1:0-7675 GCA_964515805.1 uncultured Cellvibrionaceae bacterium | reverse complement strand
TTTCGACCACTACGGCGAAGCAGCATCAGGGGAAATGGCAGGGCGCCAAAATGGTGTGTTGATATCCATGGTTAATGGAAAAACATTGTCTTATGCACTCTACAACTTACAAGACAGGGGGCGACTATTTCTGGGGCATGGCGTCGATGTCTACGAAGGACAAATTATTGGCATCCATTCCCGCGCTAATGATTTGGCAGTCAATCCCACTAAGGCAAAGCAACTGACCAATATCCGTGCAGCTGGAAGTGATGAAGCCTTGAACCTCTCTCCGCCCATTTCTCATACTCTGGAACAGGCGTTAGAGTTTATTGATGACGATGAATTAGTGGAAGTGACGCCGGATTCTATTCGCATGCGCAAAAAATTTCTGACAGAAAATGAGAGAAAGCGCAATAAAAAGTAATAAGTTATTTTTACCTTATATAGCAGCAGTTAAATAACAGACAAAAAAAGATAGAGGATTAGTTCGTGTCGTATATCAAGTTGTTCGATCACCACATTCGTCTGCCCTACTTTTATCTTGGCATAATGGAATTCAATATACACATTATTGCCGCTTATGCTGCTGCGCGTTTATGGTTGCCCGATACAGTTATAAACTTAAAAGACCCATTAGACCCTTTTTATAGCTATGCTTTAATTTATTCCGTGGTGATGTTGTCCAGTACACTTGCCCTTGGCGTGTATACCGTACGTTACCGAGAAGGTTTTGTCGCTGCAGCTATCCGCACTATTGTGAGCTACTGTTTGTTGGCTTCGACCGCCTTAGGTTTATTGCTAACCATCTTTCCCAGTTTGAATCTGGGCGATGGTATGCTGTTGATCTGCGTAGCCACATCGTTCATATTTTGTATGCCAGCTCGTTGGGTATTTTATCAAGTGATCACCAATGAGAATCTGAAGCGTCGTGTTTTAGTGTTAGGCGCAGGACGTAAGGCAAAAGAACTGTGGGATATTATGGAGCCGGATAGTCGTTACAGCGCCTTTCGAATTGAGGGATTCTTGGATTCAAAGGGTCGAAATGAAGCAGTTACCGGCCTAAAAATGATTGAATACCATCGTGACTTATTGCGTTGCACAGAAAAGTTCGATATCGATGAAATTGTGGTGGCCTTGGATGAGCGACGCCGCTCTGAGGGTGGAGAGTTCCCACTGGATGAATTGCTCGACTGTAAACTGCGTGGCGTTTTTGTCACCGATGCAGCCGCGTTTTGTGAGCGCGAAAGAGGCAGGATTGAGCCGTCGTTGATCAGTCCATCATGGATGGTATTTTCCACCGGTTTTAAATACAGCCAAGTGCGTGACATTGTCAAGCGCACGTTCGACATCTCCATTTGCATTGTATTGTTGCTAATCACGCTCCCATTGATATTACTAACAGCCCTATTGGTGTTCCTGGATGACGGCAGACCAGTGCTTTTTAAACAGGTGCGAGTGGGTTTCGATAACAAAGAATTTACTCTTTATAAGTTCCGCAGCATGCGTAAAGACGCAGAAAAAGACGGCGCCCAATGGGCCAAAGCTAATGATAGCCGCATTACTAGAATTGGAAATTTTATTCGCAATACCCGTCTCGATGAACTGCCTCAAATCTACAACGTATTGCGTGGCGATATGAGCTTTGTCGGTCCAAGGCCTGAACGACCTGAGTTTATCGTCGACCTCGCTGATCAAATTGAATATTACAACGAGCGGCATCGGATAAAACCCGGGTTGATGGGTTGGGCACAGCTAAAGTATCCCTACGGAGCTTCTGTAGAAGATGCGCGCAACAAGCTCAAATATGATCTCTACTATGCTAAAAATCACAGCTTGCTACTGGATTTGGTTATTGTGTTGCAAACAGTCGAGATTGTATTGTTGGGTAAAGGCGTAAGGTAATTTAGAAAGGATAGCAGCCTCCACCTTGGCAAGTGCCAACCAAGCAGATTCTTTTGTAAGCGTGCTAAAAATTAGACAGGTGCGCTACAAAAACTACTCCACTTGAACTCTAGTCAATAGTCCCCAAATTTACAGCATGAAATGATCATTAGCGTTAACGTTAGTCAGCGAATTTTGTCAACCTAAAGAATAGTTCGTACTTTATACACACGGAACTTATGGTCATTAACCAGTCTTATTTGAAAACGAATAGCTTTTTACCGATCCAACTGTTAAACAATATTGTCTCGCAATAGACAATGTTAGGGGACCACATATGCTAGAAGTCAATCAACTAGCTCGCTACTATGATGATGTCAAGGCCGTCGATGGTGTAACCTTTGCCATTGATAAAGGTGAAATTGTCGGCTTGCTCGGTCACAATGGCGCCGGTAAGACCACGGTAATGAAAATTATTAGTGGCTATCTGGAGCCTGACGAAGGCACGGTTGTTGTCGATGATATTGATTCAAAGCTAAATCCGAAAGCTATTCAACAACAGCTGGGCTATCTGCCGGAAAACTTGCCGGTCTATCCAGAAATGACGGTAGCTGACTATTTAGACTACGCGGCAACCTTGAAAGGCCTGAATGATAAACGCAAATCTGCAGAAGTTGCCAGAGTTGTTAAAGCAACGGCTATCACTGACAAATTTCTCTCTCCCATAGGAACTCTGTCGCGCGGATATAAGCAGCGCGTCGGTGTCGCCCAGGCGATCTTGGGCCGCCCCAAACTGCTGATCCTCGATGAACCTACCAATGGTCTGGATCCGGAGCAAACCCAGTATATGCGTGAATTGATTCGTGAGCTGGCGGGCGATGCGACTATCATCCTATCCACCCATATTATGCAGGAAGTCGATGCTCTGTGTTCGCGAGCACTGATCTTGCGTTCGGGGAAATTAGTTCTCGACTCACAATTGAATGAGTTGCGCCAAAGCCGCAACTTGCTGTTGATGAGCTCTCTTCCCGAAGCCGACATGCCAAGTTTGGAGGCACTTGAAGGGATCGCCAAAGTGATTTGTAAAGGTAGTGAAATTATCACAGCTAATAAAAGCATGAATCATTACTGCATCACGTTAAAAACAGAAGCCGACCAACATGCTCTCAGTGCTACTATCACTAAGCATATTGTCAAAAAAGGATGGGATGTGTACGCGCTACAGGCAGAACAGCGAAATTTGGAGACACTGTTTCGTCAAGTAAATGAGAAAGATTATCAGCAGGAGGAGAGTGCTAATGTTGCAGGCTAGTCGAACTATTAAGCGGATAGCGCTAAAAGAAATAACACTCTTTTTTGCCTCTCCTGTCGCCTATGTTTTTCTTGCTACTTTTGCTGCAGTTACGCTATTTGTATTCTTTTGGGGGCAGGCATTTTTTGCACGCAATATCGCTGATGTGCGGCCGCTATTTGAATGGATGCCTATTCTGTTGATTTTCTTATCAGCCACATTGACCATGCGCCTTTGGAGTGAAGAACGGCGAACGGGAACTCTGGAATACGTACTCACTCAACCAGCGCCATTATGGCACTTCGTAGTAGGTAAGTTTATTGCTTGTTTATTTTTGTTAAAGATTGCCTTACTGATCACTTTGCCGTTGCCGCTCACGGTGGCCTACCTCGGTGATTTGGACTGGGGTCCAGTAGTAGCGGGTTATATAGCGACTATACTTATGGGTGCTGCTTACTTGAGTATCGGTTTATTCGTATCAGCTCGCAGCAGCAATCAAATCGTCAGTATGATTGTGGCCAGCACTATCGGTGGCCTATTTTATCTATTGGGCACGACTACAATTACCGATTTTTTTGGTAATCGAGCGGGAGAATGGCTGCGTTGGTTCGGCATGGGGGCGCGCTTTGACGCTATTACCCGCGGCGTTCTCGACCTTCGCGATCTCTATTATTACCTGAGTATTATCGTCGTCTTTATTACTCTCAATACATTTACGTTGGAAAAAGAACGCTGGTCAAAACGTCATCTCAAAAGTTCGGCCAGAGCGGCGGGCAAAATCGATAACTATCACTATGTATGGCGACTAGTCAGCGTCTTGTTGATAGTCAATGTGTTGATCGCCAATCTGTGGTTGGGTCAGCTCACCAGCTGGCGTATCGATGTCACTGAAGGCAAGCAATATTCGATTTCCGAGGCTACCCAGCAATATATCAACCAACTACAAGAGCCATTATTATTGCGTGGTTATTTCAGCAGTAAAACCCATCCTTTATTAGCACCGTTAGTTCCTCAACTGCGCGACCTTATGCGCGAATACGAGATTGTTGGCAACGGTAAAGTAAGAGTGGAATTTATCGATCCACAAAATGAACCCGAGTTGGAAGAGGAAGCCAATCAAAAATATGGTATTCAGCCAGTGCCGTTTCAAGTTGCCGATCGCTATCAATCATCCATTGTTAGTTCCTATTTCAACGTGCTGGTCCATTACGGTGATGAATACGAGGTGCTGGCTTTTCGCGATCTGATTGAGGTTGGCGCTGACAGTGAAACCAGTATTGACGTACAACTGCGCAACCCAGAGCATGATTTAACGAGAGCAATTAAAAAAGTGCTCAACAGTTACCAGGCAGCGGGAAATTTATTTGATACAGTACAGGGCGGTTTGCAATTTACTGGTTATTTTTCCACTGATGATCGCCTGCCAGAACAGTTGAGTCTGTTAAAAAAAGAAATTACTGCGGCAGTTGAGGAGATGGCTGCAGAGTCCAATGGTCGTTTGCAGCTGAAAATTCTCGATCCCGACTCTAACAATGGTGAAATTGGTCGCCAAATTGCGGAAAATTATGGCTTTGAACCAATGGCCACCAGTTTGTTTGATCAACAACGTTTCTACTTTTACATGACTTTGTCAAAAGCCGATCAACTAGTGCAGATCCCTCTGACTGACATGCAAATAGCAACATTTGAACGCAATCTTCAGGCAGCAGTTAAACGGTTCGCCAGTGGCTTTACCAAGACGGTTGCCTTGGCGTTGCCTAACTCACAGCAACCACAAACTCCTTATGGTTACACTGGTGGGCCGAGATTTAATCAACTGGAGAGCTTTCTTGGAGCAGAGCTCAATGTCGTACAAGAAAATTTAGACGATGGCCGTGTTTCAGGTGAAGCGGATATCCTGGTATTGGCGGCGCCCGAATCGTTGGACGCCAAGGCTGTTTTTGCTGTAGATCAGTTCCTGATGCGTGGTGGAACCTTACTGTTAATGATATCGCCCTACAGTGCGCAGCTAGCAAACCGCAGTTTGCAACTTCAACCACGTGAGAGTGGCCTGAAAGAATGGTTGCTCCATCATGGGCTGAGCATTGAACCGAAACTGGTATTAGATCCTCAAAATGCCGCCTTTCCCGTACCGGTAACACGCAGCATCGGCGGACTGCAGTTCCAAGAAATACGCATGCTGGACTACCCTTTCTTTATCGATATCCGACAACAAGGATTGAACAGTGACAATCTAATCACTTCGGAATTACCACAGGTCACCTTGGCTTGGGCTTCGCCTATTATTGTCGACGACGATAAAAACAAAGCACGTACGGTAACGGAGCTACTGCACAGTACACCCGAGGCTTGGCTATCGGATTCACTGGATATTATGCCCAAAATTACCGAACAAGGATTGAGTACATTTGCACCTACGGAAACGCGTGGCCGCCAGCTTTTAGGTGTGATCAGCGAAGGTCAGTTTGATTCTTATTTTAGTGGTCAATCGTCACCACTATTGGATATTGCGATAGCAGAAACGGATTCTGTTGAGGAAATTGAAGATGAAAATAGCACTGATATCGCTACTGATGCCGATCAAACTTTGCAAATAGACAGCGTGATAGAGCGTTCATCGACAGCGGCTCGTATTATTCTCATCAGTTCTAATGATTTTATGCGTGATGAAATCATTCGCTTGGTCAGCAGTGCACAACGATCTGAATACCTCAACACCTTGCAGCTCATCGCCAACGCCATCGATTGGTCACTGGAAGATACTAATCTGCTGAGTATACGCTCCCGTGGTCAATTTAATCGCACACTGCCCCCAATGGAACAGGAAACCCAAATGTTTTGGGAGTACCTAAACTACGGTTTAGCAGCATTGGCGTTGATTATTATCGCATTGATTGAAAAGCGTTATCGGCGGCGGCGGGCGCAACGCTATCAACAAATAATTGCTCAATAGGGAGACAGAAATGACCCGATTGCCTATTTATTTATCGGTATGCTTATGTCTACAAGTGTTGCTCATATCCGTTATCTACTGGCAACGCAGCCAACAGATTGATTCTTACCAGACAGAATCATTGCTCAGTTTTGATCGAGATAAACTGGATAAGATTGTCATTATGGGCGCTGAACAAACAGAAAACGCAGTACTAACCAGGGATGAAAATGCTTGGTTTCTGGCTAATCTCAACCAGCTTCCCGTCAGTCAAAGTCAACTGGATACTGCGTTGAACAAGCTGTCCGCGTTGACGACCAACTGGCCTATTGCCACTACTAAAGCTAGTCATCAGCGCTTTGAATTACAGGAGGATAATTTCCAACGCCGCATTCAACTATTCCAAGAAGGGAACAAGATTGCCGATCTGTTGCTGGGTTCTTCGCCTGGTTTTCGCAAAGTCCATTTGAGAATGTTGGGTGATGACAATGTCTATGCCTTGCCATTAAATACCTTTGATTTTCCTATAAAAGATCAACAGTGGTTAGATAAAAGCTTATTGGCTGTCAGAGATATCAAACATATTCAAGGCCCTGATTACCGTCTGATCAAAGAACAAGATGCCTGGATATTAAAATCACCAGCTGATAAAACAGTACCACTGTATCAAGACAAGGCAGTAGGTTTGGCAAGAGCGCTATCGAACTTGCGCGTATTGGAACTGATACCCGAGCCGCCAATATTTGTTGGCTCTGCAGTTAAAACTCTTACTGTCAAAGGCCAACGACAGCACAATTATCAATTCCTTGAATTTGAAGATAAGTACTACGTCAAACAACAAATCACGGACGAAGTGTTTACTCTCAATCAAATCGATTATCAGCGTATTACTAGTGTCGACCTGGCAAAACTTACGCGCAGTGAATCAGAGACAGATGCTAAAGCGGAACCGACGGGTAAATCCGTACCGCCTCTTGAGGTTGAGTAAACGTTAATGATCCCTGAACTGGGCCATTTCTCACTTATTATTGTTCTTTGCTTGTCTTTGTTGCTGGCGCTATTGCCACTGCTGGGGGTGCATCTTAACAATCACTCACTCATGAGTAGTAGCCGATCTTTAGCGGCAGGCAGTTTTCTTTTCACCCTATTCAGTTTCTGTTGTTTGACTTGGGCTTTCTTGCAGGATGATTTTTCCGTGCGCTATGTGGCCGGTCACTCTAATACTTTGCTGCCGGTACAATATAAATTTAGTGCTGTATGGGGCGGACATGAAGGCTCATTATTACTGTGGGCCTTGATTCTCACGGGTTGGAGTTTCGCCGTGAGTTTATTTAGCCGTCAACTGCCTTTAGCCATGTTGGCGAGAGTCTTATCGGTTATGGGTATGATCAGTATTGGCTTTCTACTGTTCATGTTGTTTACCTCTAACCCGTTTGATCGTATTTTACCCGTACCTCCAGTGGAGGGAGGCGACCTTAACCCACTGCTACAAGATCCCGGACTGATGTTTCATCCACCCATGTTGTATATGGGTTACGTTGGCTTTTCAGTTACCTTTGCGTTTGCCATTGCCGCGCTGCTATCGGGTC
>CAZEUZ010000136.1:0-7761 GCA_964515805.1 uncultured Cellvibrionaceae bacterium | reverse complement strand
CCATGTTCATATTACCGGTATGACCTTGGTGTCAAAATCAATTGATACAGCGGGGTCTTATTCATCCGGTGTGCCGATGTTGCCGACAAAAAAATGGCGCAAAAATGCCGTCAGATTTAATCAATTGGATGATTTCATCAGAAAAGTGAAAAATTTGATAACCGAATGATAAAAGATAGAGCTTAATGAATACTATGACTATGAGGATAACGATATGATGACAACCAGTGAGATAAAAAAGTGGCTTCCACACCGTTATCCATTCTTGCTGATTGACCGTGTTACTGAATTGGAAGACTACAAGCATATTGTCGCTTACAAAAACATCACCTGCAATGAAGATATATTTAATGGTCACTTTCCAAAAGTACCGATTTTTCCTGGTGTTATGATCGTTGAAGCCATGGCTCAAGCGGCGGGTATCCTGGGTTTTAAGTCTACCGGAAATACTCCAGAAGATGGCTCTGTTTACCTGTTTGCCGGAGCTGACAATGTGCGTTTCCGGCGCCAGGTGATACCCGGTGATCGCCTGGAGTTAAGAGCTAAAGTACTTGGCGACAAGCGCGGTATTTGGAAGTTTGATTGTACTGCTTCTGTAGACGCTGAGTTGGCAGCTTCCGCGATCATCCTATGTGCCGACAGAAAGGTATCTTAAAGTCCCAATAGTAGTTTATTAGCAATCCATGGAAAATAACGATAAGACTATTCATTCACATGCCATTGTCGATCCAAACGCTTGCATTGCAGCAGATGTCAGCGTAGGTCCTTGGACAACTATTGGTCCCGATGTTGAAATAGCATCCGGTTGCGTGATTGAATCTCATGTGGTTATCAAAGGGCCCACAAAAATAGGCCACAACAATCATATTTACCAATTTTCTTCCGTAGGTGAAGCGACACCTGATATGAAATATGCAGGTGAACCGACTCGGTTGGTCATTGGCGATAACAATATCATTCGAGAAGGGGTAACCATCCATCGCGGCACTATTCAAGATCGCAGTGAAACGACAATAGGTAACCATAATTTGCTGATGGCCTATGTTCACATAGGTCACGACAGTATTATTGGCGATCACTGTATTTTAGTCAATAATGCCGCATTGGCAGGTCACGTAATTATTGAAGACTGGGCTATTTTGGGCGGGTTTACACTGGTACATCAAAACTGCTTGTTGGGAGCACACTGTTTTACCGGAATGGGCAGTGCAATTGGCAAAGATGTTCCAGCGTTTGTCACAGTTGCAGGCAACCCTGCTGCTGCCAAGAGTATCAATGTGGAGGGGCTGAGCCGCCGCAACTTTTCTAAAAGTGATATTGCCACAATCAGCAAAGCATTTAAGATTCTCTATCGTCGTGGTTTAACGTTGAATGAAGCCATGGATCAACTGAAACCTTTGGTCATGGTATGTCCACCTTTGCGTATGTTAATTGACTCACTAGAAAAATCTACTCGAGGAATTGTGCGCTAGTTAATGAAAATAGGCATAGTGGTTGGTGAAGCCTCCGGCGATATTTTGGGCGCAGGTTTAATCAGAGCCTTACAAGATCATTTCCCCAACCTGCAGACCGTAGGTATTGGCGGTGAACGAATGATTGCCGAAGGCTTCCAGTCGTTATTTCCGCAAGAGCGACTGTCAGTGATGGGCTTCGTGGAACCGTTAAAGCGTCTGCCGGAGTTATTGAAAATCCGCCGATCGCTACTGGATTATTTTCTGCGCAATCCGGTGGACGCATTTATTGGTATCGATTCCCCAGATTTTAATTTAACCTTAGAGCAGAAGTTAAAACGCTCAGGTATAAAGACAGTTCACTATGTCAGCCCATCAGTTTGGGCTTGGCGTCAAGGCCGAATTAAAAAGATAGCGCAGGCAGTGAATCTGGTATTAACGCTGTTTCCTTTTGAAGCCCAATTTTATCGTCAACATAATGTTCCAGTTAAGTTTGTTGGTCACCCGCTTGCCGATCAGTTGCCTCTCGATCCTGAGGAAACCAACGCAAAGGCTTGGTTATTCAAGCAGCATGCCATAAATTTAGATGCGCCAATTATTGCCTTGTTACCTGGTAGCCGCCATGGTGAAGTTAAATTACTAGGGCCTATTTTTTGGCAGTTGGCCAAACAGTTGTCAGTGATTAAACCCAATATACAATTTGTTGTGGCAGCGGCAAATACCTTGCGTAAGGTTCAAATAGAACAACAGTTGGCAGACATGCATGCAGAAATAAAGCTGCCACTTGTTGTCATTAAAGGTCAGTCACACGAATTGATGGCGGCGGCTGATGTGGTGGTTATGGCTTCTGGCACCACAACTCTTGAAGCAATGTTGCTTAAAAAACCGATGGTTGTAGCCTATAAAATGGCGCCACTATCCGCCTGGATTATTTCTCGTTTGTTAAAATCTAAGTACATAGCACTACCGAATTTGTTAGCCGATAAAAGTTTGATTCCGGAACTACTGCAGGATTGTGCAACACCGCAAAATATCGCGGTTGAGGTGTTGAATTTTCTCGATGATACAAACAGGGTATCTACTTTACGCAACTGTTTTTACGATATTCATCACCAATTGCGGTGCAATGCTAACCATCGAGCAGCCGAAGCTGTGATTGGTTTGCTAAAGGCGAAAATATAGCAGTGCGCATTGACGATCCTTTTATATCCCAGTATTCCGGCGATTTATTTGCTGGAGTCGATGAGGCAGGGCGTGGGCCATTGGCTGGTGATGTAGTAGCTGCTGCTGTGATATTGTATCCCCAAGCAACAATAACAGACTTGGACGATTCTAAGAACCTCACAGAAAAAAAGCGTGAGTATTTATTTGATATTATAAAAAAACAGGCAATGTGCTATTCCATCTCCCGAGCATCCGTTGCAGAAATTGACCAAATGAATATCCTTAACGCCAGTCTGCTGGCGATGAAACGTGCAGTCGAGAATCTCTCTATACAACCCGAACACGTCTTGGTGGATGGCAATAAAGTTCCCGACTGGAAATACCCTGCTGAATCGGTGGTTAAGGGCGATAAGCGTATTGCTGCCATAGCGGCTGCTTCAATTTTGGCAAAGGTTACGCGCGATAGAGACATGATGATTTTGGATAAGAAATATCCGGGTTATGGTTTGGCGCAGCATAAAGGCTATCCTACAACAGCTCATAGAGAGGCGTTAAAGCAATTGGGTGTGACGCCAATTCATCGGTTTTCTTACAAACCGGTTAGAGAAATTGCACAACATAAAATGGAATAATGACGCTATTTTATGTTGTTATACTGAAAACTTTTCGAGTATAACCCCGGTTTCTAGATGGCTCGTATAGGGGAATTGGTCAAACGCAGCCAATGCGCTGATTTTGTGGCTGGTATTTAATTGCTTCACATTGTCGATCAGCGTCATTGGATTGCACGATATATAGATAATATTATTGAAACGTCTGATAATTTCTAGCGTATGGCTATCCAATCCTGCTCGTGGCGGGTCGACAAAAACAGTGGAAAACTGATAGTTATCCAGATCGATGTGCTGTAATCTCCGGAAAGGCCTCACCTTATCCATTGCCAGTGAAAAATCTTCGCTAGACATACGGACAACCATAATATTATCGATGTTATTGTTTTTTATATTGTAATTGGCTGAATTAACAGCTGTCTTAGAGATTTCCGTCGCTAACACATGGTTAAAATGAGCCGCAAGTGGCAGAGTAAAGTTGCCATTGCCACAGTACAGTTCTAACAGATCGCTACCGAAATGGTGACTTTGAGCCAGTGCCCACTCGATTATTTTTACATTAATCCCCGCATTGGGTTGAGTAAACGTGCCTTCAACCTGTCGATAGTCATAATCGATATTTGCTATGTTAAAACGTTCCATAACATAATCGCGGTCTAATGCGATTTTTTGTTTGCGGCTGCGTCCTATAATGTGTATGCCCAATTCGTCTTTTAACGATTTAGCAGTGTTTATCCAATTTTCATTCAATGGTTTATGATAGATCAAACTGACTAACATATCGCCTTTCATTGAATTGAGAAATTCTATTTGAAATAGTTTCTTACGTAGAACTGAGCAACGGTTAATCGCCCTTAATATTGTCGGCATCACGTCGTTAATTGCCTTTGAGGCAACCTTAAAATCGTCAATCACATGGGGTTGATTGCGAACACCTGGTTTATGCATAGCGTAATGTGCTTTATCCCCTTGATGCCATATTTTAAATTCGGCTCGCATTCGATAATGGAGTGGCTCCGACGGATAGACAGCTATCGCAGGTAATGTGTGCGTTATGTTTAGCCTGGATAGATCATGCTTAAATTGAATGATCTTATGATCCAATTGTTGCTGATAATATTTTGGATCGATCGGATAGATGTTCATTATAGGCAATTGGTTGGTCTGGGTAGACCTGCTATGCGTGCTGCCACCTTGGCTGGATTGCCAGGAAATAGTTGCAATAGGTAGATGCTAGAGCCTTTCTCTTTACCCAGATGGGCGCCAATGTATTTAACCAGTACTCGCATAGTGGGCGATAACTGATATTCGTTGTAAAAAGCACGTAGCATATGAATAATTTCCCAATGGTCTTTGCTCATTACTATGGAATCTCTATCGGCAATCAATTGGGCAATATCTTTAGACCAATCACTCAGATTTTTTAGGTAGCCTTCACTATCAGTGGCTATGATTTTGCCTTTACATACGAGCGCCACTTTTACTACTTCCGCCATTAGCTGTCTTAATACCAACTCATGACTAACGAATAACGGCAAGTTAGTGCAACAAAGTACTCAAAGTCTATCAATTCTATTTTTTTGATCAGTGACTTGTCGGATAGTCCCCGAGCTTGAATATCGGATTTGATCGCGAAACAGTTGATAGTTGATAGTTTATTAGCTTGAGGGTTATGCTGCAGTGCACCGTAGACACCATCTTCCACCAAAATAATACCATCGCCGTCAGCACAACGTTGAATACATTGAGCGAGTGTGGCTTGTTGGAAAGGTGATTTGTTGACCGTATGTAAAATCATTATTAAAAACTGATCAGTTGATCTTGTTGCTGCATTAAATAGTGCACTTCATCGCTGTCTAACGGTTCTACAGCAAGACACAACGTGTTTATATCCAAACTGCGTTGCTCTAGTGACGATTGACAAACAAATATTTTATTGATGTCGTAAAGAGGAAAGGCAGATAGTAACCTTGAAATGCTTTTTTGTTCCAAGGTGGTTTTTTTTGCACTTGCCAATTGAAACACACCATCATCCAAAAATAGCACTGACAACGCTTGTTCATAGACAGAGGCAGCGAGTATGGCATCCAAACCTTCCCTGGCCAGCAAATTACCGTAAGGGCTGTGGCGAATAACAAATAATAGTTTTTTCTTGTTCAAGTAACACTATCCGAAAGTGATCAAACGGTCGGATTTCACGGTTGCTTCAACCAACTGACCCAAACCTGAGAGGGAAAACTGATCTGCTAAGTTTGATGCTGGTTTTTCATAGCGATTGGCCTCGCTTTGATCGATAACGCCACGGCGTAATGCGGCTGCAATACAGACGACTAAATCGACCTTATGTTGTATCGACAGGTTTTGCCAGCGGTCGGTGTGATCCGTTTCGTCCTGAGGAATGCAGTTAAGCAGCGAAGCGTTATACACGCCTTCGTAGTAGAAAAATACGCGATAAAGCTGATGTTGCTCGGACGATACCACAGCATTGGCGAACTGATAAGCACTATCGCTGGCTGGTGATGTTGGTGGTGCATAGACGGCAAGTGAGAAAATCATGGTAAGAATATCAGCCGAAAAATACGGTAGTATCGTGGCATGTGAGTACTATCCGCCGGATTTTGTTAATATTGCAACATTAGCCAAGTATACCGTTCGAGATAGTCAGTGCATAGGTGTTGAAAAAGACTGAGTTTTGTTACAATACGTTGGTGAGTTTGAACGTTGCAAATTATATGATTCGCTCTGAACTGAATATCATATTATTTGTCTTATATGGCAGTAGTTTAAGTAATTACTCAAGGAGATTTTTCTAAAATGAATCCACAAACAATCTTTACTGGTTCTGTAGTATCTGCAGAAGTTAAGAACAAAGTGCTAAGAAGTACCTACCAGCTTTTGGCTATGACTCTGTTTTTCAGCGCTCTGATGGCCGGCGTATCTATGGCCGTAGCTCCGCCACCAATGGTGAGCATGATCGCTTCGATCGGTGCTCTTATATTGGTTTGGTTCGTCCTTCCCCGAACAGCTAATTCCTCCACGGGAATTTTCGTCGTATTTGGTTTCACTGGACTTTTAGGATTTGGTTTGGGTCCTATGCTTAATGCCTACCTTTCTCTACCGGGTGGCAGCCAAGTGATTATGACGGCAATGGGCGGCACTGGTGCAATTTTTCTTGGTCTTTCAGGCTATGCGTTGGTCACAAGAAAAGACTTTAGTTTTCTGGGTGGCATGCTGTTTGCCGGTGTTATTATGGTTTTAGTTGCAATGCTCGCAAATATCTTTCTCCAAATTCCCGGGTTACAACTAGCAATTTCGGCCGTGGTGATATTGATCATGAGCGGCTTTATCCTTCTTGATACTAGCCGAATTATCAATGGCGGTGAAACCAACTACATCATGGCGACAGCAGGGTTGTATTTGAGTATTTACAACATCTTTGTAAGCTTGCTGCAGATACTCGGTGTGTTTAGTGGAAATGACTAGACTTTCTAGCAATATCCTTGAAAAGCCTCGAATTTTCGAGGCTTTTTTATTTGTGTTTAACAAAGCTTGGAGGAAAAGATGATGGAAAGTGTAGGAATGGAATCGGGTGGTTTCGATTGGATGAAATTGTTATACGCCACAGCTTTAATATTGATGCTCGTCTATCTAATACCTCGTGCAAAACAGATGATGGAAGCGAGCGCTCAAGTAGAGAATAAAGACTGGAAAGGGGTGATTATTCCGTTAGTAGCAGTGGTTGTATTTGTCATTTTTCTGATTTCTCTAGTGCAGTGAAAATCAGCCAAATGAAAGTCTGGTTTACTTTTTATCATCTGGTGTGAAAAGTTTTTGGCGGTGGGGCAGGGATTCGAACCCTGGGAGCTGTTACACTCAACGGTTTTCAAGACCGCCGCTTTCGACCACTCAGCCACCCCACCTTTTCGAGGAAAGGATTATACAGAGGTTATTTTCAGGAGCAAGGAGTACGGAAATAATCCATAGTTATTTGTTGCCATAGTTATTTGTTGCGTTGTGTACTGATCGGTATTTTACTTCTCTAATCTAGGGTCGTTGATTGGACGTGTCAGGTCTCGAGGGTTGTGTTTTATTGCCGCAGGTTTTGATGTGTCTAATGGCGCTGATTCAGTTACAAGTGCGGCTGACTCAGTAATAATGACCGTTTCTTTTGCTATTTTAGGATTGGAGCGGGGGTCGTTCTTAGCTCGTATAGAGGAAGTTTTTTGTTTATCTATAGTCTTGCCAGTTACCTTAGATTCCTGTTCTGCCTGAACAAAGTCAACTTTTTCTTTTGAAGTGGGCCTGTTAAAGTCGGTAGGCTGTTCGATTTTTATCTCGGATTTGGTAGGAGCCCTTGGTTTTTCAATAGCTGCAAGTTCATTACTGGCAGTGGATCCACCAGTATGAGTAGTTTGCGGCTTTTTCTTTCTAGTTTGCTGGCGTGGTTCCCAATTTGCAGGTCGTTTGGCCGGTCTACTGTCGTTACTGGCGACGCCTTCTCTCGTTGTTTTGCTCTTTCTTCTGTTAGGTTGTTG
>CAZEUZ010000135.1:0-7381 GCA_964515805.1 uncultured Cellvibrionaceae bacterium | reverse complement strand
TAAAGCAAGCCAAATAGCTTCTATAAAAATGCAGCCGAAACGTTGGCTACATATTCAATCAAATACTTATTACCCACTTTCTTCATTGCCATGGTTATCGCATACTCAATATCGTCAGCGAGTCGGTGTAAAGTTGAAAGCGATCGCTAGTATTGGCAATCCTCAGCGTTTCTTCTCAACATTGCAAGAGTTAGGAATAGACAGTGAAGAGCATATTTTCCCAGATCATTATCAATTTACTTACGACGATTTATCTCGCTGGCGAGAGCATGTTGTCCTGATGACGACTAAGGATGCTGTTAAATGTCAGACATTTGCCAGTCCTTATTGGTGGGTGTTGGAAACAGCAGTGCAATTGCCTTCAGAGTTGGTGACAGAGGTGAGCAGTCTGGTAACTGCCAAATAAATCATTGATGCTTAAAGTAAACACAGCCCAAGATATCCGCTCGCCCTTGTTTACGGTCATTATTCCTGCGCGTTATGGTTCCAGCCGATTACCCGGTAAGCCACTGGCGTTGATTGGCGGTAAGCCCATGGTACAACATGTCTATGAGCGTGCTTCGCAAAGCCAAGCTCACCGTGTCGTCGTAGCTACCGACGATCTGCAAATAGTTGATGCAGTCAATGCATTTGGTGGACGCGTGGTAATGACAGCTGCCGAACATAATTCCGGTACTAATCGGCTCCAAGAAACCGCCAATTTACTCCAGCTGGATAGAGATCATATCGTTGTTAATGTGCAGGGTGATGAGCCCTTCATACCAGCGATTGTTATTGATCAAGTCGCAGCTAATTTACAACAAAATCAACAGTTCGCCGTTGCTACGCTGTACGAAAAAATTACTGACAGCCATGATTTTATCAATCCTAATGTAGTCAAAGTTGTTGCTGATATCAATAGTCGTGCACTGTATTTTTCACGAGCTTCCATCCCCTTTGTTCGCGACAACTTACGAGTGGATGGTATGGGAGAAACAGCAGATATTCAGGCCTATCGTCATATTGGCATTTATGCCTATCGAGTCAGTTTATTAAACCGCTTTGTTCACTGGCCTATGGCGCCATTAGAAAAGTTAGAATGCCTCGAGCAGTTACGTGTTTTATTTAATGGTGAAAACATTCACGTTGCAGAAGCACTTGCAGCCGTTCCTGGTGGCATTGATACAGAAGAAGATTTAACCCGAATTCGTCAGAGATTCAGTAAGATGGTCATATAGATAGATATAGACTTAGGTAGCTATAATAATCAATGAAAGAAAGAGAAAAGAGATAACTACGCCATGTCAATTAAGGTATTATTTGTTTGTTTAGGTAACATTTGCCGCTCACCGACAGCACATGCTATTTTTGAACAAAAGATACATGCAGAGGGGCTGAGTAAACAGGTTATAGTCGATTCTGCAGGAACGGGTAGTTGGCACGTCGGTTCTCCGCCTGACCGGCGGACCTGTGAAGTAGCTACCAAGCACGGTTATGCCATGGATCATCTGCGCGCACGTCAAGTCTCTGACAATGATTTTAATGGTTTCGATTATATTTTCGCGATGGATAAAAGTAATCTGTCTGATCTGCAAGATATTTGCCCCGATAACTACCCGGGAACACTGGCGTTGTTCCTACCATTTTGTGGTGCCTCATTAATGGAGGAGGTTCCCGACCCTTACTACGGTGGTAACGGCGGGTTCGAGAGAGTGCTATCAGTGATAGAGCGATCCGCAGACAAGTTAATCGGTATGATCAAGCAAAAACACTTATTGTCTGCCTAATTAATAAACTCGTCCTGAGAAGAAAATAAGTTTAAAAATTATTTTGCCGCAAGCGGTGGGTAATATATCCTTCAGAGATTCAATGGGTACATACTATAAAAGTTGACGATTATTACGATTTGCAATCATTGAATACGTTGGCTGTTCCATCTACTGCCCGTTGGTTTACGGAAATCACCGATGAATCGGATCTATTAGCTGCGCTCAATTTTGCTGCGCAACATAGACATTCTGTGCTCGTCCTGGGTGGCGGCAGTAATGTTGTATTGAGTGAGCATTTTCCGGGTTTAGTGATTAAGATGGCGATTACCGGTATCAGAGTAATTGCCGAAACTGATACGGATGTTTATCTAACCATCGGCGCCGGTGAAAATTGGCACCAACTGGTTTTATGGTGCGTCAAAAAAGGCTATTACGGCATTGAGAACCTGGCATTAATACCCGGTACGGTGGGCGCTGCACCTATACAGAATATTGGCGCGTATGGCGTTGAATTGGCGGATATTTTTGACCACCTTGATGCGATTGAGATAGCGTCTGGCGTCAAACAACGATTTAACCGAGAAGAATGTCAGTTCGGTTATCGAGACAGTATTTTCAAAAATCAGCTGAAAGATCAAACAGTGATTACTCAGGTCGGCTTGCGCCTCAGTAAACAACCTTGTTGGAACCTGAGTTACCCGGCTTTGGCAAAGGCAATGGAAGCATATCCAGCAACTTTGACAAGTGTGCCGACCGCTCAGTTAATTGCCGATACGGTGATCGCTGTGCGCCAGAGCAAGTTACCGGATCCTCAGAAGATCCCCAATGTAGGAAGTTTTTTTACCAACCCACTGATTACAGTCAAGGATTACCAAAATCTACGTCAACGATGCCCTCAAATTGTCAGTTATACTCAAGCTCAAACCCATTACAAGTTGGCTGCCGGCTGGTTATTAGATAATGCTGGCTGGGGAGGGAAGTTTATTGGTGGCGTCGGTATGCATAATCGGCAGGCATTGGTTTTGATTAATCCCGAAAAGCACTCAGGTACTGATATCATTGCATTTGCCAAATTGGTGCAAGCAGATATTGCTGACCGATACGGCGTACAATTAGATGTAGAACCTCGAATTTATGTTTAGCTGGCTTTGGTATATATGACTGGCAATTACCAACATTTTTCACTTTCTAAGCTTATTTTTCACTCTAAGCTTATTATTTCCGGGGCGGCTTAGTAGGTTTTTTTCTATTACTTGGTTTTCTCGCTTGATTGCCGGATTCAGTGCTTTTATTTGCTTTAGCAGTGGGCTTGCCAGATTTTCTGTTATTGGTTGATTTACTTACCGACTTGCCGGGTTTTTTGTCAACAGGTGGTTGAGTTTTAGCAGGTGATGGTTGCCTAGTGTCTTTATTTACGGTTGGGGTTCCTTGCTCCTCGGAGTACTGATCTTCATAGTATTCGTCTTCATTTTCATAGTATTGATCCTCGTCCTGTTCTTCATCTTCATAGTCAGGGTATTCACTCTCATCTTCGTAATACTCGTCTTCATTCTCTGGATTCTCATAATCGAAATCAAGATCCTCACTATTGGCGATAAAGACCTCTGCCGTGATATGAGCCGGTTTTTCTTGTTCAACGATACGTTGTATTAATTCCCAATATTTCTGCGCTTCTTCCGGTACACCCACTTGTATATGAAAAGGTTTATCCGTTTCTTTAATATTAAAGTTGCTTATTCCCGTCGCCATTTGCAGTACTTTCTTTAAGCCGTAATTAGTCCCTCTCCATTGTGATATTTCCACTGACATTGCAATTAACTCGCGGAGATAACCTGGCTCTGTAGGTAATGTTCTCTCCTTCCAAAATGAGGGTTCCGATCCTGCTTTGTCAGGTTGGAATAGGTTGATTAAGTTGGTCCAATGGGCGAGCATTGGAAGAAAGCGCTCAGGTACTTGTCTGGGGTTGAAAACGTTATGAAGATTATCCAATAAATCCTCAGTAGGTGTATGCATTTTTTCCATCAATTCAATAAAGGTGTTCAGTACTGAACTACCCTTATTACCATCTATTCCATTGGGTAGACTATTGTTAGTCATAGAACGTTGCATTACAGATGGGAGTAGCTTTTTTATTTCGGTGTGTTTCATAGAAAATCTGGCGCTAGAATTCTCATATTTTTTTGACGCAAAAATCTAAACTTAAGAAGGTAACAGCGCAGCTCCTGTATTATTTTTCACTCGTTTTAGATATGAATTATGTGGCTTTTGCTTTTCACAGTATATTACATAACAAATGAATCCATAACAAACGATTGGTAATGCTGTTTGCTAATGACACACTGTCTCGACAAAACACGGCGCAATAACAAGCTTGACGCTGGTAGTACAAATCTCTACTATTACGCTGCTGTTCGCAGCTGGACAAGTCCACCACAAGCTGTATTTTTCTATTGATCAGCACTGGATTTTTCAATTACGCACTCGTAGCTCAGCTGGATAGAGTACTCGGCTACGAACCGAGCGGTCGGAGGTTCGAATCCTCCCGAGTGCGCCATCAATTTCTTCCTGTGAATAGCTAAATTTTCATTTCGACAGGCCTGATTATGAGTAGTAGTTTTCAGCACCTAATAGACAGTATTACTCCTGAAATTTATCAAAATTTAAAAACTGCCGTTGAAACGGGTCGTTGGCCAACGGGTGCAAAACTTACTGTTGAACAACGTCAGAACTCCTTGCAGGCGATTATTGCCTACGAAGCGAAACATCTGCCTGCCGAAGAGCGCGCTGGTTATATCCCGCCGACAGAAAAAACCGGTTGTGGAAACAACAAACAGGACGAAACCTCAATTCGAGATAATTCTAGCAGTGAGCCGCTAAACTGGGTTTAATATGAAAGACGTGCAACCACAACCAGTTTATTTGAAAGATTATCGTGTCCCTGATTTTTTTATTGAAGAAACAAAATTAACATTTGATTTGCAAGAAGAATTCACCAGAGTGGTTTCTAAACTGGTGATTCGGCGCAACCCCGAAGCCAATAATAACAACCCATTGGTACTGCAAGGTCAAGATCTTAAGCTGGAGCAAGTCAGTATCGATAATGTGCCGAAAAGTCTTTCGGATTATCGGTTAGATGATCAATTAAATGGTCAGAGCCTGATTATAAACATACCCGATCAATGTCAGTTATCGTGTACTACAATTATTGACCCTGAAAATAATACTTCCCTAGAAGGGCTTTATCGATCCAGCAGTATGTACTGTACCCAGTGTGAAGCGGAAGGGTTTCGTAAAATCACATTTTACCTCGATCGTCCGGATGTGATGAGTGTTTTCACTACTAAAATAATTGCCGACCAAACGGCTTATCCAGTGCTTCTATCCAACGGTAATTTGATCGACAGTGGTATATTGCCAGCAGGCAGACACTGGGTTAAATGGAATGATCCCTTTAAAAAACCTGCTTACCTCTTTGCTTTGGTGGCTGGTGATTTGGCATTTATTGAAGACTACTTTACTACCTGTTCCGGCCGTAGAGTGACCATTCGTATTTACGTTGAAAGTAAGGATTTGGATAAATGTGATCACGCCGTCAACTCGCTAAAGAAGGCGATGAAATGGGATGAACAAGTCTACGGCAGGGAGTATGACTTGGATATCTTTATGATTGTTGCTGTCGACCACTTCAATATGGGAGCCATGGAAAATAAAGGCCTAAATATTTTTAATACCTCTTGCGTACTTGCCAATCCGAAAACGGCTACCGATGCAGATTTTCAGCGTATCGAAGCAATTGTCGCCCATGAGTATTTTCATAACTGGTCTGGCAATCGTGTTACCTGCCGTGATTGGTTCCAATTGAGTTTAAAAGAGGGCTTTACCGTGTTTCGAGATGCTGAATTTTCGGCAGACATGGGCTCACGACCGGTGAAGCGAATTGAGGACGCCACCTTATTGCGGACATTGCAATTTGCTGAAGATGCTGGACCCATGCGTCATCCAGTACAGCCTTCATCCTACATAGAGATATCGAATTTTTACACCTTGACAGTTTATGAAAAAGGGGCTGAAGTCGTCCGCATGCTTTCTACCTTGATAGGTTCAGTCTTGTTTCGCAAGGGATCAGATCTTTACTTTCAACGTCACGATGGTCAGGCAGTAACCATTGATGAATTTATACAGGCGATGGCTGATGCCTCTTCCGCAGACTTAACCCAATTTAAACACTGGTATACCCAAGCGGGTACCCCTTCAGTGGAAGTTACTGGTAAGTATGATCCGGATTCCTATAGTTACCAGTTGACCTTAACCCAATCTTGCGAGGATTCCGACCAGCCCTTTCATATACCCTTTGCCGTAGGTTTAGTGGGAGAATCAGGTTGTTTACCGCTTAACCTAAGTGATAACAATACTTCCCGTGCTGAAGATAAACATTTCGAAAACACCACTACCGATTTGTTGGAGCTTACCCGCAAACAGCAAACATTTATCTTCATCGACGTCATGGAAAAACCGGTGCCGTCGCTGTTGCGTAAATTTTCAGCGCCAGTGCGAGTTCATTACGATTATTCACGCAATGATTATCTGCGTTTAATGGCAAAGGATGACGACGCCTTTTGCCAGTGGGATGCCGGTCAACAACTGGCAGTATCGATTATTGGTGATCTTGTACAAATGTATAATGCATCCGGCGATACAGCGATTAAAGATAACAGTTTGCATCAAGGTTTCAAACGAATACTGGAAAATCCAAGTCTGGATAAGGCCATGATGTCTTTGATGCTGACATTGCCATCAGAAGCGTATTTGTCCGAAATAGCAACGATTATCGATGTTGATGCTATTCATCATGCCCGCAGCCGGTTAAAAGAATCTCTCGCCAATGAGTTCAAGGCGCTTTGGTGGCAGCTCTATAGTGATTTGTCCACTGATAGACCATATACTATTGGCGCTGATGATATTGCTCGACGCAGTCTAAAAAATACAGCGCTGTCTTATCTTATGTTATTGGATGATGACAGCATTCATCAGTGCTGTTACCAGCAGTTGGGTGAAGCTGATAACATGACCGATGTGATGGCGGCGCTTACTGCCGTTTGCCACAGTCCATTGGCATCGGTACAAGCAGAGCGAGAGCGCATATTGGATGGTTTTTACCAAAAATGGCGTCATGAGAATTTGGTAATTAATCGATGGTTACAGGTGCAGGCAACTGCGCCGAACAGTTATGCATTGGACAATGTCAAGCGATTGATGCACCACGACAGTTTTGATATTAAAAACCCCAACAAAGTGCGGTCACTGATCGGCGCCTTTACAAATGCAAACGCTATTAATTTTCATCAGGAATCCGGTAAAGGTTACGCTTTTCTAGGTGAACAGATTATGGTCATCAATGACATTAATCCGCAAATAGCCGCCCGCATGCTGACACCGTTAACCCGATGGAAGAAGTACAGTTCGGCTAGACAGCTGTTAATGAAACAAGCGTTGGAACGTATACTGAACATCCCAAATTTATCAAAAGACGTCTACGAGATAGCCAGTAAAAGTATGCAACCATAAATTATGTCAAAGTGGCCTACCTCTATTCTCAATGGTTTAAGAAATGGTGTTACTAATGCTTGGAACAG
>CAZEUZ010000134.1:0-4098 GCA_964515805.1 uncultured Cellvibrionaceae bacterium | reverse complement strand
GGGAAAAAATCGCGTAATACCCCGTCAGCTTGCTGCGGGGATAGCGACTTTTAGGTTCGCCGTTTTATTAATAGATTTGCTCGGTAATGTTTGGATATCAAAATTCGAAATAAAGTTAGTGGGTGGTTGGTATTGTATATCTCTTGTAAAGTAGCATATCATGACCTACTTTAATTTATACGTAAGCTATACATTTGACCGGTTCACTCTAACCTCAATTAATTATCCTATCTAAGCGACAGACAGCATTGATTGAAGAACATACAGACAACATTATCGACCTTACCCTCGACAATGCCCAGGATATCATTGGTAAATCACATGAACAGTTGGTAGTCGTTGATTTTTGGGCAGACTGGTGTGACCCCTGTAAAAAGCTAATGCCAATTATGGAAAAATTGGCGCAACAGTATGTTGGCCAGTTGATACTGGCTAAAGTGAATGCAGATGATCAACAAATGTTGGCTGCTCAGTTTGGTGTACGCAGTTTACCGACGGTGATGATCATTAAACAAGGTCAGCCTGTCGATGGTTTTTCCGGTGCTCAAACCGAAGCGCAGGTGCGCACATTATTGCGAAAATATTTGCCCGATCCCTGGGATTCACTGGTGCAACAGGCGAAAGAGTTGCAGGAGCAAGAACAACATCAGCAGGCTCTGCCGCTCTTGCGCCAAGCGTATACCGATTCTGAAAAACAGACTGATATAGCAAAACTATTAGCGTTGAGTTTAATTGAGTTAAATCGATGTGATGAAGCCAAGCAGTTACTGGATGTTATAAAAACATCTGATACGGGTGCTGAATACCACCGGTTGTTATCATTGTTGGATCTCAAAGATAATGCCGCCTTAAGTCCGGAATTAGATGCTCTTGAAAAAGAATGGCGGCAACAGCCCGATAACTATAGCGTTGCTTGTGAGTTGGCAATTAAGTTAAGTCAACAAAATCACCATAAGCAGGGTCTCGATATCTTGATGGAGATATTACGTAACGACATCAATGCCAATGAGGGTCAAGTCAAAAAAACCTTATTAGATATTCTCACTTCTTTGGAAAAAGGCGACCCGCTAGCAGCGGACTATCAACGGCAGCTGTTCACCTTGTTGTACTGATCAATTTTGTACTGATCAATTGTTGTACTGATACAGTTTCATCTTCCCATAGTTAACTTAATTACGTCTTCAGCACCATTACTTGAGAATATTATGCAACCGGATATTAAACCACAAAATCCCAATTTTTCTTCAGGTCCTTGTAGTAAGCGACCTGGATACGACCCTTCTCTGCTCGATATCAGTACTTTGGGACGTTCTCATCGCTCATCAATTGGTAAATCTGCACTTCGGCGCGCCTGTGAACAGACGGCTAAGCTCCTGGCTTTGCCATCGGGCTATCGAGTTGGCGTAGTGCCCGCTTCCGATACCGGCGCCGTCGAAATGGCCATGTGGTCATTGCTGGGAGCGAGAGGCGTTGATGTACTGGCTTGGGAATCCTTTGGTCTTGGTTGGGTTACCGATATCACCAAACAGTTATCACTCGATAATGTCAATGTAATCGATGCGGAATACGGTGATCTGCCGGATTTATCCGAGGTAAATTTTGCCAACGATGTTGTCTTTACCTGGAACGGCACTACCTCGGGTGTTAGGGTGCCTGATGGTGATTGGATTGCTGATGATCGCGACGGTTTGACAATATGCGATGCGACATCGGCTGTCTTTGCCATGCATTTGCCTTGGGAAAAGCTAGATGTTGTCACGTTTTCTTGGCAAAAAGTGCTAGGCGGCGAAGGTGCTCACGGCATGTTGATACTCAGTCCACGTGCAGTTGCAAGGCTAGAGTCTTACAACCCTCCATGGCCTCTGCCTAAAATTTTCCGTATGACCAAGGGAGGCAAGTTAATTGAGGGGATATTCCATGGCGAAACGATCAACACACCTTCCATGCTTTGCGTAGCTGATTATCTCGATGCACTCGATTGGATCGGTTATCTGGGGGGCGCTGACGCCGCTATTGCCAAATCAGAGGAAAATTTTAATGTCATTAAACAATTTGTGGAGAGACATGATTGGATCGATTTTTTGGCCAGAGAGCCTAGTATATGTTCCAACACCAGTGTCTGCCTGACACTAGATGTGAGCGAACAGCAAGTTAAAGACATGCAACAACTGTTATCTCAACAGTCAGTAGCATTCGATATCGGTGCCTACCGCGATGCACCCTCCGGGCTGCGTATTTGGTGTGGTGCTACCGTTGAAAAAAGTGACCTAGAGGCATTGATGCCTTGGTTACATTGGGCTTACCAACAAGTGAAATAATCTATGTTTAAAATCAAGATCTACAATCAACTTTCCGTCAAAGGTCTCGACCGATTTCCTCGGGATCATTATGAATTGTCGAGTGATACGGAGTGCCCCGATGCGCTACTACTGCGCAGTTACCCATTGCACAAAGAACCTGTGGCGGATACTGTCAAGGCAGTTGCCAGGGCAGGTGCCGGCGTCAATAATATTCCCATAGAAGAGTACACAAAAAAAGGCATAGTGGTATTTAATACCCCCGGAGCTAACGCCAATGCAGTTAAAGAGCTGGTGTTGGCTGGTTTATTATTGAGTACAAGAGGTATTGTAAAAGGCATGCGTTATGCACAAAGCCTCAAAGATATTACCGACAAAGCGCTTATGAATAAGCAATTGGAAGCTGAAAAAAAACGTTTTGCCGGTTCCGAATTGTACGGTAAATCGATTGGTATCGTCGGCTTGGGAGCAATCGGTTCGATGGTGGCTGATATGGCATTGGCGCTAGGCATGAAGGTGCTTGGTTATGACCCCGCACTTTCAGTGGAGGCAGCGTGGCGTTTACCCAGCCAAGTCCAAAAGATGGAGAACTTGCAGTCTCTACTTGCCAATGCCGATTATGTCAGCGTTCATGTCCCTGCGATTGAGGCTACCAACAATCTCATTAACGCGGATATGTTGAAATCAATCAGACCCGGTGCCGTGTTGTTGAATTTTGCCCGCAGCTCAATTGTTGATCCACAGGCGGTAGTCGATAGTTTAGAGGCAAATCATTTAGGTTGGTATGTCTGTGATTTTCCTGAACCTTGTTTGTTGTCTAATGAAAAAGTGATCGCTATGCCGCATATCGGAGCCAGCACCATTGAAGCAGAGGAAAATTGCGCGGTGATGGCAGCTGATCAATTGATGGATTATCTGGAAAACGGCAATATTCGTAATTCTGTCAATTTTCCGGCAATTTTTATGGATGGATCAAATGCGGAAGGTTGCCGACTAACCTTCGCTAACCATAATGTATCCGGTGTGTTGGGCGATGTCTTGTCAGTATTCAATAAATATAAAGTCAATGTGATTGACATGGTCAACAAAAGCAAGGAACAGATTGCCTATAATATTATTGACTTGGAGACACTTCCCTCCGAAGAGGCTATTGGTGAAATAAAAAGCATTGAATCGGTAATCAGTTTGAGATCGTTAAGCTAATTTTCTCTGTAAGCTGAGGCCTTTTCATGAGGTTATCTTTTATGGTAGGTCTTTTTAACCACTTTAACCTCGACAATTTGCGCGGTGATATTATAGGTGGCCTCACCGCTGCCATCGTGTCTCTACCCATTGCACTGGCATTTGGCGTTGCTTCCGGCGCAGGTGCCGAAGCCGGTTTGTACGGCGCTATCCTAGTCGGCCTTTTTGCCGCTACTTTTGGCGGTACACCGACTCTCATATCCGAGCCGACAGGCCCCATGACAGTAATCATGACGGCGGTCCTCACTACCATGATGGCGACCAATCCCGAGCAGGGTTTGGCTATGTCTTTCACGGTAGTGATGATCGCTGGATTATTTCAGATACTGATAGGGATGCTAAAGCTGGGGAAGTATATTACCCTGATGCCATACAGCGTCATCTCCGGTTTTATGTCGGGTATTGGCATTATTCTGATTCTCTTGCAAATTGCTCCTTTTTTGGGGCAAGCGTCACCGCCAGGTGGCGTTGCTCAAACATTGTTTCAATTGCCCGACCTTATCCACAATATCAAACCACAAGAGACATTATTAGGTCTGTTGACATTAGGTATTTTATT
>CAZEUZ010000133.1:0-3809 GCA_964515805.1 uncultured Cellvibrionaceae bacterium | reverse complement strand
GCCATCTGATCAGCCCAACGCTGTATCTCGATAACATCCAAACAGCGACCGTTATCAGTCAGTAAAGCACTGCCTATTTTGATGACCCAGAGTTGAGTACGTTTGATATGTTGGCGATCAAAGGGCACTGATATTGCCTGTTACTTTAAAAAACTTACTTTGCATATTCGACTTCAATATCGTAATCGTCATCATTTCGAAATGATTTTTGCTGTTGACGTTTATGCTTTAAAGCTTCTATACACAATTCGGCTTCACGCTGGATTTTACGCTGAAATTCCCGTTTCTCTTGCAATAGCTCAGGCTGATCATTCTCTGCTTGCCTGATATCGTCGAGCCGAGCTTGCATATCTTGACACAATATTGCCGTGCCATCATTGCCAACCGCTGAAATAGCATACAACGGTCCACGCCAATTGAGAGCATTAGTTAGGTCAAGCTGTCGTTGCTCGACTTGATCTGCAGTTAATAAATCAGTTTTATTCAATACTAACCAACATTCACGTTGTCCCAACGTAGGGCTAAAGTGTTCTAGCTCACGAAAAATACTGTGTGTATTGGCGATAGGATCAGAACCGTCGATGGGTGCAATATCAACCAAATGTAATAAAATTTGACAGCGAGCGAGATGTTTTAAGAAACGGATGCCCAAGCCAGCTCCAGCCGACGCTCCCTCAATCAGGCCTGGGATATCGGCGATCACGAAGCTTTTGTACGATTGCACTGAGACCACACCTAAATTAGGCGTCAGGGTTGTAAAAGGGTAATTGGCTACTTTAGGTTTAGCCGCGGAAACTGCACGAATTAATGTCGACTTACCCGCATTGGGCATGCCCAATAAACCCACATCAGCCAGTACCGTTAGCGCCAATTTTAACTGCCGGGATTCACCTTCAGATCCTGGCGTAGTTTTCCTTGGTGCACGATTAACACTGGATTTAAAGCGCGTATTTCCCAAACCATGAAATCCACCCTGGGCTACTCGTAGCTGCTCATCATCGCGAGTAATATCTCCTAAAAATTCGTCAGTTTCAACGTCGATAACGGATGTACCAACCGGCACCTTTAATACCAGATCAATGCCTTTGGCGCCAGTGCAATTAGCACCTTGCCCACTTGCGCCATTTTTTGCTTTGTATCTTGGCTGGAAACGGTAATCCACCAAAGTATTCAAGTTGCTATCGGCCTGTAAGAAGATACTGCCACCGTCACCGCCATCACCGCCATCGGGACCACCTTTAGCAATGTATTTTTCACGGCGAAAGCTGAGACAGCCATTACCTCCATTGCCCGCTTGGACAAAAATAGTGGCCTCATCAACAAATTTCATAGGTTATTCACTCAATTCAATTGTTAGCATTGTATCAAAATCTATAGACAACAATCTGAACGGCAATGTAGTTAACAGGATGTTGGGAAAGACCAACTACACAACTAAAAAAGCCCTACCGTCAAAAACGATAGGGCCATAAAAAGACAGTTAAAAAACCGTTACTTGTTCAGGCAGTTGTATGAATCGCCTGAACGAGGATAATTTTATGCTGCAACAATACTAACAAATTTACGGTTTTTAGGACCTTTGATTTCAAACTTTACTTCACCATCTGCTTTTGCAAATAATGTGTGGTCCTTACCCAAACCAACATTGTTGCCGGCGTGAAACTTGGTGCCGCGCTGCCGTACCAGGATATTTCCTGCGATCACTTTTTGGCCACCGAACCGTTTGACGCCTAATCGTTTGCTTTCCGAGTCGCGTCCATTACGAGTACTTCCGCCTGCTTTCTTGTGAGCCATAAATTTATTACTCCTATTCCAACCTTACTACTTGAACTTAATAACCAATGAACGGTTGTATTTTAATCTGCAGCGATCCCAGTAATTTTTACTTGCGTAAACCACTGACGATGACCTTGGCGTTTCATTGAGTGCTTGCGTCGACGAAACTTGATAATATTAACTTTGCTGTCGCGTCCATGGCTAACGATCTCCGCTGAAACTGAGGCATTCGACAGAGTAGGTGTGCCCACTTGTGCGCCTTTGTCGTTTTCAATCAACAGTACTTTGTCGAATGTGATTGTTTCACCCATTGGTGCATCAATCTTCTCTAACTTTAGGATTTCACCTTCGACAACGCGATGCTGTTTCCCCCCACTTTCAATTACGGCGTACATGGCCCTTGCTCCGTTGAACTTTACTATATACAGTTGGCTGCTATTGTTAAAAGACAATTTTTAAGACCGCGAGTTTACGTGAAATAACATTACAGAGCAATTATTTGTTTTTACTTAAAGTGAGTTTATAGCTAACAAGGATCATCAAACAGAAAAACTAACATTGTTAGCATTACAAAGCGCCGATTTCAGAATGGTCTGATTAATTTATGATCAGTCAAATGCAATAGCATAAATGTAGAACCATTTATGAATTGCAAGTTTTAAAAGAGAAAATATATGCCAAAGGCAGCTGTTTCTTTGCTGAAAAGCAGTATCGTCGTCAGCGCGATCACCATGTTATCGCGAGTGATGGGGTTGTTGAGAGATATTGTATTTGCTCACACCATTGGCGCACAAGCAGGCGCCGATGCATTTTTTGTCGCCTTTAAGATTCCCAATTTTTTGCGCCGATTATTTGCCGAGGGTGCTTTTGCGCAAGCATTTGTGCCGGTATTAGCAGAATATCGTCAAATGGGAAGCTTAGCGGCAGTCCGTGATTTAGTGAATCGGGTTTGTGGTTGTCTCGGTGCGGTGTTGTTGTTGTTAACTTTGCTGGTCGTTGCCGGTACTCCTGTGGTAACAGTAATCTTTGCGCCTGGATTTTGGTCGGATCCAGTACGATTTCAACTGACGGAATCCATGTTGCGCTTAACTTTCCCCTATTTATTTTTTATTGCCATGACGGGTATGGCTGGTGCTATCCTTAACAGTTACGACCGTTTCGCGGTGCCAGCATTCACTCCAGTGCTACTCAATATCGGTCTAATCACTACAGCTACTTGGCTCGCGCCCCATGTAGAACCTCCAGTTATGGCTTTAGCTTGGGGTGTGCTAATCGCTGGTTTTGTTCAATTGGGATTCCAAGTGCCCTTTCTATGGCGTTTGCGTCTGGTGCCAAAGCCGATAATCGATTGGTCGCATCCCGGCGTAAAAAAAATTTTATTGCTGATGGGACCTGCTGTCTTTGCTGTCTCAGTCTCACAGATCAATTTATTGTTGGATACCGTATTAGCCTCGCTGCTACCGCAAGGGAGTGTATCCTGGCTTTATTACTCAGATCGTTTGACGGAGTTACCACTAGGTGTATTTGCCATTGCCATTGCTACGGTTATTTTGCCCCACCTTTCCCGTCAGCATACAGACACTAATACCGTTTTATTTAGCGCAACTTTGGATTGGGCATTGCGGTTAGTTTTGTTGATTGCTATACCGGCGACAGTTGCGTTGGTCATGTTAGCTCAACCTATGTTGATAACCTTATTTCAATATGGCCAGACAACCGCATCTGACATCCGCATGTCCACGTTCAGCCTACAAGCGTATTCTTTAGGGTTACTGGCTTTTATGTTGATCAAAGTGCTAGCACCGGGGTACTTTGCCCGTCAAGATATGAAAACGCCTGCTAGAATCGGTATTATTGCAATGATTTCTAATGCCGTCTTAAACATTATTTTGGTGGTCCCTTTTCATTTTATTTGGCAAATTGGTCATGCCGGCCTGGCGTTAGCTACGGCTTTTTCCGCTTTCATCAATGCAGGTTTACTGTTTCGCGGATTGTTACAGTTAGGTGTCTATAAACCTCGAGGCAACTGGTTA
>CAZEUZ010000132.1:0-10805 GCA_964515805.1 uncultured Cellvibrionaceae bacterium | reverse complement strand
TGAATTTTACAACTCATAATTTACCATTACTCTACTCTTACACAGTTTCTTTTACACGCAAGGTTCCTCTTAACATGCAAGGGCTTTTCATCAAAAAAAGAACAGCTTTGGCATGTTCAATTACTGTGTTTAAATAAGCGCTTCAGTATCAACTTTTAAAAAACTCACGATGCGATTCTTTAGTAATATTCCCAGCCGCCACAATAAATTCATACTTCGCCTCACTATTATATTATCTTTCTCTGCAATATCTGCTTGTTCTACATTCGATGTAAGTGAGCGCAGCGGAGCGGACGAATACAATGAGACAGAACTCTACGAAACAGCACAAAAATTTATCGATAACCGTTTTTGGGAAGATGCTATCGAAACATTACAAAAGTTGGAAGAAAATTATCCGTTTGGCAAATATGCCGAACAGGCGCAACTTGAACTTATCTACTCTTACTATAAAAGTGATCAGTTAGAAGCTGTATCGGTTACTGCCGACCGGTTTATTCGTCTTCATCCGAAACATCGACATTTGGACTACGCCTACTACATGAAAGGTTTAGCCACCTTTACTCGACATACTGGTTTATTGGGAGATTTTACACCTACCGATTTAACTACCCGCGACTCGGGACAAGCGCAGCAATCATTTGCTCTATTTGCCGAATTGGTTGATCGATTCCCTGAAAGTGATTATAAAAACGACGCTGTTAAGCGCATGGAATTTTTGCGCAACTTACTAGCCAGACAAGAAATACATGTCGCCAATTACTATTTCAAGCGAGGCGCCTATTTGGCTGCTGTTAATCGAGGCCGCTATGTGATAGAAAATTACGAGCAAACACCTGCCTTACCCGATGCCTTGGCGGTTATGGCTCAGGGTTACCATCTATTGGGTCTCGTTGACTTGTCTCAAGATAGCATAGCCGTGCTAAAAGCGAACTATTCCGAATATCCGGCGTTCAATCAAAACGGCGCATTTGATTTTAACTACGCCACTGGCAGTGCTATTACTAGCGCATGGGTAAAAACACTGACGCTAGGATTGTTTAATAAAACACCGGCGCCTAAATTTGATACACGTGATATTTACAATCCAAAATGATAAAAATAGGATTCACTTTACCATCAACGTTAAATGAATAAAGCCATCACGTATTCATGTCACGGCTTCAATGATAATCTGCCAAAAGGCAAAGCATCTGGCGAACTGACAGTGTATGAAAGTTCAATAGAATGCAAGATTGCCACCAGCAGTTACTCTATACCATTGACCGGCTTAGTAATAAGCATGGGTGGCGCCAGTGACCGACTGGTTTTCTTAGCCCACCCATCGCTGCCTGGATGGCGTTTTTACACCAGTGACCGCAGTGTTCTCAATAACACTTTTTTGCGTCGACACGAATCATTAAAACAGCCTTTACGCAAGGCGCGGTCAGTGCGTCTGTTAAACTGGACGTTACTCGCGACAGTAACGCTGACAATTATTTTATTGCCACTGTTTTTTTTCACTAAAGCCGACAAAATCAGCAAAATAGTTGCCCGGCAGATACCATTGGAGTGGGAACAGCAACTGGGCAAAGCTGCCTACGAGCAATTCATGCTGTCTGCACAGCCGATGGACGAACAAGTCACTAATGATTTACTACAACCAATGACTACCCACCTCGAGCAGGCACTGGTTAACAATTCCTATGACTTTACTTTTACCGTAGTTAATAATGAAGAGCTTAATGCCTTTGCTCTGCCTGGCGGCTACATTGTTATCCATTCGGGATTAATTCTCACAGCCGAGTCAGCGGAAGAATTATTGGGCGTATTGGCTCATGAAATCGCCCACGTTATCGAGCAACACGGTATACGCAATATGGTTGCTAGCGCAGGGACATTTGCCGTGATGGCGGCACTTCTCGGTGACCTGAGCGGTATTTCCGGCGCCATCGCTACTGTCGCGCCACTGTTGATTAATCAGAGTTATTCACGCGATTTTGAACGGGAAGCCGATGAAATAGGTTATCAGTTATTGGTTGACGCCAATATCAATCCGCAAGGGCTGACACAGTTTTTTGATAAAATACTCGAAAAGGAAAAACTTGCATTTGCGCATATAGAGGATGAAAATGTACGGGATACAGTCGTCAATTCGACTACTTTCTTGAGTTCCCACCCCACGACAGAGGAACGCATTAAACGTCTGCAAAACATGAAATCCAACAATGAAAAGAATTTTCGCGATCTAAGTGCAGAATTTGATCAACTACAATCGGCTGTTAAGCAATTTACAGCCATCAATACATCAGGGGAAATACAGAATGGAAGCGGAAATTAAAGGCGGTCCAGCCTTTGCTTATATCGATATACAATTGGCGCCAGGGGAGGCGGTAGTGGCTGAGCCTAATGCGATGTCAAGCATGGATAATGATATCGATTTAACAGCCACTTTTAATGGCGGTTTTTTTCGCGGTCTGATGAAGAAAGTACTGGGTGGTGAATCACTTTTTATCAGCCGCTACAAAAATAATACAGAGGAACCGAAACGATTGACATTGGTTCAGCCTATCCCCGGTGAAATTCGTTGTATCGAATTGGATAATAGTGAATTTCATTTACAACCAGGCGCCTTTTTGGCGTCAACCCAAGATATAAAATTGGGTTTGCGTTGGGCTGGCTTGGTATCGTTTATAGCAGGTGAAGGCTTGTTCAAATTAACCGTGCGCGGAACCGGTAAAGTTTGGTATGGTGCCTATGGCGCGCTGATCGAAAAAGAAGTCGATGGAGAATATATCGTTGATACTAGCCACCTGGTGGGTTATGAACCAGGTATTAAACTAAAACTCCAGCTAGCCGGTGGCCTTTTTTCCAGCTTTTTTGGCGGCGAAGGATTAGTAACACGCGTTTGCGGCAAGGGCAAAATCATCGTGCAAAGCCGCAGTCTTTCGGGGTTGACTGCATGGCTCAATCCGAAATTTAGATAGAATAAGGTAATTTCTATGCAGGTGACATTAGTGAATCAACCGGGTAATACTGCCGCCAAGGTGACCTTACAGGCCGGTGAAATTTGTACCGCTGAATCCGGAGCAATGATTGCCATGAGTAATAATATGGGTATTACGACGACGACTCATAAAAAGAATAGTGGCGGCATGTTAAAAGCCGCTAAACGCTTAATTGCCGGTGAATCCTTATTTCTCAACCACTTTGAGCCCAAAGATGGCGTTGGTGATGTTTGGTTTGGCACAGACTTGGCGGGAGATATGCTGACGCTTAATTTGGATAATGAAAGTTTAATTGTTCAGAGTGGTTCTTTTTTGGCCTGTCAACAAGGCATCGATATTGACCTCGGTTGGCAAGGTTTTAAGTCGTTTTTATCCGGTGAAAGTGTTTTCTGGCTAAATTTGCAAGGTGCTGGAACAATTATTCTATCGTCATTTGGTGCCATTTATCCCATTGAAGTCGACGGTGAATATATTGTCGACACAGGTCATATCGTCGCTTTTAATGAAACTTTGGATTTTTCTATAACCAAAGCGGGTAAAAGTTGGTTCCACTCATTTTTAGGTGGTGAAGGGTTGGTGTGTAAATTTAAAGGTAAAGGTGTGGTCTGGTGTCAATCCCACAGCCCGTCAAGTTTTGGTCGGAATCTAACCCCTGATTTAAAAGCGCGAAAAGCTTAGGAAATTAAACTCATGACAGAGATTACGACAGCAGAGCAACGAGGCTTTAACTTTACTATTAAGGGTCGCCCAGACTACAGTTTCTTAGAAGTGGAAATTCCGGCAAATCAAACTATAAAAGTAGAAGCCTCTTCAATGGCCACCATGGATACTAATTTGCGCATGAAGACAAAGATGCGCGGTGGCTTGGGGCGATTGTTTACCGGTGAATCTATTTTTATCAATGAGTTTACCGCCGAAGGCGGGATAGGGGAAATCGGTATTGCGCCAGCATTACCCGGTGACCTTGTCCACCAATACTTGGATAACGATATCATTTACTTGCAAAATTCGGCGTTCGTTGCCGCCGATATGGGAGTAGAAGTCGAATCCAAATGGCAGGGTTTAACGAAAGGCTTCTTTTCCGGTGAGAGTTTATTTCTTATTCGTTGTAGCGGTAAGGGCGATCTCTGGTTTAATAGTTACGGTGCTATTATTGAAATCGATGTCACTGATAATTATGTTGTTGATACCGGTAATATCGTTGCTTTCACCGATGGCTTGGACTATCGAATATCCAAGGTGGGAGGCTATAAATCATTGTTTTTTTCTGGTGAGGGTTTTGTCTGCCGTTTTTCCGGCCAGGGCAAGGTCTGGATCCAGACGCGAGGAGCGGATGCATTCACTGCTTGGGCGCATTATTTTCGCCCTGCCGGTAAGTAACTACCAGTTTGTCTTTCAGCGAATAAAAATCTAAAAAATCCTTGTTTTTTTATAGGTAATCATTAATATAGCTGCCTCATTTGGCTGTAAATGAGTCAGTTTAAATAGTTTTTTCGGGTCGTTAGCTCAGTTGGTAGAGCAGTTGGCTTTTAACCAATTGGTCACTGGTTCGAATCCAGTACGACCCACCATATTCCCCTCCCAAAAGTAATTCCATATAACCCCAAAAGTTCTTGAAATTAAAGCGTTTCAGGAGTGGCCTTCGTCTCATAAAATGAATAACTTACGCTAGTCGGTATTCTTGTCTGCATCTGCGGTGATAGGCACCAACAAAACGGGGCGACTGCTGGTCCGTATGACTTTGTCGGTAACCGATCCGAGAATTAACTTGCCTAGCGCTGTATGGCTATGAGTGCCCATGACAATCAGATCTACATCAATATCATCTGCTGTTCGCAAGACGGTGTCTGCTATATGGCCATGTTTGATAACAACCTGTGGACGCGCCACCTTGTCCCTCAACCCTTCTTCCTCAAAAAAACGAGAAAGATATTCTTCAGAAAGTTCCACCGATGCTTGTTGGGTTTTTCCTCGAATTTCCTGCCAAAAATCTTCGCTCTGCCAGTGGTAAACTGATTGACTAACTGGTTCGATAACGTACAGAAGTGTTACCTGTGACTGATATTTATCAGCCAAACTCATAGCCATACGCAAGGCTGGACGCATACCAGTGTCTAAATCTGTTGCATATAAAATTTTATTAATCGAAGTCAGCATAATAATTCTCCGTCAGTCGACAAGCGCTATATTTTATAAAATTTATTTCAATCTTTATGCTAGCTTTTTCTATTACTTCAGACAACTTGAATTTTTGATGGCTGGTCATTTTACCATCAAACATGGATGAAACATCTCTAGCAAACGCAAGATAAAACGATAGAAGTAAGATAAAATAATCGCTATAGATAAAGAATCACTACTAATCAAATTAATGACGGGAGTTTTTATGCCTACGGAAATTATAGATACCATTAAAAAGCAAATAGAGAAAAACCCTATATTGCTGTATATGAAAGGGTCGCCAAATGCACCACAATGCGGTTTTTCGATGCGTACATCACAAGTTTTGATGGCTTGTGGTAAGCGCTTTGCCTATGTCGATGTGCTAACCAATCCGGATATTCGCACCAATCTACCTGTTTACGCGAATTGGCCAACTTTTCCACAATTGTGGGTCAACGGCGAACTGATTGGTGGCTGTGACATCGTGGTAGAAATGCATGAGAAAGGAGAGCTCAAAACACTGATTGACCAAGTCGTTTTGCCCGATGAAGACAAAAAACAAGTATAGCAACAAGCGTGCAGGCAGCACGAATACTTTATCTTGGTAGTGTGAAATAGTGAATGATCTGAGGGTGTCATTAGTCCAGACCGACCTTGTCTGGCGGGATCCGGCTGCTAATTTGCAGCAACTTGAGGACAAGATTAAGCCGCTAGCAGGTACGACAGACCTGATTGTGTTGCCTGAAACATTTACTTCTGGATTTGTTGAAGAGCCAGATAGTGTGTCGAACCCCGATATTCTATCTAATAATAATTGCGAACACGATCGATTGACATGTCAGTGGCTTCGAAAACAAGCTGTTCTGATTAATGCGGCAATTTGTGGCAGCAGTATCTTTGCCGTCGACGATGGCTTCGTTAATCGCCTGTTAATGGCTACACCCACCGGTGAGATATTCCACTACGACAAGGTTCACTTATTTAGGATGGGTGGGGAGCATAAACGCTATCGAGCGGGTGATACCCGTCAGATTATCAGCTACCGTAATTGGCGATTTTTGCTGACCATTTGCTACGATTTGCGCTTTCCCGTGTTCTGTCGCAATCGAAATGACTATGACGTTATGTTATGCGTTGCTAATTGGCCGATATCTCGTAGGTGCCACTGGCGTACCTTACTCACGGCGCGCGCTATTGAGAACCAGGCTTATGTGTTAGGAGTTAACAGAATTGGCATTGATGGCAAAGGGTTGAAGTACAGTGGTGATTCGATGGCAATCGACTATTTGGGCAACGTTTTAATTGATGGTGAAGTTAATCAGTCGTGGGTGCAAACAGTGACATTGTGTATGCAGCCGCTCACTGAACAGCGCGATAAATTTCCCGTATGGCAGGATGCTGACCACTTTACCATGCATGATTTATAGTGTTATTCATGGCACCGCTATGAGTTTATTCGTTTTAACAAGAACCAACCACCGTGGCCGCCATTAATAAAGCATGGTGTGGCTGTCAGTGTTATTACAGACCACTACCGGCTACACGATAGCACTGGATTGGAAACGACAATGACGTATCATCAATAATTCATTCAGACCCAATCTTTCCCACAATTAATGAGTCAGTACAAACGCTTGAAAAATGAACGCGTCGGTTCATAATACGTCACCTAGATTTTCCAGACTTACCTCAACCTAATGATCACGCGAACAAGTAAGGATAGTAAAAATATATGATGAACCGATACTCTCTATGGAAATATCTACTGATTTTTACGGTCGTTATTCTAGGTTTTATTTATGCTGCACCCAATCTTTACCGGCCCGACCCGGCAGTGCAATTATCGGGCAGTTCTCTCACTACACCCATCAACCAGCAGGTATTGGATCAGGCAACAACCGCACTGAAAGCCGCTAACATAGAATATTTTGCCGAGGAAGTTCAGGAAAAGACTATTTTGATTCGTTTGCGCAAACAGGATCAACAACTCGCGGCTAAAGAAGCCATTCAATTTGCCCTAAAAGATGATTACATTGTAGCACTCAATTTGGCGCCTACTACTCCAAAATGGTTGTTGCAGTTGGGCGCTACACCGATGAAATTGGGTCTGGATTTATCCGGAGGTGTGCATTTTCTTCTAGAAGTAGACATCGATCCAGTGATAGAAACCCGGTTAAAATCTATTCAATCCGAGATAAAAAGCGCCTTGCGCGAAGACAATATTCGCTATCAACAGATCATATTGACCAAAGATCAGCGACTATTACTAGGTTTTAAGAATGAAGAACTCAGACAGCGGGCAAACAATTATATCGGTCGGGAGTTTCCCCAGTTAATTCGCAAAACAGAAGATGAGGCAGACAGTTTCACTATCGAAGCACAGTTTTCGGAATTGGAAAAAGGTGCTATCGAAGATTATGCCGTAGGCCAGAATATTACAACATTGCGTAATAGAGTGAATGAATTGGGCGTGTCGGAACCGATTGTGCAACGACAGGGCCGTAACCGTATCGTAGTCGAGTTGCCAGGCGTACAGGACACCTCGGAAGCCAAGCGGATTTTAGGCAAGAATGCCAACTTAGAATTTCGCTTAGAGGCAGAGCCGGGCGCTTTAATTTCCAACAAAGAGAAGTTTGAATTTCGCAATTCGGCAGAACAAGATTTAACCGGTGGTGCGTTTTTAGAACGCAAGGTGATCATTACTGGTGAGAATGTCGCCAATGCGCAACCCGGATTCGACGAATCCAGCCGTCCTCAGGTGAATATAACCCTCGATAGTCAGGGTGGATCCAAAATGAATAAGGCGACCCGGAGGAGTATAGGTCGCAGGATGGGCGTACTATTTATCGAATATAAAGAAATTAATTTTGATAAAGACGGCAAGCGATTTGAGCAGCCTTTGCAAATTCGGCAGCAGAAGATTATCAATCTAGCGACGGTTCAAAGCGCGCTCGGCGTCCAATTCCGTATAACTGGTTTGGATAGTTCGGCGGAAGCCTCTGAATTGGCGTTGTTACTTCGCGCCGGTGCCTTGGCGGCGCCAATCCGTTATGTACAGGAAAATACCATCGGGCCCTCACTGGGAGCTGAGAATATTGCTCTCGGTATACAGTCGGTACAGCTGGGATTATTGTTAGTGTTGCTGTTCATGCTGTTTTATTACAAGGCCTTCGGGTTGATGGCCAATATTGCTTTGACCATCAATTTAGTGCTGTTGATAGCTTGTCTTTCTATATTAGGAGCCACCCTAACATTACCGGGTATTGCCGGTATTGTATTGACGGTGGGCATGGCTGTCGACGCCAATGTATTGATCTTCTCCAGGATTAAAGAAGAATTATCCGCGGGAACATCTATACAGAGCGCCATTCATTCCGGTTATCAACGGGCGTTTACGACGATTCTCGACGCTAACCTGACGACTTTGATTGTTGCTGTGATTTTGTATGCGATTGGTACCGGACCAGTTAAAGGCTTTGCGGTCACTTTGAGCTTCGGCATAGTGACATCGATGTTAACTGCCATTGTTGGTACTCGTGCGCTGGTCAATTTATTTTATGGTAACCGCCATGTTAATAAGCTATGGATATAATGGAGGTTCTCGCGATGACGAAAAAAGTGAATAAGGACAATACGGCGATCATGGGAAATGCCAACAAACTAACAAAGAAAAGTATAGACTTTATGCGCCAGCGGTATGTGGCGATATTCATCTCTGCGCTGCTGTTGATAGCATCCTCGGTATCCTTAGTAATTAATGGCCTACAGTTAGGATTGGATTTTACCGGTGGTTTACAAGTCGAAGCAGAATTTGCCGAGCCTGCAGAATTAGAGAAAATCCGCTCCGCTTTAGTCACCGCCGGTTTTGATAATGCAGTCGTTGCCTATTTTGGTTCTGAGCAGAATATCAAAGTGACATTGCAACGGGATTTGGAGATTGGCATTGAAGAAAAAATTACCGAGGTGTTGGCGTCGACCACATCTTCAAATGTCACACTGAAGCAGCTTGAATATGTAGGTCCGCAAATTGGCAGCGAACTCCGCGATCAAGGTGGCATAGGCATGTTGTTTGCGCTGACGATTGTGATGCTTTACGTCGCCGTACGCTTCCAGTATAAATTCTCATTGGGTGCGGTTACTGCATTAATACATGACGTGATTATTGTTCTAGGGGTCTTCTCGCTATTCAAACTAAATTTTGATCTCACTGTACTGGCGGCTGTGCTAGCGGTTATTGGTTACTCATTAAACGATACTATTGTCGTCTCCGATCGGATACGGGAAAATTTTCGCAAGATACGTAAGGGTACGCCAGTCGACATAATCAATATATCCCTAACCCAAACATTAGGAAGGACTATCATCACTTCTGCTACCACGTTATTGGTCTTGTTGGCGCTGTTTTTTACTGGTGGAGAACTTATTCGAGGTTTTTCCACCGCGCTTATTATTGGTATTTTGGTAGGAACCTATTCGTCGATTTATGTAGCTGCCAATATGTTGTTGTTACTGCATATCGATAAAGAGGATTTGATGCTTCCAGAAAAAGAGGGCGCTGAACCCTTAGATAGCCCTACAAACTAAAGAAGACTCTGCGGTAGTGACGCAATTCTTCAATAGAGTCTCTAATATCATCTAATGCTAGATGTGCCGACTTCTTCTTAATATCTTCTAAGATCGATGGTTTCCAACGGCGCGCCAACTCTTTAATACTGCTCACGTCCAGATTGCGGTAGTGGAAATAAGCTTCCAGTTCTGGCATGTAGTTGGCTAAAAAACGGCGGTCTTGGCAGATCGAATTTCCCGACATGGGCGACTTGCCTGCGGGAACCCATTGTTTCAGAAAATGGATGGTTTCTTTTTCCGCCTGCTCTGTGGAAATACGACTTTCGCGCACCCTTTTTACCAATCCTGACTGTGTATGTTGGCGGGTATTCCATTCATCCATCCCATTGATCAGCTCGTCTATCTGATGAATTGCATAAACCGGTCCCTCAGCTAGGATATTGAGTTGGCTATCGGTCACAATAGTTGCAATTTCAATAATGACATCATCCTCGGGACTTAGGCCGGTCATCTCCAAATCAATCCAGATTAGGTTATTTTCATTCACACTCATAAACAGTCATCTATTATCGCTGTTGAAGGGAGGTTTATTAGGTTTGATGTAACTCCATTATATAGACGTAGAAGTCCTTTTTGCTTTCTTCAATCTCTCCCCCAAAAAGTCACTTTATTCCTTTAATCCCAACTCAATGCCCCCCCCGTTTGATACTCGATCACCCGGGTTTCGAAGAAGTTTTTCTCTTTGCGCAGATCCATAATTTCACTCATCCAGGGGAAGGGGTTTTTGGCGCCGGTGTAGTGTTCGGGCAATCCTAGCTGAACCAGTCGGCGGTTGGCGATAAATTGTAGGTATTCTTCCATCATAGCGGCATTCATGCCGAGTACACCGCGGGGCATAGTGTCGCGGGCGTATTGAATTTCCAGCTCGGCACCTTCAAGGATCATTTGGGTGACTTCTTGCTGAAAGTCTGACGACCAGAGGTGGGGGTTTTCTAACTTAATTTGGTTGATCATATCGATACCGAAATTCAGGTGCATCGATTCATCGCGCAAGATGTATTGAAACTGTTCTGCAACACCGGTCATTTT
>CAZEUZ010000131.1:0-3227 GCA_964515805.1 uncultured Cellvibrionaceae bacterium | reverse complement strand
GCGTTATATTTTACACCCAGGCGGTCATCAAAAAAGCCACAAATCCTATCATGATTCTCCATCGAGCCTAGCGTTGTTAATTGGTCCAGAGGGTGGATTTACCGACATAGAATTCAATCTGGCCATGGACAACCAATTTTCGCCATTAACATTGGGCCCGCGTATCTTACGCACGGAAACGGCGCCACTAGCGGCCCTGGCAATTGTACAGCGGCAGTTTGGTGATTTTTATACTCTGTAATTTTAAAAGCAACCTATGGAATAAAAAGCCGACAAATATCAATATCCATGCAAACACAGTATCACTATTTATCTTATACGTTGGCGCTTTTTTGGATTGCATTGTTAACGGTTTTCCCCGTCAGTTTAGCGGGCTTGCTAATAGCGATATTCAGTATTAAATGGCTGCTGGTGCTATCGATAAAATCCCCCAATGATCTAATAAAATTTGGCTGTGCATTACTATCTCTCACCTTTATGCAAATCAGCGGGCTACTGAGTTTTTCTGTTAATGGCTTTATTCATTTGGCCGTGCTGGGAGTATTTCTCAAATTTCTCGAAACGCAAGATAGGAAAGACATACGGTCACTTTTGTACTTAATGCTTTTTGTCGGCATGACGCCGCTGCTATTAAATCAGGAAATCTTGCAAGCCTGTTTGGCGTTTTTAGTTTTTTTATTCACATTAAATAATTTGGTGATTATCGGTCAGAGTAATCGGCAAATTAGCCGGTACAATTTTTTGCGAACACTGAGGTTTAGTATATTGCAGCTACTGATCTGCCTGCCTATTATGCTGATACTGTTTTTAATGTTTCCACGTCTACCGCCTTTATGGGCTATGCCCAACCCGGACAACAGTGCTAAAACAGGTCTAAGTGACAGGATGTCACCAGGATCTATTGCACAGTTGGCCGAGTCCAATCAGCGGGCATTTAGAGTCAGTTTTCTTGATGATAGTGGTGAATTGATAACCGATTCCATTGCCCAACCTACAATGCAGGAACTTTACTGGCGAGTATTGACGATGGATCGTTACGATGGCGCCACTTGGCATCGATCAGAAGGAGAGAGTGAACCACTGCACTCGACAAGTACAGCTGGCTACAAGGACATACGGCGTTACCGGCTCTACATGGATAAAACAACCTTCGGTTGGCTCGCCATTCTTAATCGGCCAATAGAAAATCTGAGTATCGGTCAATGGTGGTCAGACGGCACTGCCAGACTGCAAAAAAGTGAACTTGCCGGCAAAAAGAAACGCTTTATCTACGAAGCTAAAGCATCCTACCAGGCTTACCAAGTCAACTCTATTGAGGTCATTGAGTATCAACAGCTTTTGCAGTTACCTGAAAAAATTAATCCGCGAACACGTGAGCTGGCTAAATCGCTACGTTTCTTATCCTCAAGCGTCGCAGTTTCCGACGCGCAGTTTATCAAGAATATCTTGGATTATTTTGCACAGGATTTTATTTACACGTGGCAACCGCCATTACTGACTTCAACATCTCAAATGGATCAATTTTTATTTGAGAGTAAACAGGGTTTTTGCGGACATTACGCTAGCGCACTGGCGGTTATGGCGCGGATGCAAGGTATTCCTGCCAGAATTGTTAACGGTTATCTTGGCGGTTCCTTTAACTCACATGGAGGATTTTGGGAAATACAGCAAAAAGAGGCCCACGCTTGGGTAGAGCTTTACTATAACAACCAATGGCATCGAGTCGATCCGACGGCTGTGGTCAGCGATATTCGGGTTTCTCAAGGCATGGATAGTTTAATTGCACCGACTCGCAACCTTGTAGAGAAAGCATTGAATAATTCTCTATTCGTCAGCCTACACCAACGGTTACAGGCTATTGGCCATTTCTGGGATCAAAATGTGCTGGGTTATGATAGCACTGCGCGCATCGATCTGATGACTCGTGTCGGTGAAATATGGCGGCAATGGCAGCTATGGTGCTATCTCTTGCTGTTTAGTGTTGTTATAACGGTCTGTGTGTTTAAACCGTATTGGATCGCAAGGCTTTTTCTTCGAATTCACCAGCGAATGCCCATTCATCAACGGTTAATGAACAAATTCGATAAGATACTGTTTAATCATCTAGGTGACAGCTCATTGATACTGAGCGATATTCATAATCTATCTATTAGCGAACGTAAACAGCTTATTCAAAGCGGAAATACTTTATATCAGCAATTGTCATTGCAGTTTTTAACAACGTACCAACAGTGGCGTTTTAATCCCACCATTAATGGAATAAAGACCGGTGAAGGGCGAAGGGCAATCATTAAGCTGAAAAAGATACTGAGTGGCCTAGCTAAACTGAAACAATAAACTGTTGGCCATTGCTACCAATACTGTCTGTTCCCATAAGATACAGATAGAGGGGCATCAGTTGCTCGGGTAGTTTAACGGTATTGGGATTTTCACCGGGATAGGCTGCGGAGCGCATCGATGTTCGGGTTGCCCCAGGGTTGATACTGTTGCTGCGAATGGTCGAGGTTTCGCCCAGCTCACCGGCCAGTATTTGCATTAAATTTTCAACAGCTGCTTTAGAGGTGGCATAAGCCCCCCAATAAGCCCGTCCGTTATAACCGACAGTGGAGCCGGTAAAGATTACCGAAGCATTATCGCCTTTCTGTAAAAGTGGCAGCAAAGCTTTGGTCATGGTAAACGGCGCGGTGACATTCACTTGAAACACCGACTGCCACATGTCCACTGAGTGGTTACGCAATGAGGTACGTTGCCCCAAGATGGCGGCATTGTGCACAATGCCGTCGAGACGGTTGAATTCCTGATCAAACGCCTCGGCCATATCCTGGTAATTTTTCTCGACAGCACTGTTAAAGTCAATGGTGTAAATAGCTGCTTGCGGAAGACCTGCTGCTTCAATTTCGTCGTATACGCTTTCCAATTTACTGCTGGTCCGTCCTATCAGAATAACTGTTGCACCGTATTCGGCATACGTTTTAGCCACTGTTTTGCCGATGCCGCTACCTGCTCCGGTAATGGCGATCACACGGTTTTGCAGCAGTGTTTTTGCCGGAGCATACTCTTTATCAAACACTTTTTTCTTATTCTCAGCGGTCTCCCTAATGTAAAAGTCTGTCATTTCCCGTATTTTTTTCCTGTTTTTTGAATAATTGGCCAAATATCGTCGACAGTGTCAACTACATAATCGGCTTGCCATTGTTGAATATTGTCATCCGGCTTGATGTAGCCGT
>CAZEUZ010000130.1:0-7516 GCA_964515805.1 uncultured Cellvibrionaceae bacterium | reverse complement strand
ACATTTGTTGACCTACTTGGAGGCTATACTCCGGATCTACAATTTATTCGGACGCCGCGACAATAAGTATAAAGCTCGGATAAAAATTCTCGTTAAAGCCATGGGTGTCTCGGAGTTTACTGAAAAAGTGGAAACTGAGTGGGCACAAATAAAAGATAACTTATCAACGTTGACCGATGACGAAATTGAACGAGTCAAACATTTCTTTACAACGCCAAACTACGAACAACCAGATGGAAATCAGGCCCAATTGGAAGTGGATGCATTGTCTCGACAGCATATTGCCTTCAGCAAGTGGTTGGTGCGCAATACCCAGATTCATAAGGTACCGGGATATGCTGCCGTTACCCTTTCCTTAAAACCTACGGGGGTAGCACCTGGTGACATCACTGATTACCAGTTGGACGTCATTGCCGATTTGGCCGACCGCTATAGCTTTGGTGAGGCGCGAACAACTCATGAACAAAATATAGTACTTGCCGACGTCAAACAAACAGACCTTTATCAATTGTGGTGCGACGCCAAAATTGCCGGATTCGCCACACCTAATATCGGTACACTTACAGATATGATCTGCTGTCCTGGTGGTGACTTTTGTTCCCTGGCAAACGCCAAATCTATTCCTATTGCCGAAGCTATTCAACGCCGATTTGACGATATGGATTACGTCTATGATCTCGGCGATCTGGATATTAACATTTCCGGTTGTATGAATGCCTGCGGGCATCACCACGTCGGCCACATCGGTATATTGGGTGTCGACAAAAAAGGAAAAGAGTTCTATCAAGTACAGTTAGGTGGCCATGCCGGTTTAGATGCTTCACTTGGCAAAGTACTAGGTCCTGCCTTCAGCCGTACGCAAATGCCTGACGTGATGGCTACATTACTCAATGTTTACGTTGAACAAAGACATGATCAAGAACCATTTATCGACACTTACCGGCGTATTGGAATAACACCGTTTAAGGAACGCGCTTATGCCACAGATCATTAAGAATGGCGTTATTGTTGATGACGATTGGCAATTAATTGAGGACATTGAGAATGGACAAACTGCGCCGGATCCGATAACGCTAAATACTTTAATCCCCCTATCCATTTGGTCGGCACGTGAGGAAATTCGCCAACAAAACGGCGTCGGCGTTTGGCTGAAAAGTGACGACGGAGTCGATGCATTAGTTGACTATCTTCCAAATTTATCCGTCATCGCCATTCATTTTCCAACCTTTACTGACGGCCGTGGTTTTTCCAGCGCCCACTTGTTACGAGAGCGTTATGGTTATAGCGGAGAAATACGTGCAATCGGTTATGTATTGCGTGATCAACTGTGCTACCTCAAACGCTGTGGGTTCAATGCGTTTGTGCTACAGCCGGATGTCGATTTATCTGCTGCTTTGGATTCTCTAAACGATTTTAGCGAGAGTTACCAAACATCAGCTGATCAGCAAAAACCGCTGTTCAGGCGTCGTGCTTAGTATACAAGTTCTGCAAATGAGGAAGCCTTAATGGAAGGCTCTCTATTTCAATCTTTTTTTCTGATTTTCACTGGCGCCGCCGCTCTGGCATCGGTGGCGCTGTATACACGACAGCCATTATTGGTTGCTTATATTATTATCGGTGTTATTCTCGGCCCCCATGGTATGGGCATGATGTCTAATGTCGAGCTGATTACAGAATTTTCCCACATCGGTATTATTTTCCTACTGTTTTTATTGGGCTTGGATATGCAGCCCAAAGCACTATTAGCAGTTATTAAACAAGTAACCCCTGTAGCAATAATCAGCTCACTCGTTTTTTTCAGTTGCGGTTACGGGGTTGGCATACTGTTCCACTATAGCGTAACTGAATCTTTGATCATCGGTATGGCGATGATGTTTTCTAGCACAATCATCGGCATTAAACTGTTACCCACCACTGTTCTGCATCACCGACATACAGGAGATATGATGGTGGGTTTATTACTGCTACAAGACTTCTTGGCGATTTTTTGCCTGATAATTTTATTGAGCGGTGAATTCGGTCAAGTCGATTTTACCCAATTGGGAATGGCCGTTATTGCATTGCCGTTGGTTGCCTTGTTCGCCTGGGCATGTGTAAAGTTTTTACTACAGCCACTGATTCATAAATTTGACCGTTTCCATGAATACATCTTCTTGTTAGCCTTGGGTTGGTGCATGGGTTTGGCGGAATTATCCGAATTTCTTGGATTATCTGCCGAAATAGGCGCCTTTTTAGCTGGCATTAGTTTAGCCACCAGCCCTATAGCTCAGTATATAGCCATTAACCTAAAGCCTCTGCGAGATTTTTTCCTGATTTTATTCTTCTTCTCACTCGGCGCCAGCTTCAATCTGCTGTTGTTAGGAGATGTTATCATTGCCGCAATTTTGCTAGCAGCCATTATGCTAGTGATTAAACCGGTCATTTTTCGCGCATTAATCGCCGGAAAAAGTCAGCAGACCAGTTTGGCTTGGAGTTTAGGTCTGCGCCTGGGCCAAATCAGCGAATTCTCGCTGCTAATTGCTTTTGTCGCTTTCAATGCATCCATTATTACGGAAAAGGCATCGATTTTAATTCAAACCACGGCGGTAATTACCTTTCTGATATCTAGCTATATTGTTATTTTTAACCTGCCTAACCCAATTGCCGTAAATGATAAGTTAAGGCGTGATTGAAGCAAGGTATTATGGCCTATGGGAGTGGATAGGAGTACGGTTTCAAAGTGAAATCAAGATATGGCTTTAGTAATGAGCCCTTTCAGTTTTTCAGGTAAATCGATATTGAGCGCAACTTGGTGGGCTTTATCAGACATCTTGCGCCAACTTTTTCGAATGATATCTATCAATTTTTCTTCGTTGTGTTTTTCGGCAAATTCTGCCAGATAATATTCAATAAACACCAAGCAGACCACATCTTCGAGCATTTGAGAATCTTCATCTCTCTTTAGGCCTTTTTTTTGCAGTAAGTACTTAACCTTTTCGATTGTCTCCTGGTCGTAGTCCAGTTTTGACAATACCTTTGCCGCAGTTTCAGCATGGAATCCGGCCAGTCTTTGACGCCACTGTTTATAGCCACTGCGAGTCATCGGGTAAGTGTCTCGGGCGATTTTCCAGCGTTGGATATGTTGGCTATATACCGCCAGAATTAATGCTTCGTTGGCATTAGCTTTAAACTGCATCAATCGACTGTGCATGCGTTGAGAGTAAAGCTGCTCCCTGGCGATCTTGCCGCCATTAAAGTTAACTTGATTTGGATCTTGGCTATTCAGTTGGTCAAAGGCTGCGAGTGCCTGTTCTAATTTTGTCATTTATGTTGTATCCAATCTCTTGAAAAAATCAGGCACGATTGCTGTGGCTGCACCATAATGCTGTTCGTCGAATTGAGAGCCACTTGTCGATGGTTCGAGATTGAGTTCCACAGTATGAGCGCCATATTGTTTGGCGATTTGAAAGAATCCCGCTGCTGGGTAGACATTCCCTGAGGTGCCGATAGCGACGAATAAATCGCACTGCCGCAATGCGCTTTCGATTTCATCCATGTAGAGTGGCATCTCACCAAACCAAACGACGTGCGGCCGCAAGTTCCCCGCTCTATGGCAACACAGGCAGCTATCACTGGGTGAAGTATCAACGTCACAATCGAACAATTGCTGCGATTGCTTACAACGAATTTTGAGTAACTCGCCATGCATAGGATACAGCGGTCTGCTCCCCGCAAGTTGATGCAGATTATCAATATTTTGTGTGACGATTGTCAGTGAATGAGATGATGAGCCTGATAGCTGTCGACTAAACTCAGCCAATGCAGTATGCGCTACATTGGGCTTAATACCATTTAACAAATGACGGCGGCGTTCATTGTAAAACTGGTGCACCACTCCGGGATTGCGTCTGTAAGCTTCTGGTGTCGCCACATCTTCAACGCGATGATTTTCCCACAAACCGTCAGCCGCCCGAAAAGTCTTAATTCCTGATTCGGCAGAAATACCCGCACCGGTCAATACTACGATGCGGTTATAGGAGGTAGCCATAATATTTCTATCTCGTTCAGCATTAATCAAACATATCCATTAAGCTTGTCAACGTCTGCCCTCCTTTGGCCTTATTGATTTCAGGATTGTGCTCACCAAATCCTTCTTTTTCCAGGTCGTCTTCCGGCAATTCGTCGAGAAAGCGACTGGGTGTCGTAGCAACAATCTCACCAAACTGTTTGCGCTTAGCGGTAAGGGATAGCACCAGGCTTCTCTGCGCGCGGGTAATCCCCACATACATTAGGCGGCGCTCTTCTTCAATATTTTCAGCAGCAATACTCTCTTTGTGTGGCAGCAACTCTTCTTCCATACCGATCATAAAAACATGGGGAAACTCCAATCCTTTGGCGGCGTGTAATGTCATTAATTGTACTCGATCACTGATGTCGTCTTCCTCCTGACGCTCCAGCAGGTCGACTAACATTAATTTCGCAACCGCATCTGCCAGACTGGTTGTCGTTTCTTCCGTCAGCGAATCATCTTGCTGTCGCTGCAAGGTATTTTGAATGGAGCGAATCAGATAATTGACATTCTCAATGCGCTTTTCAGCCATAGCTGTACTGTTGGCTTGTTGATGGAGCCAGCCAGAATAGTCCATATCGTCGAGCATTTCATTAATCGCTGCAATCGGCTGCCCCTGATCACAGCGGTTTTGGCAGTGACTGATCCATAGCTTGAAGTCCCTCAGTCGCTTCAATGCCAATGCCGACAGCTGTTGTTCCAGACCAAATTCGGTGATGGCGTCGAAAAGACTAATATCACGCTCACCAGCATAGTGGCTGAGATGTTCAATCGTATTGGTGCCAATCTGACGTCTGGGTGTATTAACAATACGCAACAGGGCATTGTCGTCATCCGAATTAATCAATAATCGCAAGTAAGCCATCACATCTTTAATTTCAGTGCGGGCAAAAAACGAGGTGCCGCCACTCAAGCTATAAGGTACTTGATAGTGCTGAAGTTTGAGTTCCAGTAAACGTGCTTGATAATTACTGCGATAAAAAACGGCAAAATCTGAAAGCTTATTTTGGCGTTGCAGGCGTTGGCTAATAATCTCTGTGGCCACCCGTTCCGCTTCCGCTTCTTCATTGCTGTTGAGAATTATCCGAATGGGCTCACCGTAACTGATATCGCTCCACAAAGTTTTGGTGAAGTCATGAGGATTATGATTAATCAAATTGTTGGCGACTTTTAATATCCGCTGGGTTGAACGGTAATTCTGCTCCAGTTTTATGATCATGAGATTATCAAAGTCGGTATTCAGCTGAAGTAGATTTTCAGGTCTGGCCCCGCGCCAGGCATAAATGGATTGATCATCGTCACCGACGACTGTCAGCTTGCCACTGTCTCCGATTAACTGCTTGATTAACCGATATTGACTGGCATTAGTATCTTGATACTCGTCCACCAACAAATAGCGAATGCGCTGCCGCCAACGGCTCAAAGTTTCAGGATGCTGTTGAAAACATTGAACCGGCAACACGATTAAGTCATCAAAATCCACAGCATTATAGGCTTTCATGGCCTGATCATAGCGTTGATAGGTGATCGCCAGATGCTCTTCGCCTCGGCTTTTGGCATTACTTAACGCTCTGGATGGCGTGATTAAATGATTTTTCCAGTGACTGATTTGTTGTTGTGCCAAATTCAGGTAATCACTATCGAGTTCACTCTCTTTTAGAGACAGTTCCTTGATCAGCGAGCGTGCATCCTCACTATCAAAAATAGAAAAGCCGGGCCGGTAGCCCATTGCCGAATGTTCGCGCCGGATAATGTTCAAGCCCAAGTTATGAAAAGTGGAAACAGTTAACCCCTTGGTTGCCGGTCCTTTTATCAGTGCCCCGACTCGATCTTTCATCTCGCGTGCGGCTTTATTAGTAAACGTCAGTGCGGCAATCGATCTGGCGGGTAGGCCGCATTCTTGAATTAGATAGGCAATTTTTCGGGTAATAACGCTGGTTTTGCCGCTGCCGGCCCCCGCCAGAACTAGACAAGGGCCATCGATATAGCGAACGGCAGAGAATTGTTGGGAATTGAGTTGACGCACTGCGGACTAACGGGAGACAAGAGAGGCAGTCTAATCTTTGTTAAGATTAAGGTCAGCGATACGGTTACGAATCTTATGAAGTTGAGAAATCAGACCTTTCATTATGATAGCAACGGGTTGTTTTTCCCCGCCGGATTCTTCAATAACCGTTTCATAATCCAATGCATAAACTTCAGTGTCCTTAAGAGCGACAATAGTGTCTTCTTGCACGATGTTCAGTGCATCAGAGATCAGGCCTACGCAGTTGCCCTCAGCTAAAGTATTAATTTGTTTGCTTACTCCGTCGACTTCTCTGAGTACTTCCACTTTGCCCGATACAATAATAAAAAATTCGTGTTGTTCTTTTCCCGCTGCTATTAAGGTAGAACCCTTCGGAAATGTTTTCTTGTACCTCTCAACACGCATTTGTTGAAGTTCAGTCCAGATACGGCTTGTCAACAGGCGAAACAAAAAGCCAACGCCGGCACCAATACACACGCCAGCTGTGTTGGCCAACGCATCGCCAAAATCCTTACTACGTCCAAAATAGGGTTGTATAAACTCTATTAGATAGCTGGCCAACGCGAGTAGTACCAACCCCACAAGCGCAAGTTTGAATCGCACGCCAAGAATGAGTACTGTTGCCAATAGCGTGTAAGCAGAGAAATGAATGATCTTATCTGTACCGATAGTAGATTCTTCCCCAATGTATAGGCTGCCCGCAGCTATCAATACCAAGCCGAAACCGAATGCGGTGATAAAAAGCTGCTTAATTCGGGGCGGCAAATCAATAACAGGACCGGTTGCAGCGCTCTTCGACATAATTGCCTCCAATGATTGGCGTTAGGTTAGATATTTAATACTATTGAATAAAATCGGCATAATACGCACTGCTCAAATCTAAGTCAGAAGGTGTAGATGTAATCCTTCCATTGTCTGTCGAAGATTGACTGTGTTGTAAACCGGAGGCTTTATCTGATACAAAACCGGACATATTGTGCGCCACTGAAATTAAAGTTTAGTTTAATTTGACAGGTATAGATATAAAAAACATAATAAACTGGTTTTGTTAACTCTAATATACCTCCTGTAAGTTAAGATAGCTGAAGTAATATTAGTAATTAAATTAATCTACACTGATAGAAATTTTAGTCTAAAATGCACGCGAACGTAATACCAATCATCCTCTCCGGCGGTTCTGGAACCCGGCTATGGCCACTATCCAGAAAAAACTATCCTAAGCAGCTCCTCAATCTAACAGGTGACCACTCCCTTCTCCAGGATACAGTATTGCGTGTCGATAATCTCTCGTCCCCTATCGTTGTCTGCAATGAAGCGCATCGTTTTCTTGTGGCAGAGCACCTGCTCAGTATCGGCATTAAGGACGCCAAGATATTGCTTGAACCTGAGGCTAAAAACACTGCCCCGGCCATTGCGCTCGCTGCACTTGAGGCGATTAAGCA
>CAZEUZ010000129.1:0-20153 GCA_964515805.1 uncultured Cellvibrionaceae bacterium | reverse complement strand
GTGGTTACGGTAAATGCCGGGCAGCACAATCAATAGTGGCAGCGTTTGGAAAGACAGAAGTATGATTGACCCGTTAGCACTGAATAGATTTTTTAACAGTAATAAGCAAAGCAGAGATAAATAACAACCATAACTACCGATTTGTGCAATGCTAAGATGTGGTTTGGTGAGCGTAATCAAAACACCATTATCTAATTCGATAGTTTTTTTGCAGTAACGGCAAGACGTTTTCCAAGCGCTTGGCACAACTGTATTTCATCTTCAGTCAAAGCTAGCGTGTTGTCAGCACCGGCCAAATGAGAAGGGCCGTAGGGGGTGCCTCCACTGCTGGTTTGAGTGAGAGATGCCTCACTATAGGGCAATCCCAGTAATACCATGCCATGGTGAATCAAGGGCATCATCATCGTTAATAGCGTGGTTTCTTGACCGCCATGTAAGCTGCCTGTCGAGGTAAATACGGCTGCCGGCTTGCCGATGAGATCGCCATTGACCCATAAGCTGCTACTGCCGTCGATAAAATATTTTAGTGGCGCCGCCATATTGCCAAAGCGGGTAGGGCTACCCAGGGCTAAACCAGCACACTGACGCAGATCATCTTGTTTGCAATAGATGGCGCCCTCTGTTGGTATGGTAGCGGATACAGCCTCACATTCAGCAGATACTTTGGGAACGGTTCGTATTTTGGTTTCCATACCCCCTTGTTCGACACCGCGGGCGATCTGTTGGGCCATAGCCATAGTGGCGCCAGACACACTGTAATAGAGTACTAAGATATAAGGTTCGGTCATGCTGTCCGTTTTTTCCCTAATCATCATCTGACAACAGCGCCAGTACATTCTCGGGTGGTCTACCAATAACCGCTTTACTGCCTTTAACAACTATGGGTCTTTGTAACAATTTGGGATGCTCAACGATGGCCTCTATTAAGGCTTGTTCACTGAGTGAACAGTCCTTTAGATTCTTTTCCTTATAGGCCACCTCGCTGGTACGAATAATATCTCTTGCTTTCATGTTGAGTTTTTCTAACAGCTCGTTGATAGTAGATGCTCTCGGTGGTGTATCTAGGTAGAGAATAATTTCTGGCTCGATATCTCGATCCTTTATTAATGCCAGAGTTTCGCGGGATTTAGAACATCTAGGGTTGTGGTAAATACTGATCATAAAAGGAAGGCTCTTTAAAATAATCTGTTTGTGGAAAAAATAGCCGTATTGTAAACGTTGAACAATTTTGTTGCATCATTATAAAATGTAGTAGCATAATTGTATGTCCTTTAATTTAATAAATTTAATTTCCAAAAGGAGACGATCATGGATCAAGATTTTCATTACTATGGCACTTACTATGCAGCAGCAGTCGGCGGTGGTTACAATCAGGCAGATGCCACTACTATTGCAAAAGCATGTAATTTTATCGATTTTTTAAGCAATGAGTCCTATGCTGGTTATTGGAAGCTAGTTACTGATACTACTAAACCAAATGGTGGTTTCGATGTTGTTGCTTCAGTTGATTATCCTCGTTATACCTTTCAAGGCAATTTTAGCGTAGGAGTTAGCGGTGGTTCGGGATTATGGGGTTCTTACCATTTTACGCCAGGAAATTACGCTGATCCCAACGGGTCTCCATCTCACGCGGACGTACATGGAAATGCCTTAGCAGGCCAATTACCTGGCCATATAATAAGGGATGTCGATACAAACGCCAGTAAGTTGGATGCAGATATTGCCAAATTACTAAATCGTCCTCAGAGTGCATTATCTCGCGTCTTGATACAAGACACTGTAAATCGTCTTCAAAACCCAGACCTTCTCAAAGAAATTTTGCTGTTGGCCGAAGGTGGAGCAAAGATTTTAGAGAACAATGACGAACAAACTATTTTAAAAAAATTTGGCTTAATGTTATTGGGCATACGAGCACATGTTATTGCAGATACATGGGCCCACCAAGACTTTTCTGGGCTGGATAATGTCATTAACACCTATTGGGATATTTCAGGCAATGTTATAAAAGATCAGGTTTACCAACAAATCGAGTATCAAGATACCGGCGATTGGATTCGGGAACATCTTTCTAGCTCAGATCATGAAAACTTACAGGCAGTACCAAACAATACGAGTTATCTTGGCCATGGCTGGATGGGACATTTCCCTGACTATAGTTTTGTAAAATTCAAATATATTCCTTATTGGAGTAAGAACAGAGCAGTAGTTCTGCGAGATAATCCTACTGAGTATAGATATGCTCTATTAGAGCTTTGCAGTTTATTTTCCCAAGCTAATAATGGCACGACTTTTGATCCAAGTAATGAAACAACAAAGCTTAATGCAGCACAGCAAGCGATTAGTGCACCCTGTGAAATCGCCAATAAAGATGTCTGCCCTCGCAGACACTCATCCCAAAAATGGTACGATGCAATGGAGGAAAATGGCATTGATAGACCCGATTTAATTGATGCCAAATTGGAACCGGATCCCAATGCTGTTCTTGATGGGAAAGTCCATTATGAATCATTAGCTGGAAGTCGATATGGGACTTTTTACATCAATTATGCCAGCGATCTTTATCTTTTTGAGATAGCCGCTGACTATCATTTTCAACATGTCAAAAATTGGTTGACACAAAATAAAATAGGCGCCAGTTTGTTCAATGAAAGTTGGTCCAAGCAATATGGCCCCTTATCCGAACAGGCAGTTGGTAAATTATTTTAGATTTTTCACTGCTGTATAGTTTGGTTTATTGTGTGGCTATGGCTGATAACTAATACAGCTTTTAGCCACAACTTAAAGGTGGTGAAGTATTATCATATGATTCTTTTCTAACATGGACCAGTTAGTACTTCAACACCTGATTCTTTACTTAACACCAGAACATCTGCGCCCCGCTGAGCGAATAATCCATTGGTGACAACCCCAGCTAACTGATTGATCTTTTGTTCTAACATCACCGGATCGCGAATAATTAAATCGTGGACATCGACGATAATATTGCCGTTATCCGTCACTACGCCTTCGCGATACACCGGCTTGCCACCTAGCTTGTTCAGTTGACGCATCACATAGGAACGGGCCATGGGAATGACTTCAAGTGGCAGCGGGAATCGCCCTAATGTATTCACCATTTTACTCTCATCGACAATACACACAAACTCCGATGCGCAAGCGGCGACGATTTTTTCTCGCGTTAACGCGGCGCCACCGCCTTTAATAAGCGCCAGCTGTGGGTCAGACTCGTCGGCGCCATCGACATAGACTGAAAGTTCATCTACTTCATTTAAGTCGCGGACAGCAATGTTGTGCGATCTGAGCCGTTCAGCTGTTGCCGACGAACTGGCTACTGTACTGGCGAATAGTTCCTTAATTTCCGCCAAGCCATCAATGAAAAAGTTAGCGGTGGACCCTGTTCCTACACCTATGACAGTTTCTCGTTGTAATTTTGGCTTTATATAATCAATCGCTGCTTTTGCTGCCGCTCGTTTAAGTTGTTCTTGGGTCATTATTTCTTTCCTTTGAGATCACAGCGTTATAATGACTTGCTCTGTCATATCTATTAACATAGAGAGCAATAGCTCGCTGAGGGCACAAACATATATCAATATATACAGTTGAATAATATCGGCTGTAAATTATTATCGGCCTATCTTATCCATGCCACACAACTATATCAAACGTATCCTTGACGCGCGCATTTATGATGTCGCTGTCGAGACACCACTGGACTGTGCGCCAGCGCTGTCTATGCGATTAAATAATCATGTATTGTTAAAACGTGAAGACCTGCAACCTGTTTTTTCTTTTAAAATTCGTGGCGCTTACAATAAATTACGAAAGCTAAGTAGCAGTGAACGGGCGTGTGGTGTCATTGCCGCTTCAGCGGGCAATCATGCACAAGGTTTGGCCCTGGCGGCAAAAAAACTGGAGGTAAGAGCAATTATTGTTATGCCCCAAACGACACCGCGGATCAAAGTCGATGCTGTCAGAGCGCGAGGTGCTGAGGTAGTTCTGACAGGCGACACCTATGATGATGCGTCTGAATACGCTAAAAACTATAGTGTTGAACATGGCTTGACCTATATTCATCCCTATGATGACCCCGATGTTATCGCTGGACAAGGTACTGTCGCCATGGAGATTTTGCGGCAGCACACGGGGCCTATTGATGGTATTTTTATCCCTGTCGGCGGCGGCGGCCTCTGTGCCGGTATGGCGGCTTATATCAAATATGTTAGGCCAGAGATTAAAATTTTTGCGGTGGAGCCAGAGGACGCTGCCTGTCTGCAAGCGGCGATGACAGCAGGTGAGCGCGTTACCTTGCCAGAAGTGGGCATCTTTGCTGATGGTGTGGCCGTAGCAAAAGTTGGCGAGGAGCCTTATCGTATTCTCAAAGACACAGTTGATGGTGTGATTACCGCCACCACGGATGAAATGTGTGCAGCTATTAAAGACATTTTTGAGGATACCCGTTCTATTGCAGAGCCAGCCGGCGCTATTGCTCTGGCCGGGCTCAAAAAATATGTCGCCGAACATGGTTGCGAACAACAAACATTCGTCGCTATTCACAGTGGCGCCAATACCAATTTTGATCGCTTGCGCTATATTTCTGAACGCACTGAAATTGGTGAAAAGCGCGAAGCTATTTTAGCGGTGACTATTCCAGAACAGCCGGGCAGTTTTAAGCATTTTTGCAACCAACTGGGTAAACATAATATTACGGAATTTAATTACCGCTACAAAGAAAATGCAGCAGCGCATATTTTTGTCGGTGTACAGATCAATCCCGATGGAAATGACCGCCAGCAATTGATAAATCAGTTGACTGACGACGGTTATGATGTTGTTGATATGACCGATAACGAAACAGCAAAATTACATATTCGCTATATGGTAGGTGGTCGTGCTTCACATATTGATAATGAAACTGTCTATCGGTTTGAATTTCCCGAAAGGCCGGGAGCGTTAGATAATTTTCTCAATCAACTGGGCGGGCGTTGGAATATTTCTATGTTTCACTACCGCAACCACGGCGCTGCCTATGGTCGTGTGCTTGTAGGCATGCAAGTGCCGGTAGAGCAGCATGGCGAACTACAAATTTTTCTTGAACGCTTGCAGTATCGTTACTGGAATGAAACCGAGAACCCGGTTTATAAGCTTTTTCTGGGTCGCTAAGGATCTCTATTAGTTAACGTAACGCATATCTTCAAAACCGTATTGCGCCAACATCAACAAACACTGGTGTTTATGTATGTCGCCAGTGTTAGGCGTTACCCGTCCTGTAGGCATATCGAGTCCGTAGAGGTGATAGTGTTCACTGGCCTGTTGAATAAGAAAGCTTAAATGTCTCAAACGCTGTTCTATTGGCATATAGGAAAAGTCCTGCCAGCGTATCCACAGGCTATCGCCGCTCTCATTGGCAAATTGTTTAGTTAATAGAACACCGGTTTTTGCGTATTGTTGCCAGTGAATTCGCTGAACTTTATCACCGATTTCGTAAGCCTTTAATGAATCAAAATCCATGCCTTGGCCTTGTTGACTTGTGTGTCTTTGCTGCTGTTGCTCACCATTTTCTCTTTCTCTTGTAGCAAGCTTACTTGGCTGCGGTTTTGGGTAAACCCAAGCTTGTAGATCCAGATTGACGTAACTGAATGCATGGGCAAAACCGAAAGGGTAGGTGGAGTAAATATGAATTCGCGGTAGCGGTAATGGTCCTCTCTTCTTGGTGGCAACCTCGACAGTCCATAGTTCCCGATCATTTCTGTTTAAATCAATGTGGAAACTCTTGCCGCCTTTTTTTATGTCAAAAAACTCATTGAGCTGCAAATAGCATTGACGGCTACCTTTCCGCTTGGTCGACAAGGCTACCTGAAATTGAACAGTTTCTCCTTCAAAACCATTTTTTGTGTGCACCGCTGTCAGTATCAGCTGATAGAGGTTGTAAAATCCTAAAATAAAATTCCATACCATTAGAGTTAATAACCAGAACGCGAATAAATACATCAGATTATTTTGGTAATTAATTCCGGTGATCAGCAGTATGATTACCATCAACAATATACCTATGCCCGCTTTAGTTGGAATAATGTAGATGGTGCGATGAGATAAGCCTACTTGCTGAGCTCTAGGGGATCGAATGCTGAAAAATGACTCGAATTTGTTGGTTATTGTATTTACAAAATTGGTGGCAATATGACGGTTGGCCATTGATCAATCCATTAAATTTTGGCAATACGGCCCAGTAGTTGGCGAATCCAGTGATGCTTGTCTAAATTATCTCGCAAAACAATTCTGTGCTGCGCCACAAATGGAAATACTGTTGCCACGTCTTCAGGAATCAAATAAGTGCGCCCTTCGATATAAGCCCAGGCTCTGGCCATCCTTGCCAAGGCGACTGCTCCTCTGGGAGAGAGTCCCATGATAATTTCCGAGGAATTTCGAGTTTCGTGAATTAATGTCTGAAGATAATCCAATACAGGTTCGCTGATGCTGACCTCTTTTACTCGTTTTTGCATCTTCAGTAGGTGACCGTCAGTGATGACGGTTTTTAATGCTAGAAGTTGTGCTCTTCCCACATCGCCCGTTAGCAACAGCCGTTCTTGTTTGCTATCTGGAAAGCCTAAAGATAATGAAATGAGAAATCGGTCCAGTTGTGATTCAGGCAACGGGTAAGTGCCTGCTTGATCAATAGGATTTTGGGTGGCGATCACGAAAAATGGTTTAGGTAACCCATAGGTGGTACCGTCAATAGAGACCTGGGCCTCTTCCATTGCCTGTAATAGTGCAGATTGAGATTTAGGTGTGGCCCGATTTAATTCGTCAGCCAGCAACAACGAAGTGAAAATCGGGCCTTTTTGCAGGGTAAACTGGTTCTTCTGAGGGTTGAAAATATTGCTACCCAATAAGTCCGCCGGCAAGAGATCAGAAGTGAATTGCACTCGATTAAAAGGCAGAGAAAACACTCTGGCCAAGGCTATTGCCAAGGTGGTTTTGCCCATGCCGGGCAAATCCTCTAACAACAGATGACCACCGGCTAAAAGACAAGCGATCGATAGTGTAATTTCTTTTCGTTTGGAAAGAATAACGGATTCGATCTGGCGGATTGCTTGTTGTACTAAATCTTGCGCTGAAGTCATGGAATTTTCTGATGTTAGATTAATAGAAATCGTATCTGATTCTATTTTGCTTGCATTGAATGCGAATTAATCAACTGCTGCTGATGATTGAATACCTGCCACTTTTTAGCGCAGGAAGGACATTATCCTTTCTCGATAGGCACTATCATTGTGAATACCGTTGTGATCGCCACCTTCAATTAGCGCTATTTGCACCTTGCCATCAGGAAATGCTTCGGCCAGACGATAGGCGTGGCTGGGTGGTATTACCTTGTCGAGAGCGGCAATAATAATCAGTACCTCAGAGTTTATATGAGCGGCGTATTTGATGGATTCAAATTTGTCTTTAAGTAACAAATTGACTGGATAGAGCGGGTACATGTTTTGTGCTACCCGCGTGATGCTGTCGTAGGGTGTAACTAATACCAGCTTGTCAACGTTGCGTTGGGCGGCCAGATAGGTGGCGACGCCGCTGCCGAGACTACGGCCGACCACAGCAATGCTTTCATGATCGGGGAGTTGATCGTAAATGGCCAGCGCATCTTCGAACAACATCGTCTCCGAGGGTTTGCCGGGACTGCCGCCAAACCCTCTGTAATTGACAAAATACAAAGCGTGATCAGGAAACATATCTTCATAATCGTTTAAATTATGTTCAACATCTTCCGCATTGCCGCCAAAATAGATCAATGCTTGTGGCTGATTAGGTCTGATCTGCCAGATTTTTAATCCATTAATCGCGATGGTGGTGTAATGGTCGTTGGTGACTGCCGGAGTTGGATGGTAGAGAAAACTGCGCTGAAATACATACAGACAGAGACCAAATCCAAGATAGATCAATAGAATTAAGGTAATGCCTGCGATCACTGTAGATTTCATGATTTCTAGTTATTCGTTTTGGTTTGCTTATTGACGTTTTGCCTGCCAGCCGGTGTAGCCATCGATATGATCATCAAATAGATTGTCTAACTGTTTTCCTGTGCCACCCAAACCACGGAATTGTATTTCAATAAACCAACGACGGTCGTATGTTAAATCTTCACTATCGATAATGTCGACTAAACCATTATTCAGCGATCGCTGCCATGCAAAACGTATGCGATAACAACAGTCGTTATATTCGATACCGGCTAAGGTTCTCAGCTTTCTATCGTTGGTGATATCGTATCCATTTTGGCCAATAAAATACCATCTATTATCCGAATAAAACGGCACGATCAATGAAGTATTCAGTTGTTCGATCCTGTCCTCTTGACTTTCACCCCGTACATAGCGGTAATCGAGATTAAATAAATGGTTATCATCGCGATATTTTAAGCCCAAATTACCAAGGTTGATTTTGTCGTTGCCGGGGTTGTAGACGATATCGCTGGTTAATCTCCAATGGTCATTAAGCGCAGAGTTGATACGGCTAGCAATATCAGAATTGCTTGCAGTATCCGGTGTGTTATTGAGAGTAACCCGCCGGTTATCAAAATAGAAAATTCTACCTAGGTTTAGACTAAACCATTCACGACCTGATCGCGAATTGATAAAGCGGGTGGTCAAGCCCACGGATAATTGGTTGGCGTCATCTATGCGGTCGCTGCCAGAGAAACGGGTATCACGGAATAGTTGATCATAACTAAAGGTTAGGTCGTTAGTATCGAAGTCGATGGCATCAAGCGCGGTTTGATCTTTGAATTGACTACGTAAATAATACAGCCGAGGCTCAAATGTTTGTCGATATGGGAGATCAAACCAGTCGTCGTCACGTTCAAAAAATAGCCCAGTATCAATTATTGCCTGTGGCACACTGATACTGGGCGTTTTATCCATATGATCGACGGCATGGTCATCATTGAGTACATAACGCAAGTGTTTTAGCTGCAATGCCGGTTTAAAAAAACCTCCCTGCCACGTATTATTCCAAAGTAATCCATAGTCAATACGGGTGCGGTCGCCAGTGATTACGTTATCGTCTTCATTATCAAAGCGAGCCCACTCGTGCTCGAGTTCAGCAGACCATGTGTTCCAGTCATAATTGCCACTGGCCCTTAATAGCGGTAATTGTTGGTATGGCTGAACAATATTATTGGTCTCTTCATCAATCAGACTCTGAAACTTGATCGTTTCAATGCCAATGAGCCAGTGTTGGAAATTATAACCGGCAGTTATATGCTGGTTAAGGTAGCTTTCATTACTAGCGTACCGGCTGGTTTCATCTAAATCGCGAAAGTAATCTTTATCACTGACCCTGGCATAGTCAATAGTTGAATACCAGGCATTGCCGATGCCACCTTGCTGTTGCACATCAAATAACCAGCGCCTTTTGCCTTTGAATGATTTGACCTCTGCTTCTGTTAATTCGCCGTTTTTGATCAGTCTTCGTTCCTCTTCATCAAAGCCACTTTGATCATTGTCGAGGTAGGCTACAGTCGTTTCCGTGTAGAAATATTGATTGAGATAGCGGGTATCGGTTTTTAGCAAGAGTCCATGATCATTTAAGAAGAAAGGTGTCAAAATCGCATCGTAGTTTGGTGCCAAATTCAGATAGAAAGGTATTGCTAAATCTATGCCATTGCTTTCACTGCTACTGATAGAAGGCGCCAAAAACCCCGATTGACGTTGATCACCCACAGGGAATTGCAAGTAGGGTGAATAGAATACCGGCACGTCTTTGATTAGTAACTGCACGCCCTTGGCGTAACCTTGTTGTTTCTCATTGTCGATAGTAATTTTTCTGCTTCTCAATAACCAGCTATTGTCTTCAGGTGGGCATTGAGTATAACTACCTTCAGTTAATATCACCTGGTTGTTATTAAGTTTTTCCATGTTTTTGGCGCTGCCACGTGCATTGGCTGGGTATATGACATACTGCGCATTATCGATGGTGACTGTATCATCGTTGCGGTTAATTATGGCGGTATCGCCAGTGAGTAGTAAATCCGATTCTCGGATGGTGATACCACCTTTTAAATCTATGAAGTTATCCGTTTCATTGATGATGGCTTTGTCTGCCTCTATTCGGCGATTACCTTGTATGATATCGACTTTGTCAGTCAATTCTGTGTAATTACCGGTACTCCCGCTCTCCACCTTTTTGACAGTGATACTGCCTGCAGTTATTTTAATGGGTGCATTGTCAGCCGATAATGTTGCATCTCTGTCAGTTCTCTCCGGCGCGACATAGGCGCCACAACAACCGACGCTGACTTTAAGCCGTTGCTCGTCAGTCAGCTTTTGGATAGGTATCCAATCGAGAGATTGTCTGGGATCTATTTCATTGTCGTCTTCAGCAAATGTGAGGAAACTGAGTGAAAATAGCAGCCATGCCAGCGATATCGATTGTTTCAATGTAAAAGACATGTAAATAAGATATATTTTTGCTGACTAACGCTATTGATTGGTGACAAAATAGAGTTTGTCATTTTACTGTAAAAACTATCGGGCGTGGCGTTGATTTTTTCTTGCTTATACGGTGAATTAGAACGCGCGCTAGCGCTCATAATATCGAGGCCGTATAATCCGCACTCTGCATCAATTTCCCAATGGAGCAATGTATGCCTCAGCGCGTTGCGAGCGTTAATCGCGATACTCTGGAAACTCAAATCAGTGTTACTGTTAACCTAGATGGCAGCGGTCAAGCTAAATTTAACACAGGTGTTCCTTTTCTCGAGCATATGATGGATCAAATTAGCCGTCATGGCTTGGTGGATCTCGATATCACTTGTCATGGCGATACCGAAATTGATGATCATCACAGTGTGGAGGATATTGGCATCACCCTGGGTCAGGCGGTGATCCGTGCGCTGGGCGATAAAAAAGGTATATGCCGCTACGGTCATGCTTATGTTCCTCTGGATGAAGCCTTGTCGAGAGTAGTGATGGATTTTTCCGGACGCCCCGGTCTAATAATGAATGTGCCTTTTACTCAAAAACGTATTGGGCAATTCGATACCGAGTTGTTTTGGGAGTTTTTTCAAGGTTTTGTCAATCATGCACAACTGACTTTGCACATTGACTGTCTGCGAGGTCACAATGCCCATCACCAAATTGAAACTGTTTTTAAAGCCTTTGGACGTGCTCTGCGTATGGCGATTACTCTCGACCCACGCATGGCGGATATCATGCCCTCAACCAAGGGATCTTTGTAAGGTTATCACTACAGCTAATATCATTTATGGCTAAGACGACGATCGCTGTTATTGACTATGGCATGGGCAATATTCATTCCGTGGCCAGCGCCCTTGTGAACGTTGCGCCAGAAAGCAACGTCAAGATCAGCGCTGATCCCGAGGTGATCTCGGCAGCGGATAAAGTAATTTTCCCAGGTGTCGGCGCCATCGGCCATTGTATGACAGTTATTCGGCGTTTGCAGTTGGATCAACTGGTGCCGGAGTTGGTAGCTGAAGGTAAACCCTTACTGGGTATCTGCGTGGGTATGCAGTTGTTATTGAATCATAGCCAAGAGAACGGGGGTGTCGATTGCCTGGGATTGTTTGCCGGCGAAGCCCGTCTATTTGATAGCAATGCAGTTGACAGTAACGGTGATAAACTTAAAGTTCCCCACATGGGTTGGAATAGTGTCGATCAGTCTGTCGATCATCCTCTATGGCAAGGTATCCAGAACAACAGCCGCTTTTACTTTGTTCATAGCTACTATGTTGATGCTGACAATGCGGCGGAAGTCATGGGTGTTTGCCTCTATGGTGACAAACGTTTTGCAGCGGCTTTGTGTAGAGATAACCTGGTTGCTGTACAATTTCACCCAGAAAAAAGCCACACTACCGGGTTGCAGTTTTTGAAAAATTTTATTGAATGGGAGGGAATGTAACTCTCGTGTTAGTTATTCCTGCTATCGACTTAAAAGACGGTCAGTGCGTGCGTTTACGTCAGGGCAACATGGAGGATTCGACGGTGTTCGGCGACAATCCCGTCGATTTTGCTCGCCATTGGATGAATCAGGGCGCGCGGCGTTTACACTTGGTCGACCTCAATGGGGCCTTTGCTGGTGAGCCTGTCAATGCAGATATAGTCACCGAAATCACTAAAGCTTTGCCAAAGATATCCATTCAGATCGGTGGTGGTATTCGCAGTGGCGATACTATTGAGTTGTATCTAAAAGCAGGTGTCTCCTATGTAATTATTGGCACCCGGGCAGTAAAAGATCCAGCGTTCGTCACCGATATGTGCCGGCAATTTCCTGGTTGCATTATCGTCGGTTTAGATGCCAAGGCCGGCATGGTTGCCACCGATGGTTGGGCACAAGTATCGACGGTTAAAGCCACAGAATTGGCTAAACAATTTGCGTATGATGGTGTCGAGGCCATTGTCTATACCGATATTGCGCGGGATGGCATGATGGAAGGTGTCAATGTAGCCGCCACTGTCGCTATGGCAAAGGCGTCAACTATTCCAATCATAGCGTCCGGTGGTGTAACCACGATAGAAGATATAAAACAGTTAAGATTACACACTCACCATGGTATTAGTGGCGCGATTACAGGCCGGGCAATTTATGAAGGCACATTGGATTTAAAAGAAGCTCAGGCACTGTGCGATACCAAGGTATAGTCTTACCCAATAATCAGTGCCTAACACGATGGTAAATAAACGAGATGCTTGCTAAACGTATTATTCCCTGTCTGGATATCGATGCCGGCCGCGTCGTTAAAGGTGTGCAATTTGTCGATATCCGCGATGCTGGAGATCCAGTCGAAGTTGCCAAGCAATATAATGAGCAAGGTGCCGATGAGATTGCTCTGTTGGATATTACCGCTACCCATGAAGGGCGTGAGACTATTGTGCACACGGTGGAGTCTATAGCCAATGAGGTATTTATTCCTCTGACCGTTGGTGGCGGTATTCGCACGTTGAGTGATATCCGTACTCTTTTAAATGCTGGTGCGGATAAAATCAGTATCAATTCAGCAGCAGTTAACGATCCCGAATTTGTACGATCGGCATCAGCGCATTTTGGTTCTCAATGTATCGTTGTGGCGCTTGATGTCAAAAAGGTCAATACAGAGGACCGGTCTTTGCGCTGGGAGATATTCACTCACGGTGGGCGCAAGCCTACGGGCATTGATGCCGTCAGTTGGGCGCGCAAAATGGCAGACTATGGAGCAGGTGAAATTTTGTTGACGAGTATGGATAGGGATGGCACCAAAGCGGGTTTTGACTTGGATGTTACCCGTGTAATCAGTGAGAACGTAACGATTCCGGTAATAGCTTCTGGTGGTGTCGGTAATTTACAGCATCTTGTCGATGGATTGATTCAAGGTAAAGCAGATGCCGTACTCGCCGCCAGTATTTTTCATTTTTGCGAGTATTCTATTCCTCAGGCGAAAAATTACATGAGATCTTGTGGTGTTGAAATTAGGCTGTAGCAGTGAATTTGTCAATTTATAAAATTATTCGCCATAGGAGCTGCTTATTTTTTTAACGACGGATTCATCTGTTTTACCAATAAAGTTTTCAATGTAATCATTGATACTTTTTAGCGCCTGATCTTCGGTATCGAAGGGGCCAATATTCATGTTTTCACGAGTACGGTAATAGAAATAACCGTCTTCTTTCTTGAAAATTCTCATTTTTCGTGCGGGAATAACGACGCCGGCTTCACCCTCTCTGTTCTCTACAGTCATAATATTCACCCCAACTTTAAAGTGTTATTGAAAAGCTTTACAGTACTTTTTCTTTCGACCAGCTAATCTACGACAATACTATTAATTAGACCGTACTTTAACGCTATGCTATGTATCGTGTCCAGTTTTTGACGATATTATCATCATTAAAAGCTATTAGTGTCTGTTGAGCATTTATTATCACTTTTGCAATTGGTTAATTTTTATCGTTGACATGTTACGATTAGTCATTTCAAGCCAATGAACGATAGAAAAGAGTAGAGTAAATGATTAACAGTAGTGAGTTGAGAACGATGATGCATGCATAGTGTAGTACCTGAAAAAACATGTGATTCTGAAGCAGGCCGCTCAAAAAGAAGTTACTTGAAAGAAAACCGTACGTTGTTACTTGCTGCGTGGCTCTCCCTTGGCGTCGGTGTCGTTTTGCTGGCGATCAAATTTTTTGCCTTTGAACTGACGGGATCGCAAGCGGTTTTTTCTGATGCTTCCGAAAGCATTGTCAATGTGATTACGGCTATAACTGCATTGATTACCATGCGCATTGCCGTAATTCCTGCAGATCGTAATCATCCCTATGGTCATGGTAAGGCTGAGTATTTTTCTGCCGTCTTTGAAGGGGGATTATTGGCTTTTGCCGGAGTGTTAATTTTAATAGAAGCAGGTAGTGCGCTGGTTCGCGGTAATGAACTCAAGGAATTGAACGTTGGGCTATTTCTCATTTTAATCGCCGGCGCCATCAATGGGTGTCTCGGTTTGTTTCTCCAAAAAATCGGCAAAAAGAATCACTCCCCAGCATTGGTAGCCAGCGGAAAGCATATATTTTCCGACTGCATCACCAGTGCAGGAGTGCTGCTCGGCCTCATTTTGGTCAAACTCACCGGCATAATATGGTTTGATCCAATTACAGCGATGATTGTTGCTCTCTTACTATTGAAAGAGGGCTGGAGCCTAGTCCGAGGAAGCGCCGCAGGGCTAATGGATGAGCAGGATCGGGATGTGATTCACCAGATTGGGCATTTATTTGATTCAAATGCCTTCCCCGGGATTATTCGAATTCATCATACTCGCATTATTCGCTCCGGCGCTTTTCATCATATAAACGCTCATGTAGTGGTACCCGAATACTGGAGCGTTGAAGAAGCTCATGAAAAAACTGACCACTTCGCCCGTCAAGTGGTTCAGGATCATGAGAATCAGGGAGAAATCCACTTTCATGTGGACCCTTGTCGACAGGCTTACTGTAAGGTGTGTAGTATCAATGACTGTAGGGTTAGGCGGGAACCATTTGAGCATCGCATGCCGTTTTCAATTGATGAATTGACCTCGCCGACAGAACCCGAGGAATTTCGCAAGCCAGGTAAACCGCTCCCAGAAGGTGAATAGAAATACAATGGTTAGAGCAACTATTTACTATCGGATTTAACCACTTACTAACGGATTAACCACGCATTACCGAATTAGCTATGTACCAGGAGTAATTATGGAAAATATGTTCAAAGATATCAGCCAGCTGACAGTTAACGACAAAACCATCCGGATGGTGAACTTCAAAAAGGTATCTCGAGAATATGATCTCGATCGTCTTCCCTTTGCTATTAAAATATTGCTGGAAAATTTACTCCGTCACGAAGATGAAACCTTTGTATCGGAGCAGGATATCCGACAGCTCGCTCAATGGAAAACCGATGAACCGGTCGAGCATGAAATCGCTTTTGTTCCAGCTCGCGTCATTTTACAGGATTTTACCGGTGTGCCCGCCATCGTCGATTTGGCGGCAATGCGTAATGCAATGGAATCTCTCCAAGGAGATGCCAATAAAATTAACCCGTTTAATCCAGTCGAGCTGGTCATTGATCATTCGGTGATGGTGGATCATTTTGCCTCTGCTGACGCGTATGAAAAAAATACTCAGATTGAAGTTCAGCGTAATGCTGAGCGCTATTCGTTTTTGAAATGGGGACAGTCTGCTTTCAGCAATTTTAAAGTGGTCCCTCCCGGTCGTGGTATTGTTCACCAAGTTAACTTGGAGCACCTCGCTCGTTGTGTATTCGAAACCGATATCAATGGTCAGGCTTGGGCCTACCCGGATACGTTGGTTGGCACTGATTCCCATACTACCATGATCAATGGGTTGGGTATTCTGGGCTGGGGTGTCGGTGGTATCGAAGCAGAAGCCGCTATGTTAGGTCAACCGGTTACCATGTTGATTCCTCGTGTCGTCGGCTTTAAATTATCCGGCCGATTAGCCACCGGTGTCACTGCGACTGATATGGTGCTCACCATTACTGAACGGCTGCGAAAACATGGCGTTGTTGGAAAATTTGTCGAATTTTATGGCCCGGGATTGAAACATTTGACCACTGCTGATCGCGCTACCATTGCCAATATGGCTCCTGAGTACGGCGCCACTTGCGGTATCTTCCCTTTGGATGAAGAAAGCGTCCGCTATCTGCAGCTGACGGGTCGGAGCGATGGCCATATTCAACTAGTCAAAGCCTATGCGAAAGCCTTAGGATTGTGGCATGACAATTCAACCCCGGAAGCAAGTTACAACGAAGTGATCGAATTCGATCTCTCTTCAGTGGAACCTTCCATTGCCGGACCTAAAAGACCTCAAGACCGCATCGCTCTGTCAGCTGCCGCATCAAAATTTAATGAATGGCTCGACCAGCAAATCAGTATAACCGACATCAATCACGCCGATTTTGCCAGCGAAGGCGGCAGTTTAGCCGATCTGGATATCGCTCAAGAACAGAGTGACTCTATTGCTGTTAATTACAATAATCAGCAATTCGAGTTAGAACCCGGTGCCGTTGTCATTGCCGCCATTACCAGTTGTACCAACACATCGAATCCTCACGTTATGGTAGCTGCCGGTTTGATGGCAAAAAAAGCGCGCGCTAGAGGATTGATGGTAAAACCTTGGGTGAAAACCTCTTTTGCACCGGGATCACAGGTCGTAACCGAATATCTAAAATCAGCAGGATTGATGAGTGAATTGGATGCATTGGGCTTTAATTTGGTAGGTTATGGGTGCACCACCTGTATCGGCAATTCAGGCCCATTGCCTGGTCCTATTCAACAAGCTATACGTATTAAAAGACTGCCCGTGTGTTCCGTGCTTTCGGGTAATAGAAATTTTGAAGGCCGAGTGCATCCCGATACCGCGGCAAATTACTTAGCTTCGCCGCCACTGGTAGTCGCCTACGCACTGGCAGGTAATATGCAGATCGACTTAACTCGGGAACCGCTAGGTATGGGTGCCGATGGCAAAGCTGTCTATTTGAAAGATATTTGGCCTGATGATGCAGAGGTACGCGCCATTGCAGACAGCTGCATTTCGCAGACACTATTTAGTGAAAAGTACGCCGATGTGTTCGAGGGAGGCGAAGCGTGGGATAAGCTTTCGGTTTCAGATCAGACGATCTACGATTGGCCAGAGTCTAGCTACATTAAGCAGCCACCTTTTTTTACCGATATGGGCCGCTTGGCGCCAGGCGTTCGAGCCATTGAAAAAGCCCGCTGCCTGGTAAAAGTAGGCGATAGCATCACCACTGACCATATTTCCCCCGCCGGTGCTATTGCCGAAAACAGCCCCGCAGGTGACTATTTGAAAGCACTGGGCATTGATGTAAAAGATTTTAATTCTTATGGTTCACGCAGAGGGAACCATGAAGTGATGATGCGGGGAACTTTCGCCAATGTTCGCTTAAAAAATCAGTTGGCTCCTGGCACTGAAGGCAGTCACACAACTCATTATCCCTCCGGAAAGGCCATGTCTATTTTTGATGCTGCTATGGAATACAAAAACGAAACCGTAGCCAGCATAGTGATTGCCGGAAAAGAGTATGGAACTGGCTCAAGTCGCGACTGGGCTGCTAAGGGTCCATCCCTGTTGGGCGTTCGTGCTGTATTGGCTCAGAGTTATGAACGTATCCACCGTTCTAACTTGATCGGCATGGGCATTTTACCTTTGGAGTTCAATTCGGGTGACAGCCCCGACTCATTAAACTTAAAGGGAAATGAATGTTTCTCGATCCCTGCTATCCAGAATGGCGATAAAGAAATCACGGTGACAGTTTCAGACGACAATGGCAACGAAATAGTTTCTTTCCCAATCAAGGTTCGCATTGATACGGATATTGAGTTTCAGTACTTCGCTCACGGCGGCATACTGCATTATGTGATTCGCAATCTTTTGAAAAGTTGACATGCCATACGGGCATTATGCTACATGCAGAGCTGTCACTGTAAAGGGTAAAGTCATCACGGAATGGTAAAATTAACCCACCATGTAAAATCTGTGCTTGCTTGTAGACTGCGGTATTTGCTTTTACAGTTATCGCTGATTTTGAGTCTTCACATCATCGCCATGATGTGGTTTGAACAATTGTCTTTTAGCGACGCAGCTTGGCTGACCCTAACCACAGTGACCACAGTAGGCTATGGCGATATTTCAGCAGCTACTTTGTGGGGACGTATATCGACTGCCGTTCTGTTGTATGTTTTGGGCATATGGATGCTAGCCCAGTTGGCAGGTGAATATATCGACTTTCGTCTGGAGCGTCGAGATCGTATCGCCAAAGGTTTTTGGAGATGGAACCGTATGAATGATCATATTGTGATAGTCAATGCACCTAATACGAAAAGAAATGGCGAACAGTACCTTCTGCGCTTGATGGACCAGATACGCCATACGCCTTTGCTTGCCAAAAAAGAGGTCATACTAGTAACTAATACCTTTGCGCAAGGCCTGTCCAAGCAATTAGTGGATACGGGTGTAGTATACAAAAATGCCGATACCAGTCTGGGTAATTTTTTTGCCGACATTAGCATTCACAAAGCAAGCTACATATTGTTTCTTGCTCAGGATGCATTCGATCCTCGCTCGGATAGCCTGACTTTGGATTTGTTGGATCGCCTCAAATGCTATAAAAGCCGCGCGCTAGTTGCAGCGGAAGCAGTGCAAGATGCCAACTTTAAACGCTTCAAAGCAATGGGCGCTGATGCCGTGCTAAGACCTATTCGCGCCTATCCAGAACTGATTGTCAGAGCGCTTTCGGCACCGGGAACCGAATGTATATTAGAGGACTTATTCAGACACTTTGGCGCATCGATACACCGCTATGATATCTGGATAAAAGAAAAGGCATGGAAGGATATCGCTTGTGCTCTTATTCAGAATGCAATGGGTACGCCGCTGGGCTATATTGATAATGAAGGCCAAGTGCGAACATGTCCTCGCGAGAGCAATATTATTTCGGCTAAGGCGATATTACTGATGGTCAGAGACGAAGCCATACCGACTCTGTCATCTATTGAAGGATGTATTGCAACAGCATAATTCCATGTAATGTCCGCTATAAATACTATTACTGCAAATAGAGTTAATACTATATCCAAAAATAGGAGAGTCCATTATGAGCGATTATTCAACAATTCTATTGGCTATTGACTTGACTGATGAAGCCCATAACGTAGCTGCTAAGGCGATATCACTGCGTGAGATCAATGGCGCCTCTCTCCATCTTGTATACGTGGTTGAACCCTTGTATTTCACTGATTTAGATACCGAGAATATTCAACGGGTAGTACAAAAGCAAGCGGAAGAATCTTTAGCAAATTTTGCCGACCGCTATAAAATCCCCGCTGACAATGTACATCTTTGTCAAGGCCGTCCCCAAGATGAAATACATCGCCTGGTAAACGACATTAACGCAGATTTGGTCGTCGTTGGCAGTCATGGCAGACACGGCCTATCGCTGTTATTGGGTTCCACAGCTAATGGTGTTTTGCATGGGTCAACTTGTGACGTATTGGCGGTGAGAGTGGGCGCAAACAAAAAAGATATAAGCTAGGATATGATTACAGGCTTTTATTCAAGCCCATCCTGATAATTCTTCGGCGGCGGTGTCCAGCCGTGTTCCGAGGCGTCGTGGCCGTCTAATCGGTTGCGTTTGATAGCAGAGTTCATACGTTTCTCCATCGCTATCAGTAGAGCAATGTAGTCACTCGTGAAACGATTATCTGGTTCGTTTTTGAGCCACTCTCGGTAGATTTCTTCTCGCGAATCATCGTCCGCTCTGCGGAATGCCTGCTTCATCTGTTCGACTTTAAACGGGTGAACATTCAGTGCTTTTAGCGCTTCACCGCCTAGTTCCAATGCGGAAAAATAGGTCTCGGAAACGATAATATCGGTGCCGGCGTCAGCGAGTTCATAGCCGTGGGTTCTATCGTAGGCCCTCGCCATAACGGTAACATGGGGATGAGATTTTTTGACATGTCCCACCAAGTCCAGTGCGCGATAGCGATCGTCGATGGCGACAACCAATAATTTTGCCTCCCTGATACCCGCATTATCTAACAAATCTGGCCGCGTAGCGTCGCCGTACCAGGTTTTTATATTCACCTTGCTGAGATTATC
>CAZEUZ010000128.1:0-7065 GCA_964515805.1 uncultured Cellvibrionaceae bacterium | reverse complement strand
CATGTTTGGTGTTTGGTCTTTTTTGCGCCAGTTTATGTATACTAAATTTGTGATTGTCACTGACAGCGACATCAATGCGCGTAGCTGGGAAGATGTGATTTGGGCAATCACCACGCGAACCGACCCTAGTCGAGATATTACCCTGGTGGAAAACACGCCTATTGATTATTTGGACTTTGCTTCGCCAGTCTCTGGGCTCGGTTCAAAAATGGGACTGGATGCAACTAACAAGTGGCCTGGAGAAACTACGAGAGAGTGGGGCAAACCGATTACTATGGAGCCGTCGGTAAAGCGGCGTATCGACGAGCTCTGGGATTCGTTAAATATTATTTAGGTGCTAATTAACGGTCCCTAGTGGTTGTCCCATCACCACCGACGACTGCGCAGACAATGACTCGCTCCATGCAATGCTATCCTTGGGAAATAGTACAATGGCCGTAGAGCCAAGCATAAAGCGGCCCATTTCCTCACCTTTTTCCAGTGCGATTGCCGATTGATTACTGCCATAATGAATCGTTTGGACACGATTTTTGATAGGCGTTATTTGACCGCCCCAAACAGTCTCGATGCCGGCGACAATCATCGCACCCACCATGATAACGGCCATCGGCCCTATACTCGTGTCAAATAGCGCGATGACTCGTTCATTGCGTGCAAATAAGCCTGGGACCTTGGCGGTAGTGGTGGTATTAACGGAAAATAATTTACCTGGCACGTGAATCATCGTTGTCAAAGATCCCGTGTATGGCATATGTACGCGATGATAATCTTTGGGTGAGAGATAAATAGTGGCGAATAATCCATTATGAAAAGGCTTAGCCAATTGCGAGTCGCCCCCCAGTAGCTCTTCCAGGGTGAAATAGTGGCCTTTTGCTTGAAAAATACGGCCACCCTCAATAGGGCCAATTTGACTGATGCCGCCATCGGCAGGGCAGACGATATGTTGACTATTTTCACTGATAGGCCGCTGACCAGCAGCGAGAGGCCGGGTGAAGAATGCATTAAAATTGCGGTAACTGTCGGGATTGGGGTCTGCAGCAATGGACATATCCACCTGATAGCGCTTGATAAAACAGTGAATAAAGGGTTTTTTAATACACTTGATTTGGGTATTGGCGAACCATCCCACTACTCGCGATAGAAAATGCTGCGGTACAAGGTGTTGAAGTAGAATGAATAAAGTAGTTTTCATAAAGCGATCGATTGAATCAACGCTCAACAGGTGTATCGGGATGGTTGCCCCATTCCGACCAGGAACCGTGATAGCCACGGATAGACAGCCCGAGCACCTTGCCCACTAAGTAGGTAAAGCCAGAGCGATGGTGGGATTGACAGTGAGTGATGATTTCTTTGTCAGAAGTTATACCTTTACCAGCTAGAAATTCAGAGGCATCGGTGCGGATACGCCATGCTTTTTCACGATCCATCAGTTCAGTCCATTCACAGTTGATAGCACCTGGGATATGGCCACCCTTTGCTGCCAGCACCTTATTGCCACTGAACTCAGCAGGGCTACGGGCGTCCCAGATAACCTGTTTGGAATCGGAGTTATTCAGATAGGGTAAAATGTCGTCGATTTCAGCAATAGGCGTGGTATCGATGGTCACTTCATAGTTGGTTGCTATGGGTTGATTAACGGTAGTCTCCAACGGCAACTTGCTGCCTGCCCAAGCGTAAAGACCACCGTTTAAATAGGAGTAGTGTCGGTGACCGATGACATCAAGAGTCCAAATAAAACGTCCAGCCCAGCCACCACCTTCGTCATCGTAGACTACGACATGCTTGCCTTCATTGAGACCCAGGCGGGAAAATAATTGTTGTAGTTGGATAATCGCTGGCAGTCTGCCAATTGCTGGCGGTTCGCCTCTCATCAATTCTTTAGGGCTTACATGTACGGCGCCGGGAATATGACCGCGAAGATAATTGGTTTCACTGCATAGATCGATAATCACTAGTTCTGGCTGATTGAGCTTATCCGCCAGGTCATTCGGCTCTATCAATAATGGCAGTTCAATTGGCATTGTGTTATCCGCCAAAAATTACAGTGAATTATCATTGAACGTTTTATTAGCTAACAAGTGAAAGTGCAGATGAAATACCACTTGTCCACCTTTTTCACCGTTATTTATCACCATTCGAAAGCCGTCTTCGACACCTAATAAACGCGCAATATCACCGATCTTCAACAGCAAGTGTCCCAACAATGCCTTATCTTCTTGAGTGGCGTCGGCAAGAGTAGGGATTGGCTTGCGTGGGATCAGTAGAACATGCGTGGGTGCTTTGGGGTTAATATCGTGGATACAGATGCACTGATCATCTTCATAGATAATATTAGCGGGCAACTCGCGGTCTATAATGCGAGTAAATAAAGTTTTCTCTGGTGTTTCTTTTGGCATCAAGGAGACTAATTTATTTGTATCAATGGATTTTGTTGTGAGGTTGGATGGCTATAATCTTCAAGATATTTTCTTGCGCCACTCGGTTTTTTCATCTTCACTTAAGTGGCGCGCCTCTGTTTCTAACATGACGGGGATATCGTCCCTGATAGGATAGGCTAGACCACTGGCAATGCAAATTAATTCTTGTGCCTCGTTGTCATAATGCAGTGGCGCTTTGCTGACGGGGCAGACTAAAATACTCAGTAATTTTTTATCCATGGCTTTATTTTCGGTGTTGAGACTAGACGATGTCAAATAAAATTCAGTGGTTGCTATTGTTGATAGGATTATTGTCTTTCAAGCTAGCAGCACTAGACATATCGGGAGAGTGGGTTCAAGGTGGTTTGATTGTGGGCAGAACTGATCCAAACCATCAACTAGAGTTTTTGGGCAACTCGGTGCGGATTGCCGATGATGGTTACTTTGTTATTGGTATGGGACGCGACACCAGTGAGCGTGTCGCATTGATAGAAAAAACGGCAACAGGAAAGGTTATTACCCATACATTTAATGTCAAACAACGTCAATACCGGGAACAGCGTATAGAAGGCGTGCCTCAGAAAACGGTCGATGTACCCACCGAGTCGCTGGCACGCATTCGCCAAGAAACAAAACTTGTTAAAGCCTCCCGCCTTATCAATTCAACACGGCAAGATTACCGGCAGACATTTGTCTGGCCGTTGGTCGGAACCATTACCGGTGTTTACGGCAGTCGGCGTTTTTATAATGGTCAAGGCCGCAGACCTCACTACGGTATCGATATTGCCGCTCCCAAGGGCGCCAAAGTCAAAGCACCGGCATCGGGTATAGTCATCCTGGTACACGACGATATGTACTTTTCCGGTGGCACATTGATCATTGATCACGGTCACGGTGTCTCGTCGACATTTATCCATCTAGATAAGATTCTGGTCAATGAAGGTAATAATATTGAACAGCGCCAAGTCATTGCTGAAGTCGGCGACAGTGGAAGAGCCACTGGACCCCATCTCGATTGGCGTATCAACTGGTTTAATCAACGGCTCGACCCGCAGTTGTTGGTGGATTAGCTTGTAGTCCGAATAATATCTTTAGCGGTGATCTTGATCTAACTTGGCAGACGGTACAGCCAATGTTTTTTATTTGCCGGCAATGCCTTTAGCAGACGTGAGAGAACGGCAATAACCAATAAGCTAAATCCTAGCCGTGCCCAAAGAATGGCAGATAAGTCGGCGCCTAGTAGAAGAATCAACAGTGTATCTTCAATCAAGCTGTGGCAGAGGCTCAAGAAGGCCATAGTCATAAAAATATCTCTTCCCGGTAGCTGCCCCGATTTAGCTTCTTTAATCAGTAGACCGCCACCAAAAGAGAGTCCCAAGGTTAGGCCGACAATCATAATGTTGGCTGCTTTGGCACCAATACCCAAAGCGCGCAACACGGGAGCTAATAACCAGTGAATTAATCGCTCGATGTGTAATAAGCGCAATAGTTGAATCAATAGAGTTAGGCCGGCAATGATAATCAGTGCCGCAAATAGCATATTGAATTGGGCAATAAACCAGCTGGCCCAGTCAGAACTATTGACTTCTGGCTGCCACAATACAGGTACTGGCGTTTGTAAAAGTGAGAAATGGCTGTACGCGAAATTCAGCAGCATACCTAATATCAGAGCGCCGCCTATCCGCAGTGACAGGGTGAACCATAGGCTGACACCGGTAGCTTTAGCGATGGTTGCCTCCATGGGCAACGCATGGGCGACTAGAATCATCGTGCCCAGCACGCTAACTTGAGCAATAGTCAGTTGCTCTGCTATTCCCAGCTGATAAAAAACCGCCATGCCAGTGTATATATTGCTGACCATGGCGGACATCCACACCAAACCCATTTCACCGGGTAGACCAACCCATATCATGATTGGTTCGATTAATAGTGCCAAATGGTCAATCCAACCTATGAGTTCAATAAGACGAACTATCAGTAAGACAGGCACCATAATTCTTATCAAGCTCCAAAAGATCATCCAGACTTCTAATGCCCATTTTTTAACCCATGAGTACATATTTTTTCTCGCAGACGCTACAGTTGATATCGTGTGGCAAATTTAAGGAGCTGTATTGTAAAGCAGAAGGCTCGTATTAAGGACGTGCAGCTTACGAAATACTGCCCCAAGGCACTGATTTTTATCCTTAACAATAATTTTTTATAAAAAATTTATCCTAATATAATTGTTTTAAAGATAAATACTTGCAATTTAATCCTTTAAATATAATTTTATTAGGATGGTTATTTATGTATCGATTAAACTAACGCTAATGGCTATTAGGGTATGCATATGAGCAATGATAAATTAGTAATATTTGACACCACCTTGCGCGACGGGGAACAGAGCCCTGGCGCGTCAATGACCAAAGACGAGAAAGTGCGTATCGCCAAGATACTCGAGCGCTTGCGTGTCGATGTTATCGAAGCAGGTTTTGCTGTTGCCAGTCAAGGTGATTTTGAAGCAGTAAAGGCCGTTGCCGAAGTGATCAAAACATCGACAGTATGCAGCTTGGCTCGCGCCATACCGAAGGATATCGAATGTGCCGCCGAGGCTATTCAAACGGCAGAGAGACAGCGTATCCATACCTTTATCGCCACTTCTCCTATCCATATGAAATACAAGTTGCGCATGCAACCTGACCAAGTATTGAAGAACGCTGTCAGTGCAGTAAAGCTCGCCCGTCAGTTTACGGACGATGTGGAGTTTTCTCTTGAAGATGGCAGCCGGTCGGAATTTGACTTTATGTGCCGAATTGTGGAGGCAGCCATAGATGCAGGCGCGGGTACTATCAATATTCCCGATACAGTGGGCTATGGCGTGCCTGGTGAATACGGTAAGATGTTTGCCCGTGTTATTAACACGGTGCCCAATGCCGATAAGGCAATCTTTTCCACTCACTGCCACAACGACCTGGGTTTGGCGGTCGCCAATTCCTTGTCGGCGGTTGTAAACGGCGCTCGCCAGATAGAATGCACTATTAATGGGCTTGGTGAACGCGCCGGCAATGCGGCTCTGGAAGAAGTGGTAATGGCCGTGCGCACTCGACAAGATATCTATCCGGTTGACACCACTATTGACACTACTCATATCGTTCCTGCTTCGCGTCTGGTGTCGGGGATCACTGGTTTTGCTGTGCAGCCTAACAAAGCGATTGTCGGCGCTAATGCCTTTGCTCATGAGTCGGGCATTCACCAGGATGGTATCCTTAAACATCGTGAGACTTACGAAATCATGTCTGCTGAATCTGTCGGTTGGTCCGCCAATAAATTAATATTGGGCAAGCACTCTGGGCGCGCGGCAGTGAAGGCCCGATTTAAGCAGTTAGGGGTGAATTTTGCCTCTACCGAAGAATTTGATCGGGTCTTTTCTCGTTTTAAAAATTTGGCGGATAATAAGCATGAAATTTTTGATGAAGATCTGAATACATTGGTTAACCAAACAGCGCTCGACACCAACAGTGAATACTATCAGTTTGAAACGATGGAGATCAGTTCTCAAAAAGGTCAAAAACCCAACGCAACGGTGACAATGAAAGTTAACGGTGAGAAAATTAAGACTGCTGCTGAAGGTAATGGCCCTGTCGATGCTGTATTTAAAGCCATTGAACAACAGGCACAGAGTGGTGCAAAGCTGATACTCTATTCCGTTAATGCTATTAGCCAGGGGTCGGAAGCTCAGGGCGACGCTGCCGTGCGCTTGGAGCATCAAGGGGCTGTGGTCAATGGTGTCGGCGCTGATACGGATGTGATCGCCGCTTCCGCCAAAGCTTATATCAATGCATTGAACAGTCTGCTCGTTGCCGATGAGCGCAGTCGTCCCAAATACCATGGTGTATGAGTGCTCAGGTTATGAAACAGGTCAAATTATGTCAGCGATAACATGATGAATGAGAAGCAGCGCTTAACTTATCTCAATCACCTTGGTATTGATAATTACGTTGCGCGCAGGCCATTGAAAGGTGCTGCTCCTTCGGTGGCGCCTTCAACTTCTTTAGATTCTTCAATTCCCACTGAGCAGGAAATTATTGCTGAACTTGTCAAAGTAAAATCGCCAGTTGAGGACCGAGAACTACAGGAAAAACCGGAAATTGTCTCATATTCTGCTTCTACTAGTTCGGTTTCCACCGAAGCTGAAGTTGATAATATAGACACAGCTTCCGGTGAATCAGACGCATCATTAAAATCACAGTCGGAGGCTATTCGGTTTGCATTGAACTGCTGGCGCATAGGTGATGACTTGTTAGCGTTAGACTCCTGTGAGCCAGGCGCTGCTCTGCCCACAGACACTTTACTTCTCAATATCGTGCGCAGCATTGGTTACCCAATGGAACAATTGCCGCAATCTGAATTATTGCGCTGGCCATTGTTTAGCCATGACCAAAACGCCAACGATGAACACCAAGCCCGCGCGATGGTTCACGCTTATGTACAGGCGCAAGCATCGAAGAAACCAGCCAAATACTTATTTTTAATGGGAACTGCTGCCGCTAGGTTTACCTTAGAGGGATTCAATGATTGGCAGAACGTTGAGGGAAAAACCTTTCAACAGTGGCAGATGAACTTGATTGTAATCCCCAGTTTGGCGGATATGCTGCGTGAGCCCTTG
>CAZEUZ010000127.1:0-7125 GCA_964515805.1 uncultured Cellvibrionaceae bacterium | reverse complement strand
GTTTTTTCCAGGTGAGGCTAGCCGCACATCATTTAATTTTTCGCACACTTCAGTCAGGACTTAAAACAGGGAGAATAATGTTTTAACTAAAAATGGTAGCAGATTATTACACATGGTCACGATTTAACAGTGGATATGTACCTTATTTTTTAGACATTTTCAATTAATATGCTTGTGCAAAGTTGATTGGCCGGTTAGCGATTTAAAAAGATAAACGACTAACGGCCATAGAAAGGCAGTTATAAGCGCATTTATTAGCATAGCAGAAGTTGATACCCCGCTATCTGTTAACCCATTAATCCAATGATTAAAAAATGAATAGACGCCGGTCAGTACAAAAATCAAACCGGATTGTTGCCATATGCCGTAATTTTGAATACGACGGTAAAATAGCTGACAGATATAGGCTACTATTGATAATAGCAATGCATTGGGACCTAAAATATCAAGTTGAATAATATCTTGCAGCAAGCCTACCCACCATGCTGCATAGAGACCAAAATATTGTGGCTCGTGCACTAACCAATAGATAACTATCAATACAACAAATTCCGGCCGCAACCAACGCCACTCAGGATCGATAGGAAAGACTGACAACACAAATGCTAGAATCAGTGAGCCGATAATTGATAGATGCATATTAATAATTTGTTGTAGTGGATTTTTCCTCGGAAGTATCAACTTTAGCATTAAATACGAACAAGACGTGACGACTTCTATCCAACTGAGCGACAGGATTTGCAACAACATCAACGAATGGTTTACCAGGGTCGTGGCTAATAGAATGAACCGTCGCCACTGGGTAGCCTACCGGAAATCGCTCGCCCAAACCGGAACTGACCAGTAAATCGCCTTGTTGAATATCCGTAGTACTGGAAATGTGACGCAATTTCAGTCGGTGAAAATCCCCGACTCCCTCAACTACGGTGCGTACACCGTTACGATTGACCTGCACTGGCAATGCATGTGAACCATCAGTAATTAATAGCACCTGGGAGGTATAGGCAGTTAACGAAACTACTTGTCCCATTAAACCAAATGCGTCTAGAAGTGGTTGACCAATATAAACACCGTGTTTACTGCCTTTGTTAATAATCACCTTATGAACCGTAGCGTCTGGAGAAATACCGATAAGTTTTCCCACTAGCACACGACTTCCGAGTCTCTTGGAAGAGTTCATTAATTGTCGCAGATACAGATTTTCTGCTGACAATGCAGCCATTTGCTGTAATTTAACTTTGTGAATCAATAATTGATTTTCCAGCAAGCGATTTTTCTCAATCAGTGACTGACGGGAAGCAAAGTTTTCATCAGTCCAAGAGCGCATGCGGGTAGGCAGATCGGCAATCCAATAAAACGGCAAGGCCACTACATCCAAATGCTTTCGCACAGGATTGAACAATGTGGTGTAGCGGCTAACTAACAGTATCAGCAAGGCGGCAAGGGTTAGTGCGATGACCTGAACCAACAGCGAAGAACTTGTTTTAAACAGTGGTCTAATAGCAAGAACCCCCGGTAAATCTTAATATGATGTGTTACTGATGATAGTTTAAGGGAAAGATAAGGTTACCTTTTTCACTCTTACCATTGATTGTTGATAGCCTAACGGTTGGTGGCTTAGATAGTTGATAACTGAGCAAATCATGAAGACAATAATTCAATATCTCTATTATCCATCCATGTCATAGCGATGCCGCCACCTCTAGCAACACAAGTTAAAGGGTCATCGGCGACAAATACCGGCAGACCCGTCTCTTCAGCTAATAAACGATCAATATCACGCAACAAAGCGCCTCCACCTGTTAGTACCAGACCACTTTCGGCAATATCGGAGGCTAATTCTGGAGGCGATTGTTCCAATGCACTTTTAACTGCTTGAACAATGCCGGCCAGTGGCTCCTGTAGCGCCTCTAGTGCTTCATCGCTGTTGAGCGTAAAACTTCTCGGTACTCCTTCTGCCAGATTGCGCCCGCGCACGTCGATTTCACGCACTTGACTACCCGCGTAGGCACAACCTACTTCCTCTTTGATTCGTTCAGCGGTCGCATCACCGATGACACTGCCATAATGACGGCGAACGTAGTTAACAATGGATTCATCAAAACGATCGCCACCGATTCTCACTGAATCCGAGTAAACAACGCCATTCAGCGAAATAAGGGCGATCTCGGTTGTACCGCCACCAATATCGACTACCATCGATCCGCTGGCGTCTTCTACCTTTAAACCGGCACCAATAGCAGCGGCACGAGGCTCTTCAATTAGGCAGACTTCTCGTGCACCCGCACTTAATGCAGACTCGCGAATAGCGCGCTTTTCAACTTCCGTAGATAGGCAGGGCACGCACACCAGCACCCTGGGACTAGGTTGAAACCAGCTACTCTCATGCACTTTTCGCATAAAGTGTTGCAGCATTTTTTCCGTGACATGAAAATCAGCGATAACACCGTCTTTTAAAGGACGGATAGCCGTCATGTTGCCAGGGGTACGCCCTAACATGCGCTTTGCTTCAACACCCACTGCCGCAACTATTTTTTGACCATTATGGTGTCGAATGGCGACTACTGAAGGTTCATTCAACACGATACCTCGCTCTTTGACATAAATCAGCGTATTAGCTGTGCCAAGATCGATAGATAGGTCATTGGAAAACATACCGCGAAAACGTTTGGGTATAAACATATGTATATACTACCTGAATTAACTGTAAATAGGATTCGATAACTGCTGGTTTTTATGGGAGTGCTTACAAGACAAAAGTGAATTTTTCAGAAGCTAACGAGTTGATTACAAACTTAAGATTCTCTCACCTCGACTGATCCCAGTGACGCCGGTTCGAACTATTTCCAAGATGGAAAACGGACCGATAGCTTCGATAAAAGCGTCTAACTTATCACCATTGCCCGTTATCTGCGCAGTGTAAACATCCCTGGTAGTGTCGATAATACAACCTCGAAAAATATCGACACAGCGTTTTACTTCCGCTCTCTGCTCACCAGTGGCCTTGATTTTAACTATCATCAACTCACGCTCTATATAACTGCCTTCCGTTAGGTCCATCAGTTTTACAACGTCAATTAACTTGTTCAAATTTTTAATGATCTGCTCTATCTTGCTAGCGTCACTGAATGACACAATAGTTACCCGAGACAAACTTTCATCGTGAGTAGGGGCTACCGTCAGCGATTCGATGTTGTAACCGCGTTGAGAAAACAGTCCGACCACTCTGGATAGAGCGCCAGGGGTGTTCTCCATTAGTAAGGATATAATTCTTCTCATAAATAAATTGTGTTGATATTGATTAGAGCTACTTAGCTATCGGTTTAATTAGGTACGGTGTGTTTTGCTTAGCCACATATCCTTCATAGAACCCGGAGCAATTTGCATGGGATAAACATGTTCACTAGGATCGACATAAATATCCATGAACACCAATTGGTCTTTCATTGCGAAGCATTCTTCCATTTTTGGCTTCAGCTCAGATTTTTCAGTCACTTTCATACCGACGTGACCAAATGATTCCACTAGCTTGATAAAGTCGGGAAGCGACTCTTCGTATAGGCTTTCCGAATAACGACCAGCATAATTCATGTCTTGCCACTGCTTCACCATGCCTAGCGCCTGATTATTAAGACAAATGACCTTGATAGGCAAATGGTATTGCTTACACGTTGACAACTCCTGAATACACATTTGAATGCTGCCCTCACCGGTGACGCATACTACATTTGCATCTCTGTCGGCAAATTGCACACCCATCGCTGCTGGCAAGCCAAAACCCATAGTGCCTAACCCTCCCGAATTTATCCAGCGCCGGGGTTTGTCAAACAGATAGTATTGAGCAGTGAACATCTGATGCTGGCCAACGTCTGAAGTGACATAGGCATTACCATGAGTGACTTGATAAAGAGTTTGTATGACTTCTTGCGGTTTAATGATTTTTTCGTCGGTTTGAAACCGATCCGCCGTATACAAACCGTAATCTTGACGCCATTGGTCAATTAGCCGCCACCAATCATCGAGCGCACTTTCATCTGGGCGCTCTGTCGTCTGCTTAATCACGTTAAGCATTTCTGTAAGCACATGAACGGCATCACCTACTATGGGCAGATCTGCCTTGATGGTTTTGGATATGGAAGCAGGATCAATATCTATGTGAACAATCGTCGCTGTAGGGCAAAATTTTTCCAAACTATTGGTAACTCGATCGTCAAAACGGACACCGACAGCTAGAACCAGATCGCTGTAGTGCATGGCGGAGTTGGCCTCATAGGTGCCATGCATACCCAACATACCAAGAAACTGCTTATCAGAACCTGGGTAGCAACCCAAGCCCATTAAAGTATTAGTGACGGGAAAATTCAGCAATTGCGACAGTTCAGTCAGGACTGAGGAAGCATTTCCTAAAATAACGCCCCCACCAGCGTAGATGATAGGTCTCTTAGCATCGAGAAGCAGCTGAACACCTTTTTTTATTTGTCCAGCATCACCTCGAAGAAATGGTGAGTACGAGCGAATACTAACCGTATCGGGATAGCTGTAGTCATATTTTTTATCGGGATCAGTAACGTCTTTCGGAATATCAACAACCACAGGCCCAGGGCGGCCAGAAGCAGCTATATAGTAAGCCTTTTTAACTGTTTCAGCTATCTTCGACGGATCGGTAACCAAAAAACTATGTTTGACGATGGGCCTGGAAACACCCACCATATCTGTCTCTTGAAAAGCATCTTCGCCGATCTTCGTAGTGGGTACTTGACCCGAAATAACAACCATGGGAATCGAATCCATAAAGGCTGTAGCAATGCCCGTAATAGCGTTGGTGGCACCGGGCCCTGAAGTGACCAGAACGGTTCCCACTTTGCCCGTCGCGCGAGCATAGGCATCGGCCGCATGGGTCGCCGCCTGCTCATGCCGAACTAATATATGCCTGACTTTGCTTTGGCGAAACAGCGCATCGTATATATGCAAGGCAGCACCGCCAGGATAACCGTAAACCAATTCCACGCCTTCATCTTGAAGCGCACGGATCAATATGTCACCACCGGAAAGCATCTCCACCTTTAATACCCTATTACCTTTATTGACCTGTTCTCATAGTAAAATTCGACATTCAGATTTTCGTTCAATCAATGTACAAGGCATTTTATGGATTATCTGCAACAACGCAAGCGATCAATCTTCCGAGATTCAACATTTTGATGACTCAATCAAAAATTTCTCTAATGTCAATTGCCCCTTTTCTGACACAAGATACCAACCGTATTTATCCCAGTCACCAAGAACGATGCGTTCATACGCTTTACCGTTTACATTATGTTGATGGCGTGCGGGGCGATGAGTATGGCCATGAACAAGTGTCTTCACTGAGTGTTCGACAAATATTTTTTCAACTGCAGCAGGAGTAACATCCATGATATCTTCCGCTTTTCGTTGAGTTAAGTTTTTACTCTGCTGTCGGGCAGCAGCGACATAGAGCCTTCTATCTGCAAGTGACTGAGCCAAAAATTGCCGTTGCCACTGATGATTTCTTACTTGCTTCCGAAACTGCATATAATCGATATCTCTGGTACAGAGACTATCGCCGTGCATCAATAACAATGATTGATCATCTACGGTAACTATCGTTGGCTCGGAGATTAGCTCTGCACTGGCAGCCTGGCAAAAAGACTCGCCCAATAAGAAATCCCGATTGCCGTGCATGATAAAGATGCTGATCCCCTTGTCCGCCGCATTGCGCAGCGCAACTTTTACCTCAGAATACGCTGGAGTATCGTCATCATCACCTAACCAAACCTCAAAAAAGTCACCCAAAATGTAGAGAGATTGAGTTTGTGGATTCACTGAAATTTTATCGAGAAAACGATAAAAAGCTTGGATGATTGCCGGACGCTTGGGATCGAGATGTAAATCAGAAATAAAAAAAGTGGCCATCACCGTCTAAATGGATTCGCTAGTGGTCACTTTTTCGATGACTACTGCCTCTTTGGGTACGTCCTGATGGGGTCCGTGAGCGCCTGTGTCAACGCCTTTAATTTTGTCTACAATGTCCTCACCCTTAACAACTTTGCCAAATACACAATAGCCCCAACCCTGGCTATTTTTTGCCGTATAATTCAAAAAATGGTTGTCACTGACGTTAATGAAGAATTGTGACGAAGCGCTGTGTGGGTCCATAGTACGCGCCATGGCAACTGTGTAACGATCATTCTTCAGACCGTTGTCAGCTTCATTGACAATAGGTTCACGAGTTTCTTTCTGTTCCATTGCAGGGGTAAAACCACCACCCTGAATCATAAAATTATCGATAACTCGGTGAAAAATAGTGCCCGCATAAAAACCCTCTTCAGCATATTGCTTAAAATTGGCGGCAGATTTGGGTGCTTTTTCAAAATCCAGCTCTATAGAAATGTCGCCGAGACTTGTATGCATTGTAATCATTGAGTAGATTCCTTAATGTTTGAGATGTGATTGACCGCATCTAATAAATTTTTCCAATAAGTCCGACATTTTATCTTAAAATTCAGGAAGATTCGAACAAGCGCATTGGCAATGGTATTCAAGTAAAAAACAATCAAACAAAGCGAATTGAAAAAATTGTGAATGGCATATGGCAAACCGCTATAATATGGTCGTTTATGTAAAAGACAGCGCATCCAGCAGAATCACTATACATAGTATCCTAGAAGGTAAAACAAAAGCAGTGGATAAGCCTCTAAATTTTATCGAACAAATCGTGGCTAAGGATATAGCCAGCGGCAATTGCTCTCAACTTATTACCCGCTTCCCACCTGAGCCCAATGGTTATCTGCATATCGGTCACGCGAAATCCATCTGTCTCAATTTTGGCTTGGCGGAAAAGTTTGGCGGCCACTGTCACTTGCGGCTCGACGATACCAATCCCACCAAAGAGAGCCAGGAATATATCGATGCTATTGTTGAAGATATGCACTGGCTTGGCTATCGTTGGACGGGAGATGTTCTTTACACCTCCGGCTCTTTCCGGCAGCTCTATGAATGGGCTCTTTATCTAATTAAAAAAGAGTTAGCTTATGTCGACCACTTGTCCGCCGATGAAGCCCGGAAATACCGCGGCACGCTGATTGAACCCGGCAAAAACAGCCC
>CAZEUZ010000126.1:0-2905 GCA_964515805.1 uncultured Cellvibrionaceae bacterium | reverse complement strand
AGCTAAGCGTTTAGCTTTTTCATTAAAGATATAGGTCAGCTTCTTTTAAAATGTCTATCAATTGTTGGGTACTCACAGCTCCGGGAACAATTTGTCCCGACCTCAATACAATAGCAGGCGTGCCGCGAACACCGATATTTTTGCCTAACTCATATTGATCGGCAATGGGGTTAGGTTCACAGGGATCGAGAGCAACATTTTTCCCCTGTTTAAATTGTGTCATAACTTCCCTGGGATTGTCTGCACACCATGTAGTAGCCAACTTTTTTGCACTCTTGGAGTTTACACCTGCCCGCGGAAAACCCAAGTAGCGAACCTCAATCCCCAATGCCTGCATTTCCGGCATCTGACGGTGTAGCTTTCGGCAAAAGCCGCAGTCGATATCGGTGAAGACATATACTTGAGCTCTGGTCTCACCTTCAGCGGGGAAAATAACCATATCCTTGTGGTTGAGAGATCCCAACATTTTCGCCCGTTGTGGAGCAAATGCCGCCTCTGCTTTACGCAGTTCCTCTTCCTGCAAATTAACCAGTTGATGATCCGTGACTTGATACATTTCACCAGCGATAAAGAATCGCCCGTCTGCACTGAAAAATACAGTGTTTCCTTGTATTTTTGCTTTATATATTCCCCTTACATGGGAAAAACGAACCTCTGTAATAAGTAGATCCGGTCTTAATTGTTTGATCGGCAACAATACTGTATTTGCTGTGCTCTCGGGTATAGCCTCGTCGACCTGCCCCCAGGAGAGTTGATCATAACTGGCTGTCGATGCGTTGACGCTCTGTATCAGCATTGCTGAATCAGCTACATTAACTGATTGTTTTTTACTCTCTGATATCCAAGTGACGCTAAAAATAGCTACACAGATACCACACCCTAAGATGACCTTGGCCAATGGCCACATCGCTCGTTTTTGTGTTGACATTATCGAAAGCTCATTCAGAATTTTTTGTAAGGTATAGCTAACTGTAAAAGTTTTTGAATACCGTACTTAAGATTAAATACAGTCAGCAAAGTTCCAAGGTGCTCAATCAGCATCCATAAATCTGCTTCACTTCATTGAAGCAATTTGAACGCCCTAGAACTAAGAATCATGAATATTTTAATAATTATTATGTGACCTGATAAGTTAATAATAGAGGTCAATTAATTTAACTTTTCTTTGATACGCGCAGCCTTCCCGGTAAGCTCACGCAAGTAATAAAGCTTGGCTTGACGAACATCACCGCGGCGTTTAACGCTAATGCTCTCAATGAGTGGGCTGTGGGTCTGAAAAGTACGCTCCACACCAATGCCGTGTGAAATTTTACGCACTTTAAACGCTGAATTTAAACCACGGTTTCGCTTACCAATGACTACCCCTTCAAAGGCTTGCAATCGTTCACGATTACCTTCTTTTACCTTAACTTGCACGACTATGGTATCTCCCGGCGAGAAATCGGGTAAATCCGTCTTCATTTGCTCTTTCTCGAGCGTTTCAATTATATTGCTAGTCATTAAATAAGCCTCCCACTGTTTGCTTCATTTACCTTTTTGTTTCATTAAGCTCTGATTCGTTGAGGAGACGCCGCTGCTCAACTGTTAATTTTTCAATTTTCAATAAGTCCGGTCGCCTCTGTTGAGTTCGCAGTAGCGATTGTTGCGAGCGCCAGGACGCTATCTGTCGATGGTTACCTGAGAGTAACACTGATGGAACTCTTAGTCCTTCATACATTTCAGGACGTGTATAGTGAGGGCATTCCAGTAATCCGTTAGTAAAAGAATCCTGTACCGCTGAGTCTTCGTGCCCCAACGCACCTGGTAACAAGCGAATTAAAGCATCCAATAACACCATTGCTGCGAGTTCACCACCACTCAAAATGTAGTCACCAATGGACCACTCGCTATTAACCTCTAGCTCAATTAGACGTTCATCAATACCTTCGTAACGCCCAGCAATTAGCACCAGGTTCTGGCATTCACCAACATCAATTAATTCAGCAACACCTGATTGGTCTAGCCTCTGGCCTTGTGGAGATAAATAAATCACCATAGGTTGGGTAGCTGCTGATGCCCAATCTTTAGCAGCAAGTATAGCCTGCCGCAGGGGTTCTATCATAAGCACCATCCCCGGCCCCCCACCATAAGGCCGATCATCCACTGTTTTGTGGCGATTATTACTAAAATCTCTTGGATTCCAGAACGCCACCTCCAGTAAATTATTTTCTAGTGCGCGACGGCTAATGCCATAGTCAGTCAATGCCGTAAACATTTCGGGGAACAAGGTTACTATAGCAACTTTCACGACTCAGAATTCCGGATCCCAATCAACGTAGATAATATTGCTATTGAGCTCGACTTTCTTTACATACTGTCCAGTAATGTAAGGGATCAATCGTTCACTCTGGTCGATACTGCAGCTGTCACCCTGTACTACTAGCACGTCGTTGGAGCCTGTAGAAATCAGGTACTTCACCGTACCCAAACAGTAATGGTTGTCGTTAAACTCACTAATCACGCGCAAACCTTGAAGTTGATGCCAATAGTAACTCCCTACCGGTAAAGGCGACAGGTGATTCTTTTCTACACTGATATCCAGGTTACAAAGCAACTCAGCTCGCTGCCGATCATCTACTCCATGTATCTTGGCCACAAAACCTTTGCTACGGTTTTGCCATTGATCTACATGAAAAGATATAGAATCATTGGGTGCACCTAATAACCAGGGCTGATAATTAAATATATTTTCAGGCGGCTCAGTGTAAGAACAAATCTTCAGCCACCCCTTGACTCCGTATGCAGAGGCTAGGCGACCGAGGACAATGACATTCGGTGCCGACACCATCATAATAGACGGTAGTTACGAACAAGAGCTACAGGTGGTCACTCTTAATACTTTACGCAACTACTTTATCTTGAGCCG
>CAZEUZ010000125.1:0-27659 GCA_964515805.1 uncultured Cellvibrionaceae bacterium | reverse complement strand
GTATTTGATGAGCAGCAGCTGCCAATTCCCAAGAAAATACACGATATACTGCCCAAGACAGCCAATCGCTCTAAATTCACTATTGAAGATGGTCAAACCTTACAAAGAAAAATATTCAGTGGCATAGCCAGCGCAACCGGTAATGCGCCTGTCATGATACATCAGCATGCCATAGAGGATGATACCGGAGAACTTGTGGCGGCACTGGAGGCTTACCGTCGAAATAACATTAACGGACAAGTGACGCTGATCGCTTCCAGAATATTTAGTTTATTTGGGACAAGCGACAGAGATACCATTGATACATCTTGTAAAAAACTCAATGTTAAGCTCGTCATACCTGCCTCTAAAACAACCGATCATGGGTTGCTGAATCATGGAAAATTTATTGCCGTTGGCGAAAAAGTTTTCTTTACCACATCAAACTTCAGAGGCTCCGTGTCGAATAGGCGCACTAACATTATTACCGAATTGACTGGGCAAACAGCCACGCTACTCGCCGATTATGCTGAAGCAATGTACGTACAAGAAAATATTACCCAAGCGGGTAGGTTGATGGGTGAATTACATCGGTATGGTATCTTTTTCAATCAACCGGAGTGCAATCGTTGCGATGTGGTCAATCTTTACGCCAGCATGATTGACTCAGCGGATAGTAATTTACAAATAATGATGAAAGGCATACAAGACACACCTGTTTTGGATCTGATAATCAATAAAGTCAGAGAAGGGCTGCCGACGGAAATCTTTTATGACAAAGCGGGAAAAGGTGCGCTTGAAAAATTACAAAGATTAGATGCAATAGACAATGTAATGATTAAAAATACCCGGCAAACAGGCATGGAAATGCACGCCAATACTATTGTTATCAATGAAAGTTGTACAGAAGAAACGGTGGGTTGTGTCGGTACCGCTTACTTAAGTGCACACCAAATGAATCTGCAGATTAACAAAACTAAAACAGCGGATATCGCCATGACTACTCAAGGTGAAAATGCGTGTAACCTGGCAGAAATAGTTCGCTCCATGATTTTGTAACGCAATACCCTCAGATTGTTTCAGTAATCGGTGCACAAACAACTCTATGGGTTCTAGGTTGCGGTCAATATATCTAATATGCGCTGTATTTTGACTAAACTTTCCTGATATTCGTCGCTTGCATCAGAATCGGCAACGATGCCGCCGCCGCCCCAGCAATATAATTGTTGGCCATCGCAAATCACACTGCGTATGACAATATTAGAATCTAAATAGCCATTGGCGCTGATATAACTAATACTGCCACAATAAGCAGAGCGCTTGTAGGGCTCCAACTCCTCAATAATTTCCATCGCTCTTTTTTTTGGCGCGCCGGTAATGGAACCGCCGGGGAAACAGGCTTTTAACGTGTCCAACGCTGAATAACGATTGTCGATTACTCCTCTAATTGTACTGACTAAATGATGCACGTTAGGAAAGGATTCGAGATCAAATAGCTTATCCACACTAATACTGCCGGGGATGCAGGTTTTTCCCAGATCATTGCGCAATAAATCGACAATCATGATATTTTCAGCACGATTTTTTTCACTATGTTGCAAATCTTCTGCTAATTGACGATCAATGATCGGATCTCTGTGGCGTGGGGCCGTGCCCTTTATCGGCTGTGTGATGACTTGTCGATCAGTAATTGTTATAAATCTTTCCGGCGATAAGCACAGTATGTGTTGATCATCCATTGACAGATAAGCAGAGTAGGGTGAAGCCATTGAGCGACGCAATTTTTGGTAGGCCCAGTAGGGGTCTCCTCGGTATTTAGCGGAAAAACATTGCGCTATATTGATTTGATAGCAGTCGCCAGCATGAATGTAGTCGTCAATTTTGTCGAGTGTCTTTATATAAGATTTAACATTCATATTTGAATGCAAGTCACTAATAATGAAAGATTTCTCTATTTCTTGTTGTGAATGTTTAGTTATTGAATCAGCAGGAATTTTCTCTAGCCGCTTCTTAATAATTTGTAGTAAGGATGGGTTGCAGCTAGGTAAGGAAACGATAACGCTTTGCTGTTTATCATGATCTTGTATGATAGCCCAGTGATAAATGCCCATATGCATATCCGGCAGATGGCATTTGTTTTCAGCAACAGCAGGCAATACAGTATCCATACTGTGGCCCGCTAAGTCGTAACCCAGGTAGCCAATAGCACCGCCAATAAATGGCAGCCGCTTATCCTCGCAAGCCAGTTTACTGACAGCGGATTCTATGATGGCAAAGGGGTTTTCTTCGCGCTGTTCAATTAAGCGATCGCCACCCTCAACAAAATTGCAATGATAAATAGAGGTGGATTGTCCTCGGGTAACATAACGTTCTGTAGGACAGGCCGTCAAAATGTCATAACGTCCGTTACTGCATTGAGGCTTGCCACTGTCAAGCCAACAAGCATAGGGTAGATCACGGATAGCGTGAAATAAGTTGCTGCTATCAGTTTGATAGGTGATACAATGAATATTGAGCATCTTATTGAATAAGCAACTATAGATAAAATAATAATATCATTTATTTTTTAAGGTGAGATTCAATGTATTTTGCTTGTTCAATGGCATTGCCTAAATAATTACTGGGCGTCAGTTGCAACAGCGATATTTTTGCAGTTTCCGGAATGGCTAATTGATGGATAAACTCTCGAATGATTTCAGCGGTCATCGCTTGACCGCGGGTTAATGCTTTGAGTTTTTCGTAAGGTTTTTCTACGCGGTAACGACGCATGACTGTTTGTATGGCTTCAGCTAAAACCTCCCAGCTTTGATCTAAATCTTGCGCAAGTTGTTCGCGGTTAATTTCCAGTTTGCCGATACCTTTGACGACAGAGCTGTAGGCAATGGCACAGTAACCGAAACCGGTACCTATATTGCGCAGCACAGTAGAATCCGTTAGATCACGCTGCCATCGAGAGATGGGAAGTTTAGTTGTCAGGTGTTGAAACAGCGCATTGGCAATACCTAGGTTTCCTTCTGAATTTTCAAAATCAATGGGATTGACTTTGTGGGGCATAGTGGATGAACCTACTTCTTTGTCGACGATCTTCTGGCTGAAGTAACCGAGTGAAATATACCCCCAAATATCGCGATTAAAATCGATCATAATCGTATTACAGCGGGCGATTGCATCAAACAGTTCCGCCTTGTAATCATGTGGCTCAATTTGGGTCGTGTAGTGATTACATGTCAGCCCCAATTGCTCGACAAAATTTTTTGTATTGGTTTGCCAATCGACTTCTGGATAAGCAGCTATGTGTGCGTTATAGTTACCGACAGCACCATTAAACTTGCCCATTATTTTAACAGTTTCAACAAGATGTAATTGGCGTTGCAAACGCGCCGCCACATTCGCCAACTCCTTGCCGACGGTAGTCGGTGAAGCTGTCTGGCCATGAGTTCGAGACAACATCGGGACATCGGCGTAATCGATAGCTAATTGTGCTATGGCGCTCAAGATGTCATGAATGTGTTGACAGAGAAGATGCTGACCATTTTTTAACATCAACCCATAGGCTAAATTGTTAATATCTTCTGAAGTACAGGCAAAGTGCACAAATTCACTGATATTGGCTAATTCCGGGTGCCGGATCAACTGTTCTTTGATAAAGTACTCAATGGCTTTTACATCGTGATTAGTCGTTTTTTCGATCGCCTTAACACGCTCTGCTTGTTGTTCGTTAAACTGCTCTAAAACTTGCTCGAGATACTGATTGGCTTCGTCACTTAAAGAGGGAATTTCTGTAATCTGCGGGTGTTGCGCCAGTTGTTGCAGCCATCGAATTTCCACTTTGACACGGTAGTAAATGAAACCGTACTCGCTGAATATTTTGCGATAGCGCTGAGTTTTATCGGCATAGCGGCCATCGAGTGGTGAAATAGCCGTTAACGGAGTCAATATCATAGTTTTTTACCTTGATTTTATGCCTTACAATAAGCAAAAAATACAACATTCAAATCATCAGTATTAATGTTGACAAAAAGGTTGCTATTTGAGAATTCGAAAGAACTTGGGCTGAGAGTGTAAGCCATTGGCGATTCGATTGCGAGATAGAGCGATAACAAGCGATAAACTAAACAGGCAGTCAGTAAAGTCGCAACGAATAACATGATTAGCAAGTAAATTATCAAGACAGTAAATTATAAATAAAAAGTATAGCGATCAAAGTAATGACAATCCCACTGAGGAGATAGTGATGGGTATGGGTCTGGTGGTTACCAGTAGCAAAGAGGATTTTTATCAGCAAATACAGCAGGTAATCTATGCTGAAGTTGATGATGACAGAGCCGTTAAACTATTCCATTTTGTAAAGGCATTCTTCGACAAATTCCCATTGGCTGAGTTAGCTGAGCGAGATATTCAAGACGTCTTTGGCATGATGAATAATTGCTTTGACGAATTGCACCATTTCCCCGGAGATACTCCCAAAATAAAAGTATTCAACCCTGCACTGAAAAAAGATGGGTGGCAATCGGACAATACGGTGATTATCGTCATCCACCGCGATATACCGTTTTTAGTGGATTCAATCCGTCTGGCGTTAATAAATTACGGCGTTGAAATTCATACGTTAAAAAGCTCTGTTATCACCACCAAACGGGATGAAGAGGGTACGCTTCAAGCCCTTCATCTTTCTGCATCGGTAAGTGGCGCTGCTGATGAAGAGTCGTTAATTGCCGATAATGAAGCGGTGATGTACTTTGAGATAACCCGTCAAGTACAGCAGAACGATGCTTACGTCGATATTATTCAGTTGATCGAGGACGTTCTTGCCGATGTCAGATTAGTTATCAAAGATTATAAAACGATTCTAGCACGCTTGAATTTGATCACCCATGGCCTGATTCATGCCACTAAAATCGACAAGCTGGCTCATATAGAAGAGTACCGCAGCTTTATTGATTGGCTAAAACGCAATAGCTTTATTTTTTTCGGTTATGCCTATTACACCGTAGATTTAAAGCTGGGAAGCTCTCAACTGGAAGAGGCATTGGGATTACTCTCTGATTCGGAAAACATCAGTAATTTTATTCCCGACATAAACCATAACAAAGGTGTGTTGACGTTTAGTAAATCGTTTATCCGCTCTCGCGTTCATAGGCATGCTTATCCCGATCACATTGTTATCAGGCATTACAACGAAAACGGTAAAGTCTGTGGCGAGCATCACTTACTTGGGCTCTATACCGCAAGGGTATACCGAGACAGTACCGATAGTATACCCATTGTGCGTCAAAAGGTGGCGCAGGTTTTCAAAAAGAGCCAGTTGTCACCCAATAGCTATGAAGGCAAGGTGCTACAACAAGTCTTTGAGACCTTCCCCAGAGATGAATTGTTCCAAAGTAATACCGATGAGCTGTATGCCACAACAACATCGATCGCACATATTAACGAGCGTTATCAAGTTCGTTTGTTTATGCGGAAAGATCCCAATGGTTATTTCGTCAGCACCTTGGTTTATATACCTCGGGATATCTATTCTTCGGAAATGCGTCTGCAGGTGACCAATTTGGTCAGTGAGATTTTAGGCGCTCAATCTGTTGAGTTTTACACTCACTTTTCTGAGTCCATTTTGGTAAGAACCTATATGATATTCAGATTGGAACCGGATGCGCATAAGACATGGGATATTAATCAACTGCAACAACAGGTCATAGAGCTTACCCGTTCTTGGCGTGATAATCTTTTCGATGCACTGAAACAATTTCATGGAGTTAGAAAAGGCAGGGAAATATTCAAGAACTATCAACATGCATTTTCCAGTTCTTACCGTGAAAATTTTGATGTGCATACTGCCGTTGAAGATATCAACCTGATCAGGGAGATTAGTCCGGATAATCCACTGGCTATGCATTTTGTGCAGTCGAATTCAGATGCAGAATCCATTCTGCACTTTAAAATTTTTCATTGGGGAAAAGTATTAAGATTGTCAGATGTTATACCGGTACTCGAGTATATGGGGTTAACCGTGGTCGGAGAACATCCCTATAAAATCAGAAAAGATAACGATACTGTATGGATGCACGATTTTTCCCTTGAGAGCCGCTCCAAAAGGAATATCGATGCCAGTGAAAGTCGCGGTTTATTTGAACAGTCTTTTATAAAAATATGGCAGGGTTATGCAGAGAGCGATGATTTCAATGGCTTGACCCTGTCGGCACAACTGCATTGGCGCGAGATCACTTTGTTGAGGGCTTATGCCGTCTACATGAAGCAGACAGTGTTTCCTTTTAGCCATTCTGCGATAGCAAATGCGTTGATTAATTATCCCGATATTACCAAGAATTTAGTGGCGTTGTTTCATTCATTATTTGATCCAGATTTACAGACCGAAAATAGTCACAAACAGGTAGATAAGCTAATCGAAAATATCTCTCTACAGTTAGATGAAGTCGAAAATTTAAATGACGACCGCATTATCAATCGTTATCTGGATTTCATCAAAGGTACGTTGAGAACCAATTATTATCAGAAAATCGACGGCAATGAAAAATCCTACATGTCGTTTAAATTCAGCCCCAAAAATATAGCGGATATACCTGAACCGCGGCCTCTTTACGAAATTTTTGTCTATTCTCCTCTAGTGGAAGGTGTACATCTGAGAGGCGGTAGAGTGGCGCGTGGTGGGTTGCGATGGTCCGACCGGTCAGAAGATTATCGTACGGAAGTGTTAGGTCTGGTCAAGGCACAGCAGGTTAAAAATTCAGTGATTGTCCCCAGTGGAGCGAAGGGTGGATTTGTTGCCAAAAAAGCCTCTATCGATCAAGGACGCGATGCATTCATAAAAGAGGGTATCGCCTGCTACAAAATATTTATCAAAGGCTTGTTAGATATTACCGATAACTTGCAAATGGGTGAAATTATTCCCCCATTAGAAGTCGTGCGATTGGATGATGACGACCCTTATTTGGTCGTAGCTGCCGATAAGGGTACCGCCACTTTTTCCGATATCGCCAATGAAATTGCACTCGAATATGGCTACTGGATGGGCGATGCCTTCGCCTCCGGTGGCAGTCAGGGATACGACCACAAAAAGATGGGTATTACCGCGAGAGGTGCTTGGGTGTCAGTGCAACGCCACTTTAGAGAAAAAGCTATTAATATTCAGCAGGAGGACTTTACCGTCATTGGTATTGGTGATATGTCCGGCGATGTCTTCGGTAATGGCATGCTGCTGTCAGAGCATATTCGTCTAGTGGCTGCATTTAACCACTTGCACATTTTTATCGATCCAGACCCGGATCCTGCCCAGAGTTTTATTGAACGCAAACGTCTATTTGAATCGCCACAATTAGGCTGGAACGACTACAACAAAAAGATTATTTCACAGGGAGGAGGCGTTTTTTCTAGGCAGGCAAAATCTATCGTGATTACTCAAGAAATGCGAGCGTGTTTCGATATCAAAGGGTCTCGAATGACGCCCAATGACCTAATTAATGCTTTATTAAAGTCGCCTGTTGATTTAATTTGGAACGGTGGTATCGGGACTTATGTTAAATCATCGCACGAAACTCACGCGGACGTCGGTGATAAGGCTAACGATTCATTGCGGGTTAATGGAGATGAACTGAGATGCCAAGTGTTTGGTGAAGGCGGCAATCTTGGTCTCACGCAACTGGGTCGTATTGAATACTGTCTGAATGGCGGCGCCTGTAATACGGATTTTATCGATAACGCCGCTGGAGTAGACTGTTCAGATCATGAAGTCAATATCAAAATTCTACTCAATGACATTATAGGCCAAGGTGAATTGACTGAAACGCAGCGCAACCGATTATTGGCCAATATGACCAATGATGTGGCCAGTATGGTATTGAGCAATAATTACCGACAGACACAGGCCATCAGTGTCGCACAGATGGAAGTGACCTCCCGCATCGGTGAATACCGTCGTTTGATCAATTCGTTGGAAGACGAAGGGCGTTTAAATCGTGCATTGGAATATATCCCCACCGATGATGAGATTGTCGAGAGAATCGCCAAAGATAAAACGCTGACTCGTCCCGAATTGTCGGTATTGACTTCCTATGTAAAAGTGAAGTTGAAAGAGGAGTTGGCAGTGGACTCCATTGCCGATAATGCTTACTTGGCACAGAGTGTCGAGCAAGAGTTTCCAAAGCGCTTGCAGAAGAAGTATAAAGACAGTATTGACGAACATATTCTGCGCAAGGAAATAGTTGCTACTCAAATTGCCAACGATATGGTCAATACTATGGGTATCACATTTTGTTCCCGGTTGATGGAAACGACAGGTGATGACATTCCTGCCATTGCGACCGCCTACGTGGTTGCTCGCGACATATTCCGGCTCGATGAGTTCCGCGAGCAAATCGATGCATTGGATTATCAGATTCCTGCTGAAGAGCAAATGAAATTGTTATTCAATGTGATGCGCCGGGTGCGTCGTGGAACACGTTGGTTTTTGCGCAATCGACGCCATGATCTCGACCCATCGGTAGAGATAAATTTCTTTAAGAGCACGGTTAGATCAATAATCAATTTGATGCCCACGGTTATCGACGATGAAGAACAACAGCAATGGCAGCAAGATTACGAGTATTACTGTTCTCTCGGATTTAAAAAAGATATTGCTAACGCGATTGTCATGCCAATCCGCTTGTTTTCCGGACTGGGAATTGCTGAGGCGGTTAAAATTTCTAATGTTTCCATTAAAAGAACCCTCATTCTGCACCATATGTTGGGAGACAAATTAGGTGTCTATTGGTTTGCCCATTCGGTTTCCGGTGTAGGAGTAAAAAGCCTTTGGCATGCAATAGCCAGAGAGACATTTATCGATGATCTCGATGGTCAATTGCGCCGCCTCTGTGTCGCCATACTGCGGTTGGCAGGTACTCACCGTGATCTTCAGCGAATTTATAGCTTGTGGGAACAACAACATGACAGCTTACTGGCTCGCTGGAATTTGATATTACACGGTCTAAAAACAGCGAAGGAAATCGATTATTCTATGTTTTCCGTGGCTATTCGGGAGTTGAATGAGCTAACCAAAGCAACAGAAAACTGTCAGTCTTTGGCAGATGATAGCGTCGTTTGCGAAGTGAGTGGTTAATAAGCATCCAGCGTCATCAATATGTATTCACTGACCCGAAAATTACTTTTTCTACTCGATCCTGAAACTGCCCATAACGTTTCTCTATCCATGTTATCAACTGTAGACCGTTTGGGTGTGCTGCCGTTGTTCTCATCAATAAAAGTTGATGACCCTGTATCAATAATGGGTCTTGAATTTCCCAATCGAGTGGGTTTGTCGGCCGGTTTGGATAAAAACGGCGATTACTTTAATGCATTGGGAAAGCTAGGTTTCGGCTTCGTTGAAATTGGTACCGTGACGCCTAAACCACAACCTGGGAACCCTCGGCCAAGGTTGTATCGATTGCCTGATTACGATGCCGTTATCAACCGTATGGGCTTCAACAATAAAGGTGCTGATTACCTGGTTGAACAGGTCAAAAAGCACCCGTTCAAAGGTGTATTGGGCATCAATATTGGTAAAAATAAGCAAACGAATGAAGAACAGGCACTGGACGACTATTCTCTAGCAATGTCTGCGATCTATCCCTATGCGGATTATATTGCTGTCAACATTTCTTCACCCAACACACCGGGTCTTCGTCAATTACAGCATGGAGATAATTTGAAGTATTTGTTGGCCGGTCTAAAAACTCGACAACAACAGTTGGAATTGCAGTTTGACCGTTATGTTCCCATTGTGGTGAAAATCGCACCTGATCTTAATGACGATGAAATAGGCTGGATAGCACAATCTATACTCGACAACGATATCGACGGCATTATTGCCACTAATACCACACTTAATCGCAACTCGGTGGCTAAGGATAGGTTGGCCAATGAACAAGGCGGCCTCAGTGGTAGACCTTTACAACAGTTATCCAATCATGTAATTCGTCAACTTCGTCGCGAGGTCGGTGATAAGTTACCCATTATCGGTGTCGGTGGCATTTGTTCCGGCGCAGACGCTGTTGAAAAGCTTAACGCAGGAGCGGATTTAGTCCAGTTATATACTGGTTTAATTTATCGTGGCCCCAGCTTGATTACCGAAGCTGCTAGGGCGTTAAAGTCGACGTCATAGAATTTGCTGTGCAGAGAGAAGTATCCACTAATGACCCTACATGATGTGTCGGCACAACTAGAAACATTACGGGATACCATCAACTATCACAACTATCGCTATTACGCTTTAGATGATCCACAGATACCTGATATCGAATACGATAAATTGTTGCGACAACTGCAACAATTAGAAGCACAACACCCTGAACTCATTACTTCCGATTCTCCTTCACAGCGCGTTGGTGTTCAGCCACTGGCTGAATTTACTCAGGTTACCCATGAATTACCTATGTTGTCGTTGGACAATGCCTTTAATGAGGAGGAAATACAGGCGTTTGATCGGCGCATCAGAGAGCGTCTGAAACACAATGAGCCGATAGAGTATGCTTGTGAACCTAAGTTGGATGGCATCGCCGTTAGCTTACTCTATGAAAGTGGTTTGCTAGTGCGCGGCGCCACCCGTGGAGATGGCAGCATCGGTGAAGATATCACTCAAAACGTGCGCACCATTAAATCGATTCCCTTGAAATTACAGGGTAACAATCACCCTACATTACTGGAAGTGCGTGGTGAAATCTATATGCCGAAAGTAGGGTTTGAAGCCCTTAATGAAGCAGCGCGAAAAGAGAACACCAAAGTATTTGTCAATCCGCGCAATGCTGCAGCAGGTAGTCTGCGCCAGCTTGACGCCAAGATAACTGCCCGAAGGCCATTGGAAATGTGCGCTTATAGTGTCGGTTTAGTAAAAGGCGGGCAATTATCTGAACGTCACAGTGATATCTTGCACATATTGTCGCGTTGGGGCTTTCGCATCAGTAAAGAAATAAGCATTGCTAATAGCATTGACGATTGCGTTAGTTATCATCAGCAATTAATTGCAAAACGCGATAAATTGGCTCACGACATTGACGGCGTCGTGTTTAAAGTTAACAGCATTGACTTGCAAGCAAAGTTGGGGTTTATAGCCCGTGCACCTCGTTGGGCGATTGCCTATAAATTCCCTGCTCAGGAAGTAGTGACACGGCTACTCGACGTCGAATTTCAGGTGGGGCGAACAGGCGCCGTGACGCCTGTAGCAAGATTACAGCCGGTGTTTGTCGGCGGCGTTACCGTCACCAACGCTAGTTTGCATAATCGCGACGAGATCAAACGTTTGAATCTACATGTCGGTGACGATGTGATCATTCGTCGCGCAGGTGATGTAATTCCGAAGGTTGTCTCAGTGGTCGACGATAAACAGCTTCAGAGCAGTCGTAGGCCCGTTATCTTTCCCGATCGTTGCCCTGTTTGTGAATCAGCAATCACGATTCCTTCTGATGAGGTTATTGCTCGTTGTAGTGGAGGATTGGTCTGCAGTGCGCAACGCAAACAGGCGATCAAGCATTTCGTTTCCCGTAAAGCAATGGATATCGATGGCATGGGAGATAAGTTAACCGATCAGCTAGTGGATTTAGGCTATATTCATTCAGTGGCTGATATTTATCAGTTGAATCTGGAACTACTGGCGTCCATGGAGCGTATGGGTCAGAAATCTGCCGCCAATGTGCTCGAGGCGATTGACAAATCCAAATCCACGACATTGCCGCGCCTTATTTATGCATTGGGGATTCGCGAGGTAGGAGAGGCCACTGCACGAAATCTGGTTGAGTCCTTTGGATCGCTAGAGGCTATAATGACCGCCGACGAAGACGCTTTAGTTGCGGTCAACGATATTGGTCCGATAGTCGCCGAATTTATCGTTCAATTCTTCCGGCAAGTCAACAATCAAAAAGTGATTGCCGAATTACAAGCGGTCGGTGTGCATTGGCCCGAATTCAAGGCGGCGACAACGCGATTACCCTTAAGCGGTAAAACTTTCGTGCTAACAGGCGCATTAAGCACGCTGTCACGGGATAAGGCGAAAGCGAGATTGCAGGCGTTGGGAGCAATGGTGACTGGCAGCGTTTCCAAAAAAACCAGCTATCTGGTGGCCGGGGATAAATCAGGCTCGAAACTCAATAAAGCTCAAGACTTGGGTGTCCAAATTATCGACGAGCAGGGGTTGATTTCACTGTTGAATCAGATTTAACAATGACTAAGAAGATTTTTTTAAAAACATAACCCGAGTGACATTGCCTGTTCTGGGTTCATAAAATACGGTCGCGTTGTAGTTTTTGGCAGGGCTGTACAGTAGCTTTTCCTTAATTCTTTCGTAAATGCCATTGATCAGTGACTTGACGAAATCATCGAGTAATCCTCGTTCTACTTGTTCCGGTTGTACATCAATCGTTCCTTCATAATCCTGGATAGCAACTAGCCACTTGTCGATTCGTTCGGGAATTTCATTGGTTGTAAATACTATCGGAAAGGTGACTTTTACAGTAGGTTCTTTACTGCTTAATGTCCTGGACAATTGTTTGTCAAAGATATTTGAATTGAGAAACTGGATGGTTTGGATTTCTTCAACACTATTCTTTTTTGCTGATGTAGACGTATTCGATGGATTAGCGCTTGTTATTTGCGATATTACGCCGAATGCAAAAAATACAATCCATACAAAGTAAGCATTTTTCATCACACAACTCCTATAATCTTGCTGGTGCTGGACCCAATAAGTGATTCGAGAGTGAGGGTAAGAGCAAAGCCATTGCTTGTCAATCGAAACAGCGGTTAACTTTATCTCAAGACATTGTTTAGAATAGCTTTAAAATAAACCATTCTGCTATGGAGCTTGGGTTTTTTGTATTAAACTAGCCCGATAATGATTGTTAACCGTTACCGCTCATCGTTTGTTTTAATATCATTGGCCATTTTGTTGTCATCCTGCGCCAGTTCACCGCCTCGCCATATCGATAATTTGTGCCACGTTTTTGATGAAAAGGCCGGTTGGTATAAAAAGGCAAAAAAATCGCAACAGCACTGGGGCTCTGCCATACCGGTAATGATGTCGATTATGCGTCAGGAGTCTGGTTTTCGCGCCAAGGCTAAACCGCCGCGGACCAAGATACTCTGGATTATTCCCGGCCCTCGTCTCAGTAGTGCCTACGGTTACTCTCAAGTTAAAGATGAAACTTGGCAGTGGTATAAAAAGTCCAGTGGCAATCGTTTTGCCGATAGAGATGAATTTGATGACGCCATTGACTTTATCGGTTGGTACAACAGTCAGACTAGTAAACGCAATGGCGTCAAGTTAAGCGATACTTATAATCTTTATCTAGCTTACCACGAAGGTCATGGCGGTTATGAGAGAGGGACTTACCGCAACAAACCGTGGTTAACAAAGGTTGCCAGAAAAGTGGCGAGTCGTGCGCAGACTTATCAAAAACAGTTACAAGGCTGTGAAAAACGCATGCGGCGTGGCTGGTGGTTTTTTTAGTCAAATCCACTCAATTTATATTCATCCACTGTACACTAAAATTTTCTAATGAGTTTGAATAACAAGCTAATTGATTTTAAAAACGCCCGTGTTCTGGTTTTGGGCGATGTGATGTTGGACACTTACTATTCCGGCGATACTGAACGTATATCACCAGAAGCGCCCGTACCGGTGGTTCATGTTCACGACAGTTATCAACGTTTAGGTGGCGCTGCTAATGTCGCCTTAAATATCGCTGCACTTGATGCAACAGTCGTACTGATGGGATTGGTTGGCAACGATACTGCTGGCCAGCAACTTCAACAGCTGGTTACTCAGTCCGGAATCGAGTCCCATCTCTCGGTGACTGAGAGCAAAACTATCACTAAATTGCGAGTCATTAGCCGCAATCAGCAATTGATCCGGCTCGATACGGAAGATGGGTTTGTTTCCTATGACCATAATCAGTTGTTAGGTAATGTGATTGATACTTTGTGTAAGGTCGATGTAGTAGTACTTTCCGACTACAATAAAGGCACATTAAAGCCACTATTACCAAAATTATTGTCGTATTGCCGTGAGCATCAAAAAACTGTATTGGTAGATCCTAAAGGCGCTGATTTTTCTATCTACCAGGGTGCAACGCTATTGACGCCGAATATGTCTGAGTTCGAGGCAGTGGTTGGTCGGCAAAACGATGAAATTTCTTTTGCCAATAGTGCCCAGCAGTTGGTCGATCATCACAACTTGGACGCATTGTTAGTCACCCGCAGTGAGAAAGGGATGTCCTTATTTCAGAAAAATGCCGAAGCTTTTCATTTGCCGGCGCAAGTCAAGGAAGTCTATGACGTCACTGGTGCTGGCGATACCGTTGTTGCTATTTTAGCTACTGCCCTAGCAGCGAAGTACAATTTTTATGATGCGGTGACACTGGCAAATGTAGCGGCTGGCATTGTTGTTGGCAAAATGGGCACGGCGACCGTCACATTGACTGAATTGCGAGCCGCTGTGGGCAACTTAGCGCATTCACATATTTCTAACCAGATGGGTATAGTGACTCCGATAATATTAACTCAACAAGTTCAACTCGCCAGATCAAAAGCTGAAACCATAGTAATGACCAATGGCTGTTTTGATATTCTGCATGCTGGTCATGTGCATTATCTTAATGAGGCGCGTAAGCTTGGAGATAGATTGATCGTTGCCGTTAATTCCGATGACTCAGTACGTCGTTTGAAAGGTCGACAGCGGCCGGTGAATAGTTTAGAAAATCGAATGCAGGTATTAGCGGCGTTAGCTTGCGTGGACTGGGTCGTTGCCTTCGAAGAGGATACACCGGCGACGCTTATCGATACCATCGTTCCAAATATCCTAGTCAAGGGAAGCGACTACCAACCCAATGAGGTTGTTGGTTACCAAACAGTAACTGCAGCTGGTGGTGAAGTGCGGGTAATCGATTTGGTTGCGGGTTGTTCGACCACCGCTATTATTGACAAGATAATCTCAGCCTAAGGAACCCTATGTCACGTTCGCACACACTCTTTAATCGAGCCCAGCAGCATATTCCTGGTGGCGTGAATTCACCAGTAAGGGCGTTCAAAGCGGTCGGTGGTACGCCTGTGTTTATTAAGAAAGCGCAGGGTCCTTATTTGTTCGACGAAGACGATCAGTGCTATATTGATTATGTCTTATCCTGGGGACCGATGATACTGGGGCACGCTCATCCCGCAGTTGTCGAAGCCGTCACCAAAAAATTACCTAGTGGGTTGAGTTTCGGTGCGCCCACGGAAATTGAAACGGAATTAGCGCAGAGGCTATGCCGACGTGTCCCCAATATGGAATTGGTACGTTTCGTCAATTCTGGCACTGAGGCGACAATGAGCGCTATTCGTCTTGCCCGAGGCTTCACTCATCGTGACAAGATTGTCAAATTCGAAGGCTGTTACCACGGTCATTCCGATTCGTTACTCGTCAAGGCCGGATCGGGTGCGCTCACCCTGGGAATTCCCAGTTCGCCCGGCGTTCCCACGAGTTTGGCCGATCATACGGTTACGTTGACTTACAATGATATCGATCAAGTCAAAACCCTTTTTGAGCAAATGGGTGAACAGATTGCCGCTATTATCGTCGAACCGGTCACTGGCAATATGAATTGCGTACCACCGGTAGCCGGATTCTTGCAAACCCTTAGAGAGGTCTGTGATAAATACGGCTCAGTGCTTATCTTTGATGAAGTTATGACAGGTTTTCGCGTTGCGCCTGGCGGTGCTCAGGATCACTGCCAGGTAGATGCCGATTTGATCACTTTGGGAAAAGTCATTGGCGGTGGTATGCCTGTCGGTGCCTTTGGCGGCAAGCGAGAAATCATGGAACAAATTGCACCTGTCGGCCCAATTTATCAAGCGGGTACGCTATCAGGTAATCCTATCGCCATGGCGGCAGGCATAGCGACATTGGATACTATTGCCGCCGATAATAATTTTTACCCAAAACTGTTTGCTAAGACCAAAAAGCTGGTCACCGGATTACAGCAATGCGCCGACAAAACCGGGGTGCCTATGGCGACTAATTCTGTTGGTTCAATGTTTGGCTTTTTATTCACTGAAGAGAAAAAAATTATTAACTATCAGCAAGTGATTAATGCAGATAGCGATCGGTTTAGTGATTTTTTTCACAAAATGTTGGCAGGTGGTATCTATTTAGCGCCCGCAAGCTATGAGGCGGGATTTATGTCTATTGTTCACAGTGATGAAGATATTGCCACCACTTTGGAAGTGGTTGGTGAAATTTTTGATCATTGGTCATAGAGATAGCCCAGAGAAAAAGATTACATAATCTCATCAAAGTGATAAAAAGCCGGAATATCGTCTACTGTTCGTTGTATTTGGCTGTCAGGTTGATGGATTGCCATGATATGTTTTATACCAAATTTTTCCGCCGCTCTTAAAATTTGTACGGTATCGTCGATAAACAGTGTTCGTTCCGGATCAAAATCTAACTGTTCGTGCAGCATTTTCCAAAAAATCTGACTTTCTTTGGGCTGTTGGAATTGATGTGAGGAGACGATGTTATCCAACTGCTCACCGATAGAAGTCAGCGATAGTTTGAGCGCCAGAGTCTGGGGGTGAGCATTGGTAACTAGGGCTACTTTTTTATCATTAACCAACAGAAAATCTAGAAAATCTCTACAGTGCGGCCGTTCTTTGATTTTGTATTGGACTTCTTTTTTTAACAGTACGATATCTAATTTTAAGATATCTGACCAATAATCCAGACAGTACCACTTGAGCGTACCTCTCACAGTATGAGAGTGATTTTCTACTATTTTTTTTGCCTGCGACAAGCTGGTGCCGTGAATATTTGCATAACGCTGTGGCAAATAAGATAACCAGAAATAATTATCGTAATGTAAGTCCAGCAATGTGCCATCCATATCCAACAAAACGGTATCGATATCTTGCCAATTAACCATAGAGTGTTCTCGCGCCATGGCGCTTTACAATTTTATATATTTCTGTAGGATCACAGCTTAAGTTTGCACTGCATTCGGTCGTAAGTAAAAAGAAAAAAATTGATAAACTATAAATGTTGATGAATGACAGAATTTAACAAGTAGAGTTGACATTGCATGCCCCAACATACCTTACAACAGTTAGCTGAAAAGCTGGATAACCTGATAAATTACAGTGAACGGCTAAAGCGAGATAATGAATTACTTAAACAACAGGAACGTCAATGGCAATCAGAGCGTACTCAATTGATTGAGAAAAATAACCTTGCCTGCAATCGTGTAGAAGCGATGATTACTCACTTGAAAAGCTTGGAAGAAAATATCAATTAGTTGCCGAAAATCATTATGCCTTCAACAGAAACTGTCACCGTTCATATTTTGGAAAAAGACTATCAAGTTGCCTGTAAAACTGATGAACGAGAAAGTTTATTAAAAGCGGCAGCAGAGTTGGATCATCGGATGCGTGACATCCGTACCAATAGCTCAGTGATTGGTATGGATCGGATCGCAGTGATTGCAGCGCTAAACTTAGCTGATGAATTGATTAAATTGCAGCAATATCAAAAAAGACCGGATGAAGAACAGTTATTAGTTCAACTTCATCAACGCCTCGATAAAGTGCTTCCGCAGCCAGAAGAACGTTGAAAGTGATAAGTAAGGTAGGGTAATCGAAGTATTTGGTAGGGTTAGAAAGTATCTAGTAGATCTAGAAAATATTTGGTGGAGCTAGGCAGGATCGAACTGCCGACCTCAACACTGCCAGTGTTGCGCTCTCCCAGCTGAGCTATAGCCCCATCAGTCATTGCGGAGTCTAAAGTTGAGATTACCCACTGTCAAGTCTAATGGCTTATTAAAAATTGGCGGACTCTATCCCCGTGCTCATACACGGGGAACTTAGGTTAGACTAGTTAGTCGGGTTGCTTAACCTTACGTAGATAGGGTTTAACCGTCTCCCACCCATCGGGATAAACTATTTCAGCTTCTTCATTAGATACAGCGGGCACGATAATAACATCATCACCTTGTTGCCAATTCACGGGCGTTGCCACCTTGTGTTTTGCAGTGAGTTGCATGGAATCGATAACCCGCAGTATCTCATCAAAATTTCGACCAGTGGTCATCGGGTAGGTAATCATCAATTTGATATTTTTGTCAGGTCCGATGATAAATACTGATCGCACCGTGGCATTGGTCATCGCCGTTCTGCCCTCTGCGGTGCCAGTTTCGTCCGCAGGAAACATGTTATACAGTTTGGCGACTTTCAAGTCGTTGTCGGCAATTACTGGATAGTTAACTTTAGCGCCACCGACTTCTTCAACATCTTTTAGCCATTCTTTGTGATCTTCGATCGGGTCGATACTCAAACCAATAATCTTAGTATTACGCTTGGCAAATTCTGGCTCGATTTTGGCCATATAGCCTAGCTCTGTGGTACAAACAGGAGTGAAATTTTTGGGGTGTGAAAACAATACAGCCCAGCCATCACCAATCCATTCGTGAAAGTCAATGGGGCCTTGTGTGGTGTCTACTTGGAAGTTGGGTGCTTGATCGTTAATGCGTAAAGACATGTTGACTCCTCAGCCTATGTTAAAGAATATTTAGTCAGGACACAGTTTGCTAAACAATTCATTAAGTTGGGGACACAAAGTGAGAATATCAACTCAGATTGTTTGCTCGCATCTGTTTATACACTGCTTGTTCATTTTCTTTATTTGATTGTTTCAAGGTATCTGAAACACCTTGGTAATCGATATCCGTTTTATTCTGACTGAGTTTAAAATTGCCTACTATATCGTCTATTTTGATTTCCAAACCTACTACCGCCTTGATAAGTTTTGCAATGAAGTCTGCTGGTGCATCCGAGACTGACCATGGAGTATCCTGTGAATTGGATTCATGAATATCGGAAATTTTTTCTAATAATTGTAAAATCCACTTGCTGTCATGCTTGAAATAAATTCGTCCTCTGACATGGACAACCGCATAATTCCATGTTGGAACCACTTTTGCGTTTTGTTGTTTTGAGGGGTAGAAATTTGGGCTGATATAGGCATTGGGCCCGTGAAAAACCAACAGGATGCTTTGTCCATCGCAGCATTGGCGCCAGAGGTTATTAGCCTTGGCAATATGGCTTTGTAGTGTCACTGAGCCAACATTCGCCTTATTGAGATAAAAGGGGATATGATTGGCGTCTAGCTTACTTGCTACTGAAGACACCAATGTCCCCAATGGATAATCTTCGATCAATTGATACAGAGACTCCAAATGATTCTCTTTAAACGCTGAGGGAATATGCATGTTAACCATTGCTATTTAACTATCGGTATTTAACTATCGCTGTTTGTAATGATTAGGACTGTATATCGTATCTATTCTATCAGTTTGGACTTTTCGTATGCTGACAATTACATTGGTTGAGATTCATACAGTTGATTAAAATTATTGGTGATTCATTTTTGACCATTGGCAGATGTTCTTTTATTCCTTTCATTAAGGATAAATTCCTTGGGTAGATGTTGACAAAAAGCAAGTCATCGTCCTTTTCTCCACAGGTGGCGCCTAAAGCCATTTGTGTCAAAGAATCCATGTTTTTGTTTCCTTAAAATCGATATGATCGAAATGGCCATTGCTGTGAATTTGCATAGCAAAGTATAGTGAGGAGGGCGTCAATATTACTGAATGGTGGTGAAAGAATTGAACTATAGTCTACCATGACAAGTGGATAATTATTCGTTTAAAAACACAAATGAACGTCATATATTCTCTGAGTTGAACCAATGCTTATGCAATACAGTATCTGAGCTGCAGATATTGGCTCTGGCGGCTTCCAGTGGATGGCGATAAAATGATCCCCAGTAAAATTGGCTTTGCCGAGCGTAAAAAGTAACGAAAAATAACGAGAGATAAAGAGTAACGAGAAATAATCTGATGAAAGTACTTATTGTTCTAACCTCACATGATCAGTTAAGTAATACCGGTAAAAAGACAGGATTTTGGCTAGAAGAATTTGCCAGCCCTTACTACCTCCTGAAAGATGCAGGCGCCGAAGTGACCTTGGCCTCACCACTGGGCGGTCAACCGCCATTGGATCCGAAGAGTCACGAATCGGAGTTCCAGACTGAGAAAACTCGCCGATTTGATGCTGATCAGGTAGTTCAAAATGAGCTCGCAAATACAATCAAGCTAGCAGCAGTGAAAGTTGAGGACTTCGATGCCGTTTTTTATCCTGGTGGTCACGGACCATTGTGGGACTTACATAACGATGAACACTCAATCGCTTTAATCGAAGGGTTTGTTGCTGGCAACAAACCCGTTGCGGCAGTTTGTCATGCGCCTGCCGTATTGTTAAAAGTCAAGAATCAAAACGGTGACCCTTTAGTCAAAGGCAAGAAAGTTACTGGTTTTAGTAACTCTGAAGAGGCAGCAGTGGAATTGACAGATGTGGTTCCCTATTTGCTGGAAGATCAACTTATTAAATTGGGTGGTTTATACCAGAAGGCTGAAGACTGGAGTCCGTTGGTTGTTGCCGATGGTCTGATTATAACGGGGCAAAATCCCGCGTCGTCAGCAGCTGTAGCCGAAGCTTTGATAAATGCCATTAAATAACTTTAACAATTCTGTTCAATGATCGATTTTTTATCGACTTTTATTATTTTCTTCGCTGTTGTCGATCCCATAGGCACTGTACCGGTTTTTATTGCAGTTACCTCCCATTTTGATTCCGCCGCCAGAAAAAAAGTTGCACTTACTTCAATTCTTGTGGCTACCGCCGTTCTGCTATTTTTTGTGATGGCTGGAGAATTCATCCTCACTGCAATGTCGGTACCGCTGCCCGCATTTCAAATTGCCGGCGGGATTGTCCTATTTTTGTTTGCGTTGACCATGATCTTTGGCGAAAGTAAACCCGATGAAGAAATAAAGCTGATACAAGATCAGCGTGGGGCAGCGATATTTCCACTCGCTGTTCCTTCTGTTGCCAGTCCTGGTGCAATGTTGGCTGCAGTGTTGCTGACGGAAAGTGGTCATTACAGTCTCTGGGAACAGGTGCAAACAGTGGGCATGATGTTGGCGGTATTGATTGTCGCTTATTGTCTAATGCGTATGGCGGGTCAAATTAACCAGTTGATCGGCTACAGTGGCGCCAGTGTTGTCAGCCGGGTTATGGGTCTGATACTAGCATCAGTTGCAACGTCAAATACATTGGCGGGCATCAAATTATATTTCGAATTATAAGCATAATTTTGCCTAATTAAGCTCTATTCAACTGAGTTAAATTAATCACATCGAGCCGCTTGATATGATTAAGGCATGCCTTTGTTGTTAAGGTATTGAATATGTGATTAGCCGTTAGGAATTGTAATCATTAAAAATGTTAATTGCCCGCTCAAGTGGCAAATCCTGTAAATGGCTCTGTCGAAAATAATGTATAAATTTCAATGTAAGAAATCCATCGAACCATTGATGAAATTGGTTGATAAACGCCTGTTGATTGTTACAGTGCGCACGGGCATGATCAATAAAGGCAAAAAAACCGAGATGGTTAGCAGCACAGAATAGACGCAGTGGTATACCGTTATTGTGATGGAATCTGCGTGAAAGTGTCTGAGTGCAATAACTAATCCACAGGCGCAGCAGGGCAAATATACCTGGGTTGTAATAGGTATAGATTTGTCGATCTTGTTCAAGGTCGATGATTTTCTGTACGGCAGGTCCGGTACCAAACGGCACTCGGTTCGAGAGGCGTGCGTCGATAGTAATTTTGACCGATGGATTGTCGATGATTGCACCGATTTTTGCTAGTTTGTTGAGCAAATAAAAATCTTCTCCGCCCGCGCGTTTTGGGAATCCACGCACGTGACAGTAGGCTTGGTAGTCCACTGCAATACAACTGCCCAATGTATGAAATGCATAGGGCGAACCTGCCCAAGCCAAGCCCCGACGGTAATAGTGAAGTGCCTGCTCGTATTTTTGCGTCGCAGTAAAAACTTCTTCTGTCGTAGAGTTTTCTTTTGTAGCATTTGCAGTTTGAATATGCTCAAAATCAAAGACTTGAGCGCTAGCCTTTATTACCTCAGTGCTAGCTGAAAAATAATTGTCAGGAAGCCGGGTATCGGCGTCACTACTGTGTATCCATTGGCTTTGTACTGTCTGTTGCGAAATCAGTTGAACTGCTATATCACAGCCGATTTTTCGTGCCAGTCCCACACCCTGTTTAGATGGAATTGTCCGTCCATGTGAAAATCGATCGACCAGCAAAGCCGGTAACCGTTTAAAGTGTACATAGTTGAGATTGCCACTCTGGCTCTGTTCCCTAGCCTCTGCACAAATTTTCCGGTAAAGCTGTCTATTTTGTTCCCAATTTGTCTGTCCATCTGTTTGGTTGATGACCAAAATCAGTAATATCTCCGAGGGGTTTGTACGCATGGCCAAACGCTCGACAAAATTTATACGTTCGTTAAAAGTCGGAATAACGAGGACATGCTTGAAATGAGTTAAGCTGATGGAATTAATAGCAAAGAGCTGCCTAGCCAATCCTGCTTCTGGTTCCGCGTATTTTTCTAGATATTGGCTGATGATTGCTTTAGCCATGGCATTCTTTCTTTGCTCTAATGCAAGGCCGCTTTTATCGGTAGCCCTGCGCAAATTTCCGCCTCATAGTCTAGCAATGTATCCATTCGAATCTGAATGTCATTGTCTGAGAAGTAGTGTCTTGCAAGATTGATAAACAGATCTTCATGGCGGGATTCTGATGTTGTAATACCACAGTAGAATTTCTTGAGTTTTCCCTCGGGTAATGCTTCTGCAATTAAACCGAAGCGTTCACAGCCTCTCGCCTCAATAATGCCGGCTACGAGCAATCTATCCATAAAATAGGCATCACTGCCTTTGCGTATCAACTTGCGTAGTTCAATAACGTACTGATCTTTGGTGTCAGCACCCAATAGTAGATGGCGTTCTGTCATCAGCTTAACGACTTCCCGGAAGTGAGTCATTTCCTCTATCGACAAGTCGATCATCGCTTTTACCAGTGCAGGTTTGTCGGGGTAGTGTGACAACATCGAGATAGCCATGCCAGAAGCTTTTTTCTCAGCGGCGGCATGGTCAATTAAAAATGTATCGAAATCATCCATGACAGCCTTTAGCCATTCAGGTGAACTTGGGTAGCGAAGCATATGGGTTATAGTACGATTACTGTTGAATTGTAAGGCAATGCAGTTTTTTATAACCTATCACATTAAGTCGATAATTTCCCGTTCAGACAAGATTCTTGCAGTCTGAGTGTTTATAAGATATCGATTTTCGACTAGGATGACACTCTGTTGCCTGTTCCAGGTAAAACTATGAGTATTCACTGTAGTATCCTGGCATTAGTGTCTGAAAATTATTGGGGAAACGTGAGGAAAAGCAAATAGAAACAGTAAAAGCACAAAAGAAAGAGACAGGAGAAAAAAGTAACGAGGCATTCGCCTATGTAAACGGTGAAGCCTATACCGAGTTTCCGCAAGATCTTTATATTCCCCCTGAAGCCTTGGCCGTTATATTAGAAGTCTTTGAAGGGCCACTGGATTTACTGTTGTATCTTATTCGCCGCCAAAATATCGATATCCTCGATATCAATGTCGCTGAAATTACTCGTCAGTACATTGCCTATATCAATATGGTGACCAGTATGCAGTTTACACTGGCCGCCGAATACTTAGTGATGGCCGCTATGCTGGCGGAGATCAAATCCCGTATGTTATTGCCGCGCAGTGAAGTACTGGAAGAGGAAGAAGATCCGCGGGCGCAATTAATACGGCGCTTGCAAGAATACGAACGTTACAAACAGGCAGCTGAAGATATTGATGCTTTGCCGCGAATCGGTCGCGATGTTTATCTCACCGCAATCCAGACACCTGAAAATGACTCTCCCCGTTTACAGCCCGAAGTAGATTTACAGGAGCTCATGTTGGCTTTCGCAGGTATCATGCGCCGAGCAGAACAATTTGAGAGTCATCATGTCTCTCGCGAAAAATTATCAACCCGGGAACGCATGACCCAGGTGCTGAATAATTTGCAAGGTACCCAGTTTGTTCCGTTTGTTCGCTTATTTTCGGTGGAAGAGGGGAGGCCGGGTGTGGTTGTTACTTTTTTAGCGGTGATGGAATTAATCAAGGAATCATTGATCGAGCTCGTTCAAAATGATGTTTTCGGTCCTATACATGTAAAGGCAAAAACGCAGTAAACCGGATATTGGCCGCAATGGATAAACAACAGTTGTGTAAAATTTTAGAAGCCGCTTTGATGGCCTACGATAAACCATTGAGTGTCGATAAATTGATTCGTTTGTTTGCTGAAAACCATTCCCATACTCAGCAAAATGAGACAGACACTGAGCGATCAGCTGAGGCAGTTGGTCCACACAAGAAAGATATTCTAGCAGCGCTGGAAGAGATTCAGAGAACTTGTGAGAATCGCGGCTTTGAATTAAAAGAGGTCAGTAGCGGTTGGCGTTTTCAAGTACGGGAAGACACCTCCTACTGGGTCAACAAACTGTGGGAAGAAAAACCTCAAAAATATTCCCGCGCATTACTGGAAACATTGGCAATTATTGCCTACCGCCAACCTGTAACCCGGAGTGAAATTGAGGAAATTCGTGGTGTAGCGGTCAGTTCGCCGATTGTTAACACACTGATGGAGCGTGAGTGGATCAAGGTAGTAGGGCATCGCGATGTACCTGGTAAACCGTCATTATTGGCGACAACCCGCCAGTTTCTCGACTATTTTAATTTGAAAAGCTTGGAGTATTTGCCTTCTCTGCGTGAACTCACCGACATTGATTCAGAGGCTGAGCAACTGCAATGAGAGCTGATAAAAGACAACAAACAAATGAAAAATCACCGATCAACGAACCGATCAACGAAAAGTTACAAAAAGTATTGGCGCACGCCGGCTATGGCTCCCGACGTGAGATGGAAACTGCTATTTTAAAAGGTCGGATCAATGTCAACGGTCAGCTGGCCAAACTAGGTGATAGAGTCACCTTAACAGATAAAATACTTATCGACGGCAAACTGTTCAAAATCGCCAAAAATAGCCGTACCCGGCTGCTGATGTACAACAAACCTGAAGGAGAAATTTGCACCCGTTCGGACCCACAAGGTCGTCCGACAGTATTTGATCGCTTACCCGTTATCAAAAACGAACGCTGGATATCGGTAGGCCGTCTCGATATCAATACCAGCGGCTTATTATTATTTACTAATAACGGCAATTTAGCTCATCAGCTGATGCATCCATCATCGAACATCGATAGAGAATATATGGTCCGCATCCACGGTAAGGTAGATGAAGCCATGAAACAACGACTACTGAAAGGTGTGATGTTAGAAGATGGCCATGCCTGCTTTACCGATATCGTCGATAACCAGGAAGGGCAAGGATCCAATCAGTGGTTTTACTGTGTGATAATGGAAGGCAGAAATCGCGAAGTCAGGCGATTGTGGGAATCACAACAGGTCAAGGTCAGCCGGCTAAAACGGGTTCGTTTTGGTAGCCTGTTTGTTCCATCCCATGTGCGCTCAGGGCAATGGTTGGAACTCGATAGCGATGCGACTCGAGACCTTTGCGAAACGGCCGGTATTGAACCGCCTAAATCAGAAAAACCGTTGACTCGTGCAGAGCAAGAAAAATATCGGCGTCAGTTACGCAAGCTACGCACAGGCAAAATGCGGCAAATTCACCATGTCAAAAGAGCACGCTAACAAGTTAGTTATCGCCATTTCTTCCCGGGCGTTGTTTAACCTTGACGACAGCCATCAAGTCTATATCAATGAAGGGCTAGCAGCTTACTCCCAATACCAGATCGAGCGTGAAAACGATATTTTGCAGAAAGGGGAGGCCTTTTATCTGGTTGAAAAATTGCTGCAATTAAACGACCAATTGGATGGTGAATCGCGCGTTGAAATTATATTGTTATCGCGCAACAGCGCTGATACCGGATTGCGTGTCTTTAATTCTATCCAACATTACGGTCTGAATATTACTCGGGCAGCATTCAGTGGGGGAGAGCGCCCCTATCGCTATATTAATCCTTTTGGCTGCCATTTATTTCTCTCATCAGATGCTAATGATGTCCGCGATGCATTGGAACATGGCATTGCTGCAGCGACCTTAATGGCTTCGGCAAAACATAAAAATAGTGACCAATTGCGCTTTGCTTTTGATGGCGATGCGGTATTATTTTCCGATGAATCGGAGCGCATTTATAAACAACACGGCTTGCATGCATTCACCGAAAATGAGAAAAAGGTCGCGAAAAAACCGCTTTCAGGTGGACCTTTCAAGGAATTTCTCTCCGCTTTACAAAGTTTGCAAACAGAGTTTGCCGGTAAAGAGTGCCCGATCCGTACGGCTCTAGTGACTGCGCGATCCGCGCCTGCCCACGAGCGGGTTATCCTGACGTTGAGAGCGTGGCGCATCCGTATCGATGAGTCTCTATTTTTAGGCGGCATGTCAAAAGGTGAATTTCTCAAAGCCTATGGCGCTGATATATTTTTCGATGACCAACAGCAGCACTGCGATATCACCAAAGAACATGTTACTACTGGCCATGTTCCTCACGGGATATCTAATGAAAAATATTAATAATTTTCAATTACTTCTTTAACAAATTTAAAGTAAATCGTATAAACTTCAGGTGTTTGACCCTGCCGCTCGACAATAAAAAAAGGAGCCCGTTTAACATCATATTTAGCGGCTAACTGCATACCTTCGCTGTTCTTATCTCGCTCGTCGGCTATGATCACCTTGTCGATGTATTGCATTTGACCTGATGTTTCCAACTTAGTGATCACATCAGCACATTTTTTACAGGGTGAACCATCGGCGAGAATCTTCTTTACGAATGTCACTTTCATCATAACTCCTTGAAATTAATCAATTCTCTTTTAGTGTCGTTATCAGCAATAAACTAACATGTCTTTTTATGGGGCCTCATACTCTATTTTACACAAGCGCCTAATCATCTAAATCACTATAATACGTTTGCAAAAAAAATGTGAACCTTGTAGATTGGCTTGCGTTAATGTCATTAAATGTAAAGGAGTCGATGTGGAACTGGCCTGTTTGGATTTGGAAGGGGTATTAGTGCCCGAAATTTGGATTGAATTTGCCGAACGTACCGGCGTCGATGCGCTGAAAGCGACCACACGCGATATTCCCAACTACGATACTTTAATGCAGCAACGTCTGCGTCTGTTAGAGGAAAATAAACTCGGTTTACCGCAGATTCAAGAAGTCATCGCAGAAATGAAGCCTCTGGCCGGAGCCGTTGAGTTTCTCGATTGGCTCAGAGAGCATTTTCAAGTGATTATTCTATCGGATACTTTTTATGAATTTTCTCAACCGCTAATGCGTCAGTTGGGCTGGCCAACGCTATTTTGCAACAGTTTAACCGTGGATGAGACGGGCAGGGTATCAAGCTATTCTCTACGTCAAAAAGATCAGAAACGCCAAGCGGTGCTAGGCCTGCAAACACTTTATTACCGCACTATCGCCGCTGGGGATTCTTACAACGACATTAGTATGCTTCATCAAGCCGATGCTGGCATCCTATTCAGAGCTCCACAATCTGTGATTGACAAATTCCCCAATCTCCCTGCCGCACATAATTACCAGCAGCTTAAACAAGAATTTATCAAGGCTAGCAATCGTTCATTATCT
>CAZEUZ010000124.1:0-5959 GCA_964515805.1 uncultured Cellvibrionaceae bacterium | reverse complement strand
GATAACGACAGTGAAGCGTCTTCTGTGACTCGTCATAACGGCAGCATTGCCAGCAGTTTTACTATTGCAGAAGGCGCCGTCGCTATGGGGGGCAAAGAGCAAAATCAAGCGGCTGTTATTATCGATCTCAGTGACGCCGGTGATGAGCTTGTCTTTGATGTGCTGGTAAATAATGCCCGCTACGGTACAGCCGTTGGCGGTGGTAAGACATTGATTAGTCTGCGGCCGTTCGAAACCTATACCATTGGCCTCAAAAGCCGTTCCGAAGCGTTTGTCTACCTTGATGACAAGCAACATACCATTACCTTATATCCCGGCAATGTAATGACACTGGGTTGGCAGGCCAATCGCGTTAATATTATCTTTGCTCGGCTGCTTGATCAGAATGGTAACGCTATCAGCAATGCCTTGTTGAAAGGTTTATCGGGGCTGGCGACAACCGATGATTATGGACTGTTCCAGGCAGAGGTTGAAGACAATGTGCGCTCCATCATAGTGGAAACTCGAACGCATACCTGCCAACTAAACTTGCCCGCTTACACTGCGCGCAAAGGTGTCGCTTCGCTCGGTATCTTGCGCTGCGAGCTGCAGGCCAAACCTCAATAATTGTCAACAGACCCTCGATTTAGCAGGCATCGATTGCTCTCAATCAAACGCTTAATTTGACGTTATTATCAGGGTAAAACCCGCCCTGGTGCCTAAACCTCGAGTGAATCTCACACGTTTCCACGGCGTATTCGCTCCTAACAGCAAACACCGCATTCAAGTGACCCCGGCCAAGCGGGGAAAGAAACGTAAAAAAACACCTTCATCCAACACTGATGACTGGTTCGACAAAACACCCGAAGAGCGACATCACGCCATGTCTTGGATGCAGCGGCTTAAATGGGTCTTCAACATCGACATGGAAAACTGCGAGAAATGCGATTGACAAGTCAAAGTCATTGCCAGCATTGAAGATCCAGCAGTGATCAAGCACATCCTCAAACACCTGAAGCAGAAGCAAACCAATACTGCTTCCGCCGATTCCAACACCTTACCACCAGAGCGAGCACCACCTCGGATCAGCCTATTCGATCCATCTCAGACCAAGCTATTTGACTGATAGTGGATCGACCCAATCCTACATGTCTTTACACTGTCATGTTCAAATAGGACCGGTGGGATGAGTATCGTACTCTAGTTGCTAACCAAGCCCAATCAAGCACTTTTTGCCACAATTGAATACAATCCTATTGGTTTTACGGTAAGAATCATCATTTAGGTAACAAGGAACCGTGGAAATTTCGGATAAGATTTTTTAGATAAGAGGAAAAAAGGGCGTTTATCCTTCCTATACTTTCAATAAGGTTTCTGACCGATATAGTTACCCGCCGGATGGTAGTTGCAAACCCATACTTGTGATTTGTCATTACATACAGCACTGGCGCAACCAACCTCAGTCGTACTGTTCCAGACCATCTGCGTATAATGGCCACAAACCTTACCCTTGGCACAGGTATTAGAGGCATAAGAGTAGTCTGTTTTTTCACTGCCCCAGGCGTCTGCAACCTGTTTTGAGGTGATCTGCTGAACGCTACTCCCCTTTTTTGAATGGATGAGAGGGCTGGCCCAGTAAAGATTTTCACCCATACCCTCGGCGCCACTGTGCTTCATTTTGCATTTTAATTTATTTTTCAATACATTCGCATATTTCTGCGCAATGGCTGCCAGCTTCGCTGACCAGGTAATGTCAGAGACGCCGACTTCAGAACGATAGGCATTGTGTACGTCAACCATTTCATTTTTCTGCTTCGCATCAATCGCATAGACCATACTCGATAAAAGCGCGGTTACTACAATAGCCGTCAATAGTTTTAACATCGTTAAATCACCTTGATTAAATCATCTTTAGCGTAACAATCAGCTAAATCCACTTTTGTTACAATGCGCGCAAATTCAGTAAGAAAAAGCACAGCGAGATCGAACATGGACAACAGTGAACAAAAAGAGCGTCTGGAGTTTAACAAATTAAAAAAGCGCCTGCGACGTCAGGTGGGCAAGGTAATTGCCGACTACACCATGATTGAGCCTGGAGATAAAGTCATGGTGTGCCTTTCCGGTGGCAAAGACTCTTGGCCATGCTGGATGTCCTGCTCTCAACCCCATAGAACACAAATGGGCGCAAGCAAAAGCCATCAGAAGAAAGTTTCGCTGCAACAATATTGATCAGCTGTTTGCTGAGCACCTTGCTTATGTCAAATTATAGTTATTTGGCTATAGATCGAAGTCCACCACAGGATTTGATTGCAGTTACAGAATTATCACCGCCCTTCAAACAAACATTCCCAGATAAAGAGTATAAAAACGGCGATAGTTATGCCATTTAGTGTTAAAGAAAAACACGATCCTGGTTGTTGGTGGATGATTTGTCGAAAAAATTTACAGCATGTAGAGTCGCTAAAGCATCCTTAATAACTTCTCACCATTAAAACAAATCCTGATATACGATTTGGTTCTAGATCATGCATTTCTGGCATAAAAAAGATTGGGTTCGGCTGCTTGATCAGAATGGTAACGCTATCAGCAATGCTTTATTGAAAGGTGTATCGGGGCTGGCGACAACCGATGATTACGGTCTATTCCAGGCAGAGGTTGAAGACAATGTGCGCACATCGCTGATATGAGTAAAATCTTTGCATACAGATAGCTCACGGGTTAATTGTTGTTGAATAGCATTGACGCGTTTTTGCCAAGGTGAATTCAGTAACAATTGAATACTGGCCCCGGCATACCCCCTCGCCGAGTTAGACATGAAGAGGGCTACCCTTGCGTCACTCCAATGCCCGCTATATACTAAACGTATATAGCTTAGTGAGGTATTCCCCATGTCTAAAGGTTCTGTATTTATTAATAATCGCACCCAGGCTGTTCGATTACCCGCCAATACTCGATTCCCCGATGAGGTGAAGCAAGTCAACGTCCGTATTTCTGGAAAGGACCGGGTATTATCTCCTGTTGATAGCACATGGGACTGTTTCTTTTTATCTGATGAGCATGTGAGTGATGATTTTATGGATGATCGGCCTTCTCAAGAGCAAGGTGAACGAGAATCTTTCTGATGCTGAAATACATGCTTGATACTAACATTGCTATTTACGTGATAAAACGGCGGCCGGTTGATGCATTAAACACATTCAATCAGCATGCGGATCAGTTATGCGTCAGTTCGATCACAATGGCCGAATTGATGCATGGTGTCGAAAAAAGCGCCAAGCCTGACCATAATTTACGGCAGGTTGAAGACTTTGTTTCCCGCCTGATCGTAATAGAATACGGCAACAAGGCTGCAGCTCATTATGGAAATATCCGGGCAATGCTGGAATACAAAGGGACTCCCATTGGGGTCAATGATTTACATATCGCAGGCCATGCTAGGAGTGAAGGCTTAACGTTGGTCACCAATAATCTAAAGGAGTTTGACCGAGTAGAGGGGTTGCGCCTGGAGAATTGGGTTTAAGAAATTAACAGTTGTTCATCGCCAGTACAGCGCCAAAACTAGTTTGAGAGCTGTTCCTATACGTACGGAAAGCGGCCAACCAGTGGTATTACAAGTGGCTAGTCTGGTAGATAATAAACCCGTTTCCCACACTCTTTTGGCTAGTCAATCCCCAACTCAATCTCGCCATTGATAAACTAGAGGCTGCTGGACTCATTGCCCAGATGCAAGAAAAATTAGACGCTAAAGAAGCGTACCAACAGCAGCTAGCAGATGCACATCGTGCCCATATTCAGTTGCGTTCACATTTAATGACAGATGATGATCATCGTCGAGTTCGGCAATTCGGTTTTGAGTAAGTATTTAAAGAGCGCGGTATTGGTGGAATTAAAAGTTTTAACCGTATTCGTTGCCTCCATACCTATTATGCTGCATATTTAGTTTCTCCAAATCTTATCGAACAATGGGAGTTTACGAGGATTTCAGCTACGATTCTTCCACCTAGAAGAAAAAAAGGCGTTCTATGTCCGCAGTGAGAACCGGGCTTGGACTGGACTTTTGGAATTGCTAAAGCATACTTAGAGTAAGGCGTCGATGGTATGTGGTTCCGCCACCAGGTAACGAAAAATTATGTATCAGGAAGAGAATAAATAATGAACTTATCTTTATATGAAACGCGAGTTATTGGTGTGTTGCTGGAAAAGGAAGTGACGACACCGGATCAATATCCTTTATCACTGAATGCACTGACCAATGCCTGCAACCAAAAAAGTAGTCGTGATCCGGTTATGTTTTTGGAAGAAGCAGAAGTACAGGAAACGCTGGATGAACTGGTAAAAAAACGTCTGGTATCCGAGGTCGTTGTCGGTAGTCGAGTCAGCAAATATAAGCATCGCTTCTGTAATACCGAATTTAGTGAATTACACCTTCAGTCTAAAGAGCTGGGCTGTATTTGTGTTCTTTTTCTTCGCGGACCTCAAACACCGGGGGAGCTTAGATCACGAACAAATCGCTTGTGTCAATTTTCCGATGTCAGTGAAGTTGACGCAACGCTGAAAGATTTAGCTGAAAAAGAGGGGGGGGCACTTGTTGTCCAATTACCGAGAGAGCCGGGTAAGCGAGAAGCTCGTTATACCCATCTGTTTAGCGGCGATTCGGAAAGTGTTATTAGCGAATACGCTTCTAACGCGGCAGTCGCTGCGCCAAGTCAAGGGGCTGTTCGTTCTTCTGCTAGAAATGAAGAGCATGAACAGCGGATAGCGGCTTTGGAGGAGCAGGTCGTGGAGATGAAAAAAGAGCTTGATTGGTTTAAGGACCAATGGGAGGAGTTAAATTCCTAAGTTTTACAGTGGTTTTAGAGTAAATGTTAAAACCGTTTAAAGTGAGAATTAGAAGGGCTTGAGTCAGGATTTAGAGGGCTTGGAAAAAGTCAGGAAAGAAGGCTGGTGTATAGCACATCAGCCATATGTTTCTATTTATGTGTAGAAGTTTTGACTTAATCTGACGTTTCGTTATGAGACTTTAGCTTCAGCAAGCATCGATTGTTCTCAATCAAATGCTTAGTTTGGCGTTATTATCAACGTGATCGTATCGCTATAGGCCGTATCGGCAGCGCTATTAATAGTTAATGCTGACGCTGTCACAGTCATAGTGACATCGCCACCAATGGAGCCATTGCAATTGAGATCGTCCAATTGAGCTTGGGTCAATGAAAGACCGATCCCCCCCTCATCAATCGGATTCTCTACTCCATTGCTATCGGTGAGTGTCACAGCATAAGGAATTTCATCACCGACATTGGCGCCAGTAAGATTAAAACCTGTCCCAGAGGAATTACTAGTGGCGATGATAGTCGCCCCTGCAGCCGCATTAGTGCCGATGCAGAAGGAGTCACTGTTGCTCGGATCAACACCTGGAGCATAGGTACCTAAATCAATATCGTCCAGGCCTTCAACCAAAACCAATGGGTTAATGACCACAGTCAAGTCAATAAAAATCGTCTCACCAAAAGCCCCATTATTGAGCGGGGTCCCATCACATTTATCGTTCCTATTGCCGCCTCTAACGGCGCAAAAGCGAAATTGTCCGGTATAGGTATCGGCTTCCGCACTGCTTAGGGAAGCATTGGTAATTGTCATTTCGAAAGCGCCAGTATCAAAACAGGTCGACGGAATGTCTCCACCGCCGGGAAATATATCGTTGCCAGTGAAGTTGTTATTCTCTAGAGCGACGCCGTCATATTCAATACTGACTGATAAGGTCTCAGTGGTGTTAGTACTTGAGAGAACAAAGGGGATTGGGTTGTTCGCAGTAAAGTTGCCCGAGGCAATACCAAAGCGACGATCCTGATTATTACCGTTTCTAACAGAGATCACACAACCTGTTGTTCCTGTAACCATCTGATCGCCTGGATCGCCGTTCCATGCCAAAGTAGGGGGGTTGCCAGGATCGGTAAACCAGAATGTTCTGGCACTATGGCTG
>CAZEUZ010000123.1:0-4441 GCA_964515805.1 uncultured Cellvibrionaceae bacterium | reverse complement strand
GGCAGTTGTTGCTTACAAGCCTAGCTTTTGCTCAAAAACTCTTGATTCGAAACGTAGTCCGTTATCGCAACGAATCACCTGATTCCAGGTAAATCCTTGTACATTACGCAAATAATTGAAGCATAAACCAAAACCCCAATCCGACTCCTTTTCTGTCAGTTTGATCAACCAGGATTCGATCTCCTGATTTTCTCTGTCCAGAATTGGTTGATAACGGTAGCATGCTTCACTGATACCTACCGACTGGCAGGCTAACCGGATGCTGACTCCACAATCGGCTACTGCTTGTTGCGCCACCTTCTTGCGACGAGATGGCTTTACCACTTTTTTTGCAGCGCATCCCGAGCAATGTCGGCTTTGATACGCTCCTCAGCATACATTTTCTTCAGCCTACGGTTCTCCTCTTCCAATTCTTTCAGGCGTTTTATTAGCGAGGCGTCCATACCACCGTATTTGGAGCGCCACTTGTAAAATGTGGCTGAACTCATGCCATATTCACGGCACAGTTCTGGAATCAGAGTGCCAGACTCAGCTTCTTTCAGAATAGCCATGATCTGGCTGTCACTGTATTTCGATGTTTTCATGCAGAATCTCCTGCGTTTAGATTACAAGAAAATTCTACTTTTGACTCCTCTTAGTTTTTGGGGGGATTACCGTTCCTAATTTAAAGAGTATCTTAAGCAATTTATTTGACTATCACTCAAACAAAACGATCTCAGCCAAAGCTACAAAATCTATCACAGTGACACGGTCTATTTTTTTCCGTACAAGTGTCCAAAGTCTTTTTTATCACCCGTTAGCAGGTCATTGCATTGATGTGCGATGGCAGCACCGAGAATGGAGCAGTCTTTTTCAACCAATTCGATAATTCCAACAAAATCAGCAGATTATGAAAAATAGCCATTTCATCACGTAAAGCAGTCAGCGACTTTCCCTGGCGAGTTTACGCCGATAAAAATAACTGTACATCACGCCGCTGATTGCACCAAATAAATGGCTCTCAAAACTAACGCCAGAAGAGGTTGGCATCACCCCAAAAACCATGCCGCCATAGAAAAATAGGGCAATGAAGCTGATTAAAATTGATCTCAGTGATCGTTCAAATAGACCATTGATACTTACAAAGCTCCAATAGCCAAAGATCACACCGCTTAGACCGATATGAAGAGAGGGCCGCGCCAGTATCCACGTGAGCAGTCCTCCCCAAAAGGTAACAAAGAGCGTTAACTTAAGCAGCAGATTATCGTTACTTCCATTGTATAGAGAAGCCAGCCAGCCAAATATAAAAAAGCCAATAGTATTATTGATCAAATGAAGAAAACCGCCGTGTAAAAACGGAGTAAAAAGAATGCCTGGCAAGGCTTCGGGTGTTCTCGGCAGAATACCAAAGCGGTTTAATTGACTATCTAATAGCCAGTTGACAATGCCAACAAGCCAAATAATCATTATTACTGATAACAAAAGACGAAAAGCCGATATGGTCATTTGATTCCTTAGATTGGTGAGGGAAGCCGATTTTTCTATCAGCAACTAGATAGCCATTGGATAGGTGAACAGGATCAAATGTGCCGTATTAAGTGTTGTATGAACTGCTACAGGAACCCATAAGCGGCCACTGAGATGATAACCTAAGCCGTAGACAAGACCGGCGAATGAGGCCAGGCCAATATAGAGAAACCCACCGCCAGCATGCGCAATACCAAATACCATAGCAGCTATAACAATCCCGATGGTTGATCCCCACCTTGCTGTTAGCAGGTTTTGCAGATAGCCGCGAAAAAATACTTCTTCTGCAAATGTGGTGTAGCACATCATCTTCAGGATAAATAACCCTGTCCAGGTTGGTACGGCAACAGCCGGTTTGATTAAACCCATCATCCAAGCAAGCAATAATATTGATATAATACCGCCGATAACAACCAATGATAGAAGAGGTAACGCACTATCGCGTTTTCCTTTCGATACCATCGAGGGCATGAGTATCATCAAGGCCAGCGGCGCCAGTGTTTTATCAAAACTGAAGCTCAGTGTGTAAAGTGTACTATCGGTGGTTTTCTGATAATCGGAAATGACGATCAGTGACTCGGTACCAGGTATTAGATGAAAACCGGATGCCAATACAAACAAGATGACCCCAACATTTATTGAGATGATCCCGGCAGTTGGCAGCCGATAGGTGAAGTGGAGCAGACAAGCGCCTAAAGTGACCAGTATTGCATACCAAGGAGCCATCACACCGACAACAGCGGCTGCCACTACTGCTAAGAAAGCAATCCATAGACCCCAAATGGGGCGGGTTAATGCAGTGACAGTTGCAGTGCCCAGCAGTAACCAGGGCAGATGATCAAATAATAACATCGGGCTACTTTAGTTCACTGGCCAGAATTTCTCCCGCATGTATGAGTACTTTAACACTTTTGTCCATGACTCCACGCCTAAAAACCTAGGACATCAAGGCTAATAAACAAAAACACCCGCGGGTTCATGATCAATGTGAACGTGTTTTTTCAGTCTAATTTCGACATCCATATCGAGTGCATATAGGCAACGGTACAAACGATCAAAGGTAAAGCCAGATAATCTACCATTGGCTAATTGAGAGACTTCGGGTTGAGTGATTCCGAGCAGTTCAGCCGCACTTTTTTGTTTTAATCCCCGCTCTTGAATCAGGGCGTTAATTTGTTTGGCAAGTTTCGCCTTTGCCAGGCGTTCATCGCCGTGCTTCAGTCCTTCAAAAGGATGCATTGTGGTAACGATACCATCATCTTTTATAGCGTTTTTCATAGTATTCTCTCCAAATTGGACTAAATACAACAAACAGCCCAATCAATAACCTCGCCCCTTGGGGCGGGTATAAAAATGACTTTGACACTTATTCTGTTTCGCCGCAAGCGGCGGGGAATACCACCCTTAGAGATTTAACTATTCACCCACTGCCCAAATGAATGATGGCGTAGTGAAAAAAGTGTTGCTTTGGATCAGATTGGCTTGAAAAAGTAGTCATTTATCGCAGCTATGAGGGCTTTAACCCCCGGTTAGCGATTTTCCAGAGCGTGCCAAACCCGGACGATGAACACGATATTATCAGCGTAACGGTACCGGATGAGGTAGCCACGTGCTCCAAAGTGAACCGGCAGTTCCCGGAAACCCATTTCCAAATCCCAGGGTCGGCCCTTTTCAGGAAATTCCACTAACGAATCAGCCGCATCAATTAAGGTATTGACGGCACGGCTGGCGGCCTCTGGACTGTGCGGTTCTATAAACGCATGCAACTGCTGGAGATCATACAGTGCCTCCGGTAGCCATTTAATCGTTGCCATCAACGTGTATCTGTCTTGGTCTTTCCAAGACTTGCTGCCCAGGCTTTTACATCTGCGTGGTCGACGGTTTCACCGGTTAGTTCGTATTTTTCCCAACGGGCTTTCATCAGTTGGCGTTCAGCTTCTAGAGTTTCCTCGATTTCCAGGAAACGCACTACTGCCGCTTTCATCAGGTAATGGGGTGTTCGGTCCCGTGCTTTTCCCAAAGCTTCAAGACGGTGTTGAGTTTCTTTATCCAGGCGCACGCCTATCGTTGAAGTTTTCATGGTTTTCCCGATTGAATGGTCATTTACCACGGTGATGATGGTATTGCCCCGAGCTTTTGATTATATGTTGCACAAAGTACAACAAAGTTGCACTTTTTTCAATATGCTGAACTTTAGTGTTAATAAGGTAGGCCCTAAAGGCTTACTCATCAATAGGCGTATTTATCGCCTTTATCCCTGTTTTTCAGTGGCTCCAAAACACATGGACTTCATCGTGCGCCGTTTCGATGGTGTAAATGTCTCCGCTCATTTCCATATCGCGCCCCATGCGCTCGTAGTCAATATAGAAAGCCAAATTTTCAGGAATCTCGCTGGTCTGTTCGGTTAGCTCCTGCGCATAATCTGCAAGAGACGAGTGACAACCACAGTAATTTTCCTCCATGGCTCTTTCATTTCAAGACAGAATTTAGATTGCTATTCGTGCATTAAGAAAATCACTTATCCACAGAATCTGTGGACAATTTAGTGTGTAAAAGACAAAAACCGCTTGTTGAACATCGGGTTAATACATCGTCCATTTTATGGGCAGTTGGTATTGGGTTCAGATCAGTAAAAGCCATCAATTGAAAAAATAAAAAGGGCGGTTTCCCGCCCCTTTGCCATTACTGCTTTTTCTCTTTCGGTGGAAAGAGCACGATGTCACCATTGATTGGATGTGCATGCAGCTTGATGCTGTAGCCGCCGTTGGCGATCTTCCAGACGGCGCCAATTTCATGGTAAAAGGTCTTATCGCCAGATTGGGTAGTCGTGAAAGCTTTCAGATCAGGTGTGGTATTTTTCTTACTCATGAGTATTCTACTTGATGAGTGGGTTAACGTGAAATACGGGGCATGAATAAGCCTCTGAGAAACGGCG
>CAZEUZ010000122.1:0-2983 GCA_964515805.1 uncultured Cellvibrionaceae bacterium | reverse complement strand
CAGGGCGACAATGTGGTAGGTTGTTCTCGTTCTGAAGGTGGTATTACTCATGAAAACTACCATCACTATCAGGTTGACGTAACTTCTGCAGAAGAAGTTGCAGAGCTGTTTTTTAAGCTTAGGAAAGTCATCACAAACTTGGATGGGCTAATTAATAACGCCGGTGTTGCAAGCATGAACGCTTTTGCGTTGACGCCTGATACCAGCTACCAGAAGGTGTTTAGTGTTAATGTTCAGGGAACTTACCTGTTTTGTCAAAAGGCTTTGGGGTTGTTAAAGAAGTCTAAACACCCACGAATTGTTAATATGACTACAGTAGCAGTGCCTCTTTGGCTGGAAGGCGAATCTATTTATGCTGCGAGTAAAAGTGCGGTTGAGACGTTGACGAGAGTTATTGCCAAAGAGTACGGGCGTTTTAATGTCACTTGTAACGCAATAGGGCCATCCCCTATTGATACCAACCTGATCAAAAATGTTCCCAAAGATAAAATTCAGGCACTTTTGAATGAGCAAGCTGTGAGCAAGCAGGCTACACCAAACGATGTGATTAATATCGCTGATTTTTTTCTCAGTCCAAAAAGTGATTTAATTAGTGGGCAAATTATTTATCTGGGTGGAATATTCTAATGATTGACTTCTTTTTGCAAAAGATTTCTGAGGATCCAGACCACCAGGCCATCGTTACAGATAATGAGATAGCAACTTATGGCGAATTGCTTGGCAGCATTAACTATTTTACCCGCTGGTTGATCGATAATAAAATTCCACAGGGTGCCGTGGTATCGTTTAATGGCGATTACTCACCGAGAACCATCGCGCTGTTTCTTGCCCTAACGAAAAACAATAACATTGTCGTGCCTCTTTCTGAAGATTCTCGACAACATTTTATTGAATTCCGCGAAATAGCTCAGACTGAATTTGATATTTCATCTGCTGATGGTACCCCTGAACTAACAGTAACCCACCGTAAGGCTGATCATGAACTATACTCTAAATTAAGAGACCAGCAGCGACCTGGGTTAGTTCTTTTTTCATCGGGTTCGACGGGGAAAAGTAAAGCCATACTGCAAGATCTTAATAAATTGATGAGCAAATTTCAGAAGCCTCGTAAGCAATTGAGGATGCTAATATTTTTACAGCTTGATCACATTGGTGGCGTCAATTCTCTACTATATTCTTTAGCCAATAAAGGAACCACTATAGCAGCAGATAGTCGCTCGCCTGACACAGTCTGTCTGGCAATTGAAAATCACCGAGCAGAATTATTACCCACATCACCCACTTTCTTAAACTTGTTACTGCTTTCTAAGGCTTATGAAAGATATGATTTATCATCTCTTAAGCTAATTACCTACGGTACTGAACCCATGCAAAAGAGCACCTTAGAAAAGCTTCCTATGGTTTTGCCCAATGCGGAATTACAACAGACCTATGGTCTTTCAGAAGTAGGCATTCTACGTTCTAAGTCGCGATCTTCTGATTCTCTCTGGATGAAGGTAGGTGGTTCCGAATTCACAACTAAAATTGCTAATGGAACACTGTGGATAAAATCTGACTCGGGTATGCTGGGATATCTTAATGCACCTAATCCATTTGATGAAGAAGGCTTCATGGATACTGGCGATTTAGTTGAGCAAGATGGTGATTGGATTCGTATCCTTGGACGCTCCAGTGAGATTATCAATGTCGGTGGCTTAAAAGTATATCCTGCCGAAGTTGAAAGCGTACTACTTGATATGGAAGGTGTAGAGGATGTTGTGGTATTCGGTCAAGACCATCCGATAACTGGTAAAATTGTTGTAGCAAAATTTAAGTTGCGTGAAGACGAGCCTCTATCTAAACTAAAAGCCCGTATGCTGAGTTATTGCAAGGAAAAACTTCAGCCTTATAAAATTCCCAGTAAAATATATTTAACCGACGAAACTACCTTTAATGCGCGTTTTAAGCGTATGCGCCGCCTAGAGAAAAATTGAAAATAGCCATGGCTAAAACAAAAATAACTCTAAAAAACACTCTTAACATTATCTGCAAGGTCATTGTCTTACCGCTCGCCCTCATTTGTAAATTAGAGGAAATATTTGGTCGCAAAGACTCCGAAGTGATTTTCCAATTATGTGGTGATGCCGTCGCGCTTTTACCCGGCCTTCCGGGCGCTTTTTTGAGAAGGGCATTTTATGTGATGACATTAGATCACTGCTCTTCTCATTGCCATATTGGTTTCGGAACCGTCTTTGCTCATAGATGCAGTACAGTGGCAGATTATGTTTATATTGGTCGATATGCCCTGATTGGTTCGGCGCATATTGGCGAGCGTTCATTAATTGGTAGTCGAGTCAGCATCATCAGTAGTAATGCACTTCATGAACTTGACGATAATAATCAGTGGACGGCTTTTTCCGCGGATAAAATAGTAACGGTTTCAATTAGTCATGATGTGTGGATAGGAGAGGGTGCTATTATAGCAGCCAATATCGGAGAAGTTTGTGTTATTGGGTCTGGAGCTGTTATTACTACTGATGTTAAGCCTTATGTGATGATGAGTGGCAATCCTGCCAGATTTATTAGGAAACTAGATAAAAATAATGCTGAATAAAGTTGCTGAGCCACAAAAAATACCCCATCAAAAGTTTTCAGATTGGATGAAAGCTGTTGGGATGTTATTAGTTATTGTTGGGCATGTCATTGGTGATCCGATGAATATTTCTAATCAAGTGGCACAACCTGTCTATGCCAAGCAGCTAGGTGTATGTTTTTTTATCTTTGCCACGGGTTGGAGTTTGGCAAATGATCCAAGTCCAAGATTTAGAGTCGTATTTAATCGGCTTTTTCCAATGTATTTCTACGGTCTTATTACAGCGGTATTAGTAAGCACTGTATTCTTTTTTTACAAGGGCGATACTAATCCAAGCAATTACCTACCTTTTATAGGCGGCGTCAATGTTTTTATGAATGCTTTTCCAGCAAACCCTACTACCTGGTATAT
>CAZEUZ010000121.1:0-4070 GCA_964515805.1 uncultured Cellvibrionaceae bacterium | reverse complement strand
GTGCACTTTAGAGGTGGTAGCGCCACCAATCAGCAGGGGTATAGTCATGCCCTGCTCTTTCATCATTTTGGCGACGGTGACCATTTCATCCAAAGAGGGTGTGATCAACCCAGACAAGCCAATAATATGAGCGTTGTGCTTGTTGGCCTCTTCCAGTATTTTTTCTGGCGGCACCATGACGCCCAAATCAATTACTTGATAGTTATTACAAGACAGTACAACAGCAACGATATTTTTGCCGATGTCATGGACATCGCCTTTTACTGTCGCGATAACAATGACGCCATTATTGCTACTTTTATCGCCGGAGCGTCGTTTTTCTTCTTCGATATAGGGCAATAAATAAGCTACAGCCTTTTTCATCACCCGCGCACTTTTAACCACTTGAGGTAGAAACATTTTGCCGGCGCCAAATAGATCGCCGACGACATTCATCCCCACCATCAAAGGTCCTTCAATCACCTCGATCGGTTTATCGCACTGTTGTCTGGCGAGCTCAACATCTTCTTCGACGTATTCGACGATACCTTTAACCAACGCATGAGTAATACGTTCTTGTAGCTCGCCTTCACGCCACAGCAGTTTGTCGCTTTCTTTACTCTCACTGGCTTGACCTTTCAAGCCTTCGGCAAAGGTAACTAACCTATCCCCCGCATCAGAGCGTCGGTTGAGCACCACATCCTCGACATGAGACAACAAATCTTTGGGTATATCATCGTAGATGGTCAACATGCCGGCATTGACAATTGCCATATCCAATCCGCTTTTTATGCCGTGGTATAAAAATACCGAGTGCATCGCTTCACGGACAATATCGTTGCCGCGAAATGAGAATGAGACATTAGAAAGCCCACCGGAAACTTTTGCGCCCGGCAGATTCTCTTTGATCCAACGTGTGGCGGCGAAAAAGTCGACGGCGTAGTTGTCGTGATCCGTGATGCCTGTGGCAATGGGGAAAATATTGGGATCAAAAACAATATCTTCAGGAGGAAAATCGACCTCACTCACTAAAATATCATAGGAGCGCTGGCAAATATCAATACGGCGTTGATAGGTATCCGCCTGCCCTTTTTCATCAAAGGCCATGACCACTACAGCCGCACCATAGCGGCGAATGGTTTTTGCGTATTGAATAAATTCCGCTTCTCCTTCCTTCAACGAAATCGAATTGACAATGGATTTACCCTGTACACATTGCAAGCCGGCTTCGATGATTTCGAATTTTGAAGAGTCGATCATAAAAGGCACACGACAGATATCGGGTTCCGCCGCCAATAAATTTAAATAGCGACACATAGCTGCCACGCCGTCGAGCATGGCGTCGTCCATATTGATATCAAGAATTTGAGCGCCGTCTTCCACTTGTATGCGGGCAATTTCAACCGCTTCTTCGTAGTTTTCTTCGCGAATTAAACGGGCAAATTTGCGCGATCCGGTCACATTGGCGCGTTCACCGATATTGATAAACCCCGTTGTTTTGTTAACGACCAACGGCTCTAGGCCGCTGAGCACCATATCTTTTATTAGTGACATAGTTTAATCAGTAAAGAGTGAGTGTATATCAGGTATAGATTAAGCGGATTTAGGCAGAGGTAATTGCCGTGGCTGATAGTTGTCGGCAATCGTTTTTAGAGCAGCAATATGTTCTGGCGTAGTGCCACAACAACCACCGAGAATATTGACATGACCGCCACTGGCGTAGGGCTCGACTTGCTTAGCCATATCGGTAGGTGTTTGATCGTATTCGCCGAATTCATTGGGCAATCCGGCATTGGGATGCGCGGAAACATAGACATCGGCAACAGCGTCGAGCCGTTTGACATAGGGCAATAGTTCATCGGCACCCAGGGCGCAGTTAAGCCCGATGCTTAATAAATCTCCGTGCATCATGGAAATCCAAAAAGCTTCCGTGGTCTGCCCAGACAAGGTGCGGCCACTGGCATCGGTAATGGTGCCGGAAACCATAACCGGGATATCCTGTTGCCGCTGTTCGCGAAGCTCTGCTATTGCAGACAATGCTGCCTTGGCGTTCAAGGTATCAAACACAGTTTCAATCATTAAGATATCGGCGCCACCCGTTAGCAAACTGTCGGCAGCTTGATAATACGCCTGTTGCAGTTCTACAAAGGTAACCAATCGTTTACCAGGATCGTTGACATCCGGCGACATAGAACAAGTGCGGTTAGTTGGCCCCAGTGCCCCAACAACAAAACGCGGTTGATTGGGTGTTTTCGCCGTCCAGCGGTTGGCCGCACGGCGAGCGCACTGAGCCGCGTGCAGATTGATGTCAGACACCTGCGCTTCCATGACGTAATCCGCTTGGGCAATAGTAGTGCTATTAAAGGAGTTAGTTGTGGCAAAATCCGCACCTGCAGCGAAATAAGCATCGTGTATTTCTTCGATAATCTTCGGTTGAGTGACCGCCAATAAGTCATTGTTACCTTTTAGTGGATGACTGTGATTTTCATACTTATCGCCGCGGAAGTCAGCCTCTTGCAGGTCGTGGCGTTGGATCATGGTGCCCATGGCACCATCCAACAGCATAATGCCTGCCTGCAGACGGTCTTTAAGTTGCTGACTAAGAATTTTTTTGCTGTCAGTTATCGTCACTTATTCGCCGATACCTATTTTTTTAAAAATCTTTTGCTTATATTTATCAAACTTTTTCTCAAGTTTAGATTTCGCCAACTCTTTGAGTTTATCTCTTATCAAGTTGTTAACTTCCCCTATATAGGCAGACAAAATTTCTCTAGCAAGTTGTTTTGGCGTTAACCCCTCCACCCTATCGCCAATAGTTGTTTTACTGAAACCAGGCAACTCAATACTGTGTTCGCCCCACTGTTCGGTAACCAGCGTTACCGAGCTATTGGAAAATGTCAGTTTCTCAATCATCAAGCGTATTTCTTCACTTTGTTGAGCTGTTTGTTGTTGAGACTGTTGCCGATCTTCCTTAGCTTGAGCAGCACTGGATGAATGCTTGATGTTTTTAATTATTCCTTCGATATTGGTATCGCGCAAATTTTTATGTTCTGCCGTTATTTCAGCCCCATCAATGACTAATTCTTTAACAACTTTTACCTTTTTATACAATGTGCTAGGGTCAATATTTAGCGTAATTTCTCGAATAGTTAATAATGGGGTATTTACGTCAAAACCTTGAGGATTGGCTACCGATAAGCTATTTAACACTACCTTGCTTTCAAGCAGGCTAATATCAACTCCGCCGAGTTTTACATCCGTTTGCGTCACTTCCGGCCCTTGGGCTTCCACTGCATCTTTGATGACAGTGTTGAGATTGTTCAGCAAAAACAGTAGTACGATAACGGTTAAGCTAATGACGGCACTGAATAACCACAGTGTTATTTTGATAGATTTCATAATATTGCTTTATCCTGTCTGTTTAGTTTTCATTTGGGTTCTGACTGTTCCCACAAGGTTTGATCGCTCTCTTCCGCTTCCATATTTTCTAATCTACCTTGTACTTCATTTTGGGTTTTGTTCAACTCTTGGTTAATGGTATTTAACAATTTCTGCCAACCATCAGTAACCACTTTATTGGTCTTTTCTAGGATACTGCCAATACCTTGCTCTTCCTTTGCATGTAATTCTTTTTCAAGTTCCACTATACGTTGCTCTCTAGCCAACAATGCTGCTTCTAATTCAGCTACTCGCTGTTGTAGTTGTTGATTTTCTAGTAAGTGCTGTTCATCGATCATCAAATGACTGTGAATAATCCACCATCCAGCGATAATTAACAGTGCAATCGATAATACTCTGACCCAGATCGATGATAATGTTTGCATCTTTCTTATAACCTTTTAGGAAATACCGATAGACTTCTTACTACACAATCTTCTGTGCATACCAAAAAGTGGTGATTTCATTTAACACATTACTGATGACACGAAATAATGATAGCAAAATAATTATTATTTACCTATAAACCAGCATTGATAAGCCTTCGAATTATGACGAAAATCGAGGTCCAAAAAGTGAGTATCAGTACTTTTGATGTGAAAATCAGCCAATGCCGATTGATTCAGTTCAAAACTGCGCAAATTAGTTGAAAA
>CAZEUZ010000120.1:0-3477 GCA_964515805.1 uncultured Cellvibrionaceae bacterium | reverse complement strand
TAGAAGTTCTTGAAACTGGCACCTACTGTTTCTCATTTGACGTTGCGCGCCGCGGTACTTCAGATCAGGATAACAAGTTCCAGCTGTGGATCGATGGCAATCTCTACGAGACTTACGTAGCCCAAGGTCAGGAAACTATTGAAATTCAATTAGATATTTCTGACGTAAGAGATGCGGACAATCCACTGCGTATCGATTTCAAATCCCTCAGCCAGACTTATAAAGGCGCGGGTCTCGACGATGTGAAACTTGAAAAAGTTATTGAAGTTCATGAAGAAGAGCCTGGTAAAGAAGGTGTTGTTGTACAATTGCTTGATTCAAACGGTAATGTTATCGATTCAACAACCACTGATGCTGATGGTAACTACAGATTCGACGAGGTTGCTAATGGTGACTATCAGGTCAATGTGGTCAATCCTAACGGATACGAGTTTACTCTCCAAGACGTAGGCTCAGACGATACTATCGACTCTGATGTAGATAACAGCGGTACCTCAGGTGTTATTACCGTCAGCGATGGACAAGATATTACCGACGTTGATGCCGGCTTAAAAGAAGTTAAATGTGACGACCCCAATGCTATCAAAATAGATTTTGACGACCCCAGCATTAGTGCGGGCGATACGGGTAATTCTATTACTATATACCCAGGGGTAACAATCTCTGGTAACGAAGACGACAGCAATGATTCCGCTACCGACAACGATGCGATGGTTTTCAACACAGCCAATCCAACGGGTGGTGACTCTGATCTTGGTATGCAACCTCAACAAGGTAATGTCCTTATTATTTCTGAAGATGGCGATGCAAACGACCCGGATGACTCTGCTAAAGGTGGTACGTTGACATTTGACTTCGATAACCCTTCACGCGTGTTCGATATCAGAATTCTCGATACCGAAGAGACAGGCGGTAATATCCGTCTTTATGACGAAAATGGCGGACTTATCAATACATTTGTTATTCCCCCTATCCCTGATGGCGGTATTCAGCGAATTGTTCTTGATACTGAAAATGTGAGTCAGATGGTAGTCGAACTAGTGGGCTCTGGCGCAATTGACGATATCTGTTATGTTCCTGGTCAGCCTGAGCCTGGATCGCTATCAGGTCGTTACTTCTGCGACACGGACAACGACGACCAGGACAACAACAACGGCGACGAGCCAGGTGTTGAAGGCGTGTTGGTCACGTTGTTGGACGATCAGGGTGATGCGATTCTTGACAGTGACAACAACCCGATTACGACGACGACAGATGGCGATGGCAACTACAGCTTTGGCGGTCTGGCGACCGGTACTTACGGCGTGAAGTTCACCGATCCTAACGGTGTGTTGGTTGGCAAGGCGTTGATTACTCCAAACGTTGGTCCCGATGAATCGGATAGTGATGCGATTGGCGACACTACCATGTCGACGATCAGCAGCATCTCGGTGACGGCGGGACAGGACACGCCGGACAACGACGCGGGTGTTGAATACGGTTCCTTGTCGGGCACCTACTTCTGCGACGACAACAACAACAGTGTACTGGATAGTGAAGACATCTTAGTTGGAGGTCAGACTGTCAGTTTGTTTAATGCGACCACTGGCGCACTAGTGGCGACGACAATGACATCTACCGAAGCTAGTACGCTTGGCACCTACAGCTTCAACGATGTTATCCCAGGTGACTACACGGTACAGTTCGGCAACACCACAGGCCTAGCCTTTGCTGAGCAAGACTTCGGCACCGATGACACTGTTGACTCTGATGTGAATAGCACAGGATCAGTATCAGTAAGCGTCGCTGCAGGCGATCATGTCGCCAATGTCGATGCTGGTCTCGATCCTGTCGATACGTTGGAGGAAGTTAAAGACCTGTTGCCGGAAACTGCGACAATGGAGGTTATTAACCATGCTCGTGGTGATAACCCAACAGATGAAGCATACACTGCTATAATTTCAGATGGAAATGATCTGATAAATGGTACTTTTGTAGATGCCTACTGTCTGAATCTCTTTAGAGATATTGAGTTTGCGACTAGCACTGATGATACGGGTGACTCAAATAACGATGGCATTCCTGACTGGACAACAGTTGCACCTGATGTTGGGGCTAACGTGACATTAGCTACGGAAGATTGCCTAAATCCTCAGCAGCAAAGTTTGATCAGTAGTGCATTTGGTACTAATTTCAAAGGTGTTAATGATAAATCAGCAGTTGAAAACCTAGATTTAATTAACTGGATTATTAATCAGGACTATAAGAATACCGATAATGGTGATGGTACTGGTGAAACATATACAGATAATGAGATCCAAGGTGCGATCTGGGCATTGACAAGTGGCGATGTGTTTTCATTGTTCAATGTTAACTTAGCGCCGGGATTATCTGAACGGGACGGTATCGCTATGTATGGAGGCAGTCCGGCCGGTTTTGACAATGCTCAGGAAATAGTTAATGCAGCTATTGCAAATGGTGAGGGTTTTGAGGCTGATGCCAGTAACGGTGATTTAGTCGGTGTATTCCTTGAGCCAACTACTGATCCAAATGAGCAGCCATTCTTGGTCGTAATGGACTTGTACGAAGAGTGCTAAGCTAGAAGGATTGAGGTGATATTTTCCCTGTTATCCAGATAGTGGGGGAAATACAGCCTTTAACCTTTTAATTACTAAACCCTTAAACGCCTTCATCCCTTGTGATGGAGGCGTTTTTTTATGCAGTCGAAGACAGAACACCACTGGTATGCCCGTGGATGAATGAGCCTGGAGGCGGTATTGTGCTGACATGGAAGTTAAATTATCAGCCCATAGCGCTTATCGTCTTCAGTATCATATTGTTTGGGTTTGCAAATACCGCCGTAAGATCCTGAAGCCTGGCGTCTGCAAGTATACTCATAAGTTATTTGTTGGGGCTGCAGAGAAGTATGCTTGGTGTAGAGCTCGAAGCGATTGGCTTTGATGGTGATCATATACACATGGTTTTAGAGATACCGCTGAAGTATGCAATTGCCGATGTGGTGGGTCAATTAAAAAGCCAATCAGCGTCCAGATTGAGGAAAAAATTTAAATGGCTAGGCAAGGTGTATTGGAAAGAAAATGTTGTTTGGTCGCCGGGTTACTTCATGAGCAGCGTGGGTGTCGATGAAGAGACGATTAAACATTATGTGCAACACCAAGGACGCCAAGATTCAGGTCAGCTCCGAACGGAGCTGTAATATCGCGTAGCGGTGGCGAAGTCATAGAACCCCGAATTTAGCCTGGGGAATCTATAAATTGCTCTATATTTTTACTGAATTATCAGCTTTACAGGGCTAAAAATATCAAGTGTCAGAATATTTAACGCTTTAGCGCATCGCCACGGTGTCTGGTTTTTGTTAGACGGATTACTTAGGCTTGAAAATGTGTAAAAACTCAAAATTTGTAGTAAATAATTGTAATTTTCAGTCATATAGTCCAATTTACTGATGCCAAATAGCCGAATAACACAGTCGCATAT
>CAZEUZ010000119.1:0-3181 GCA_964515805.1 uncultured Cellvibrionaceae bacterium | reverse complement strand
GATTTTTCGAGATTGCCGTAGAATAATGCTTGTATTTCAGCGCCTTTCCGCCATTGCGCAGAAAAATGGCGCATATCCGCCACAGTGACATTATCGATGGCGTCGGCCATTTCAAATTCACTCCAGTAAGGCTCAAACAGTGCCGTTGGCAATTTATTGAATAGACGACGGTAAGGTGTTTGCTTTCGACTATTCACCCAATTTTCTATCAGTTCTTTTTTAATATTGGCAAAACGTTTGCTATCAAAGACCGGGGTAACCATCGTTTGCACTACTAACTTGAGTAACTGCGTCATACCATCATTGTATCCCTTTAAACTCACATCCATACCACGACTATTACCGGATAGAGAAAAGTACAGTCCCGCCAGGCTCGCTGGATAAGTCGCTTCCGTTAATTGATCTGAGATCAATGCAGTATAGAGATGCATTTTTGCCGCGGCGGAAAGGGACCGGCTAACCAATGGTGATTTAATTCGCATTGAAATATTGACCCTGGGCACATCGAAGCTGATATCCTGCCCGAACCAAACAACCTGCTGGTTTCTATCGTGTAACAATATTGGCGTCGGTGCATCAATCAGCTGGCCATCTTTCAACAATTCTGTCGATCGTGGAATAAATTCATTCTTTTTTGGCAGTGTAAACTGTTTCGTTAATTTCTCCGGCAGCGCTGCTCTGGCCGAAGGTTGCTGGGTGGCGGTTAACGTATTAATAGCATAGGGTGTTTGGTAGTTAGGGCTGACGCGATCAGTGTCCGCCTCCGGAAAAGCACTCATAACCAACACATTATCCGATGTCATAGCATCCAGATAGCGATCGATCAGTACGGCATCATAGTCGTCGTAGGCATAGTCGCCACGAATAACGTCTGCGGCTGGATAATAGTGTAAGTTATTTGCTAGCGCACTGACTGTGCGTATATTTTTTCCTGCCTCGCGGTATTGGAAGGCAAGCTTGGCAAGCTGTTGACTTTCTTTGTAGCGCCAAGCCTCAATGCCTTCCTCACGCAGTGTTTGCAGGGCGTAAAAAATCAGTTGGCGAATTTGTGACCGATGTTTGATACCTGTTTCGGTCAGCTGAACGCTTATCTGAAAAATACTATAGTCACTGTTGTTACTGTAAGTACCAGCTGATAAGCCTTCTGCCCAACCTTCTTCCTTTAACAGAGATAACAGGCTGCCCTCACCTTCGTGACCGATAATATTGCCAATATAATTCAGTGGCTTTTGGCGGTAATAAGGTCTGATTGACGGCAAAGGAAACAACAACGTCATACTGCGCAGAGTACGTTCGGGTTTAATAATGGCTTCCAGCGGTAGTTTTCCCTCTAAAAACAGTGGTACTGAAGCAGGATTGGGCTGCCTATCCATTTTTTTATCGTCGGCAATTTGGCCGAATAATGGGTATACCAATTGCTGCAATTCTGTGATGGACTCGCGACCCAAGACGACCAATGCCATCTTTCCAGCTGAATAGTGACGGCGATAAAAACTGAGCAAATCCTCACTAATAGGGTCTTGTGGGCGATCAGATAGTGTCGTCAAATTACCAACACTGAATTTGGCCGCCGGATGCTGAGGATTGACCAGCTGCCGATAAACATCATACGTGCGGCGATAATCATCTTTATATTTTGCTTTAAATTCCGAATGCACTGCATGGCGCTCGCGCTCGATATACTTAGCGTCAAACAAGGGTGCAATAAAAAATTGGGCAAAGCGATCCAATGCCGACGCCAAATCTGCTGCATTGACATCGAAGAAATAATTAGTGTGGCTGCTGCTGGTATAGGCGTTATGAGAACCACCGTGATTGCTGATAAAGGATTGGTATTCATCCGCTCGTGGGTATTTCTCGGTACCGAGAAATAACATATGTTCCAGAAAATGCGCTAGGCCTTCCCGGTCTGATGGGTCGGCACTACTGCCTACCGCCACATCCAGTGACACCGCTGCCTTGTCAGCTTGCGGATCGGATATCAACAGTAGCCGTAGTCCATTATCCAGTTTTTCGTAATGGTAGTTGCGTTGATCAATTTTGCCTTTGGCAATTTCAACGCTGTAAACGTTACCTGCAGACAGGAAGGTTGGCAAAAATAATAGTGGGTATAAGTATTTCAGCATCAAAAATCAAATTACCGTTGTCGATAGCATTTTGTCAGTGACTCAATTTGACGACTCGTCACGATTATTGACATCTTCAGAGTAACCGATGGAAGCATTAAGGGTTGGCCAAGCATTAAACACAGCTTTTATTAAAGTGGCCAAAGGAATAGCAAAGAACACCCCCCAAAGCCCCCATAATCCACCAAATACTATCACCGCCAAAATGATTGCTACAGGGTGTAAATTAACCGCTTCGGAAAATAATAAAGGTACTAGCACATTGCCATCCAAACCTTGAATAATCAGATAGATAACGGCCAAATACAGCAGCTCATTGCTCCAACCCCATTGAAAAAAGCCGATTAGTAGTACCGGGGCAGTAACGACTATAGCGCCGACATAGGGAATGACTACAGATAAACCTACGGCAACTCCCAACAACATGGCATAGTTCAAGTCGAGTATTAAAAAACACACGTAGGACACTGTCCCGACAATGACTATTTCCAATACTTTTCCGCGGACATAATTGGCAATCTGCTCATTCATTTCAACCCAAATTTTCCTCATCACCGGACGATCCTTTGGCAAAATAGAACCGAACCAGCAAAGAATAGTTTCGCTGTCTTTGAGCAGGAAAAATACCAGTACCGGTACCAGTACAAGGTAGAGAAGAACAATAAATAAAATGGGCAAATTTGCTACGGAAAATGACAGCACACTCTGACCGAACAGGGCCAATTCTCCACTTATGTGTTTAATCAATTCTTCCATTTGTTGTTCGGAAATAACGCTGGCGTATTTTTCCGGTAAATGCAGCAGTAATTCCCGCCACTCGACTATCATCCGCGGTAGCTCAGATGTAAGATTGATGGATTGCCTCCAAAGCACGGGCACCAAAAATACGATTGCCGTAATTATAATGCCGATTAGGAGTGTCACTCCGATAATTACCGCATACAGGTTGGGAGTACCTCTTGCTTTTAACCAATTTACTAAGCCTTGCAACAGAAAAGCGATGATTAATGCAAGAAAAACCGGGCCTAATATATCGCCTATTGACCAAATGATTA
>CAZEUZ010000118.1:0-5824 GCA_964515805.1 uncultured Cellvibrionaceae bacterium | reverse complement strand
GTTAATATTCGGTGGTCCCTACTCTAATTTACAGGCCACTAGAGCATTGCAGCAACAGGCAGAAAAATTGGGTATACCTCCCAGCCACTGCATTTGTACCGGTGATACAGTTGCTTACTGCGCATCGCCAAACGAAACAGTAACATTATTGCGCTACTGGGGGGTAACGGTACTGATGGGCAATTGTGAAGAATCACTGGCTGAAGATGCCGATGACTGCGGCTGCGGTTTTACCAACGGTAGCCAATGCGATTTACTATCGACACAGTGGTATCGATACGCAAAGGCACAACTCAACGATGATCATCGCTTATGGTTTAAACAGCTACCGGAAAAAATCACGTTTCACTTTAGCGGTGTTAACTGCCAAGTTGTCCATGGAGGAGTTACGTCTATCAATCGATTTATTTTTCCTTCTGATCCGGAGACTGTATTTACTGAAGAATTTACTCATACCGAAGCCGATATTATTTTTGCCGGACACTGCGGCATACCATTCACGTATCAGTCAACTAACAAAGCCAACAAAAAAGTTTGGCATAATACCGGCGCTATTGGCCTGCCTGCCAATGATGGTGCGACAACGACCTGGTTCAGCCTGGTTTATCCTGTATCACGGGGAAAAATACGCATCGAACACCATCCATTGGACTATGATTTCACCTCTGCGAGACAAGCAATGATTACAACTGGACTCGATAACGGCTATACAGATGCGCTATCGTCGGGTTTATGGCCAAGTATGGATATATTGCCAGCAACAGAGAGACAAAACCGAGGAATAACATTAGTAGCACGAAAGATTGAGTGGAGCATTAATCACTAACGGTCGATAATTCATCGACACAAATTTTGTCTGTTGTTACATTTTTATTGTTAGATAGAGAAAATTTGCGTGGCTGTGCACCCTAACGGTTAGGGTGATTGTAGAAAACAATGTAAGTGATGAAAAAGGTAAGGAAAGAGATATCGAACCAAGCGAATGTCGCATTGCAACAGCAAATTCTACTGACCGATGACGGTCTTGACCGGCAAGGGCATCGGCGTCAACAGACTGACTACATCCGTTCGCTGCAACATTCTGATGATGCTAGATATTTGCTGATGAAAGATCACGATTTTGCCTGCAGCGAGGACAGCGTCTGTCTTTTCAGCGGCAAAGCCATGCACGACCTGAAAATCAGTATATCTGCGGCGCTTTTCATCGGTCTACAATCGACAATGGGCGACATTCCCGTTTTTGCAGTTAAAGCTGTCAATGATCTGCCATTATCTGAATTTCAATGGCTCAATCTGAGAGAACTCGCTATTAAAATCAGCCGTCCCATGGCCAATCTGTTGACGACAGCACAAGGGCTGCTTTTTTGGCATGACAATAATCACTACTGCAATCGCTGCGGACACGCGACTGCTCCCACCCCGGCAGGCCATAGCCGGTGTTGCACCAATAGCGGTTGTTCTCATGAAACTTATCCCAGGCTCGATCCTGCCGTTATCGTGCTAGTAATACGTGGCGAACAATGCCTGTTGGCGAGAGGCAAAATGTGGCCGGAGAAGCGTTTTTCCTGTCTCGCCGGATTTGTCGAGGCGGGAGAATCCATCGAAGATGCCGTCAAACGGGAAGTCTACGAGGAAGTTGGATTAGATCTCGATGCAATCCATTATCAAGCCTCTCAACCCTGGCCTTTCCCACAGTCATTGATGCTGGGCTTTTACGCAACAACGCAGCAGCATGAAATGACTTTTCACGACGGAGAAATCATTGCAGCTGATTGGTATACTGCCGATCAGCTGGCGACGGCCATTCAGAAAAGAGAATTGCTTATTTCCAGCTCACTGTCCATATCGTTTCAATTAATGGATAACTGGTATCTACAACGAACTGGGGAAAGTCTGGTTAATTTGTTATAGGACGACTTTTTTATCCCTTTGAGAAATAAAAGCAAATAACCGTCAAATGACAAAGGAAATAGAACCTACATTCTGCTAGCCATCACCAGTCAACACGCTCTAGTTAATCGCCGGTACAGTTCGAGATGTTGTTCAATCGTTTTTTCTACAGAGAAGCAATTAACGATGCGTTTTACAGCATTTGCTTTTACGGATTGCAGCCATTGACGATTATCGTAATATGCCATTATTGCATCGGCAATGGCCTGGGGTGACCGCGGCGGAATAATTTGACCGGAGACATTATCTTCAATCAATTCGGGACTACCGCCGGAATCTGTCACTATCGGCGCCACACCCTGAATCATTCCTTCGATAATACCTTTTGGCAAGCCTTCACGTTTGACTGCAGGCAAAATGGATACATCACAATTTTTTACAATAGCATAAGCATGCTTCTGGAATCCCAATAGGTGAATATTTTCCCGCAGGGGACTTTTTTTAATTTGTTGCAATAATTTGGTATCGCCTATTTGGCCGATCAACAATAAATGAATATCTTTATTGGATAAAAACATCGTCGCTGCAATTAATTGGTCCAATCCTTTGCGGGGACGGTCATTGACAGTACAAGCGATGACAAAAGCCGTTTTAGGAATACCCCATCGTTTTAGATCTATCCCAGGATGCTGGTACCACTCTCGCCGATGGCCTTTGTAAATAGTTAGTGCTTTTTTTACCGGCAACTTGATTCCTAAAAAGCGCATATTGAAAAAATAGTCACGAATAGCATTTGCGACACAGACGATAGCGTTGACTCTTGGATGCAAATAGGTCATCCAAGACATGGGGTCATAGTAGCTGACGTTCCCTTCTATGCCACGGTAGGCAATAAAGATAATATTCATTCCTTTGGTTGCGAATAAACTGTTGGATACGGCCTTGTTGTTAAAGGCGTGTAAGATCGATGGTTTACGCACCAATAATCGTTTTTTGATCTTCTCAATGCCATACCTATCCACACGACCGGATAATACTAAGTCCGTTAGTGGAATTCCCGCTTCGATTAACAGCTGACGATGAGGCGCATCCGCCGGGCACATGACTTCTAAATCAACACCTGCTTGCCGGAGACCGATAAAAAGGTGTGTCTCCGGAAGGTCACTATGAGAAGTGACGGCAATACAAGAGATTGTCATAATATTTAGCACCTATTAGATTAACATTTGTCATATGATTGACCCAGATTAGGTAAGACAGTAAGCTTCCTGAAAATTCCTTCTTAGTTAGAAAACGTTATGATTATTGTGACCGGCGGCTGCGGATTTATCGGCAGCAACATTGTTCACGGGCTAAACGCGCTGGGACACAGTGATATAGTCGTCGTTGACGATCTTACGGACGGCAGAAAATTTAACAACATTGTCGACTGCAACATTACCGATTATGTCGACAAAAATGAATTTCTAACGCTGGTTGAAAACAATGCACTGACAAATGTGCGGGCTATCTTTCACCAAGGCGCCTGTTCTGACACCACCGAATGGAACGGCCAATACATGATGACCAATAACTATGAATACTCAAAAAAGTTATTGCGTTTTGCCCTCACTAACAAATGCCAATTTATCTATGCATCCTCCGCTGCTATCTATGGCTCCAGTCAACAATTTAGGGAGCATAGTGAGTTTGAGAAGCCACTCAACATTTATGGTTATTCCAAATATCTTTTTGACCAATACGTACGCGATATCTTAGTCAATTCGCCTGCATCCCAAAGTCAAATTGTTGGCTTACGCTATTTTAACGTATATGGTCCACGAGAACAGCACAAGGGTTCTATGTCCAGTGTCGCCTATCATTTAGACGGCCAACTGTGTGGAGGCAGTCAAACAGTCAAGCTTTTTGGCGCCTATGACGGCTGTAGCGCAGGTGAGCAACGGCGAGACTTCATCTATGTGAAAGATGCAGTCGATGTCAATTTATGGTTTATGCAACACCCAGTAAAGTCCGGTATTTTTAATTGTGGTACTGGCCGCTGCCAAACATTTAACGATATTGCCAACGCAGTCATTTCCTATCACCAGAAAGGTGAAATAGAATACATCCCATTCCCCAAACACCTGCAGGGAGCTTACCAAAGTTATACCCAAGCCGACATAACGCAACTGCGCAATATTGGCTATAACAAACCATTTTCTACTGTTGAGCAAGGAGTGGCCGATTATTTGAACTGGCTACATTCCAAAGACGTTCATTAAATCATCATTGTCAGAAGCAGTTGTGCCCAACGAACGACCCGCCTTATTAGTAGTCGGCCCCTCATGGATCGGCGATATGGTAATGGCTCAAAGTCTCTTTAAAACATTAAAGTTACAACAACCGGAGCGTTCCATCGACGTCTCTGCGCCTGCGTGGTCAGTGCCTTTACTCAGCCGTATGCCTGAAGTCACACAAAACATTCCTCTGCACGTCAGTCATGGGGAATTGGCGCTAAAAAAACGCTATCAGTCGGGAAAAACGCTCAGGGGAAAATATCAACAGGCCATTGTATTACCGCGTTCGTTAAAAGCGTCGCTGTTGCCTTTCTTTGCAAAGATTCCCATGCGCACCGGCTTTACCGGGGAACAGCGATATGGTTTGATCAATGATCGTCGACCATTTGATCCAGTATTATTGGATCAAACAGTCAAACGTTTCGTCGCACTCGGGTTGACATCCGCTGATGCACAGCAGCCGTTTAATATCCCTTATCCCGAATTAACCATAGACACAGTCAATCAGGCTAACGTTATCAATCGCTTGAGACTCAACCCCAATTTACCCACTGTTGCGCTATTGCCTGGCGCTGAGTACGGGCCAGCAAAACAGTGGCCTCTGGAATACTATGCCAATTTGGCCAAGACGATGCAAAACCATGGTTATCAGGTGATAATATTGGGGTCGGAAAAAGATAGGCCAGTAGGTGCGGAAATTGCCAAGAATTCAGAGAGAACCATTCGTAATCTATGTGGTAAAACACGTATTATCGATGTAATTGATCTACTGAATTTCTGTCACGTTGCTGTAGCCAACGATTCTGGGCTAATGCATGTTGCCTCAGCAGTCAACTGCCCGGTCGTGGCTATCTATGGCTCATCAACACCTAAATTCACACCACCTCTCACCGAAAAAACCGCTATAGCTCATCTAAACTTGAGTTGCAGCCCCTGCTTTAAGCGTCAATGCCCATTAAAACACCTCCATTGTCTGCGTCATATTCGACCGGATCATATTGAGCAAATGATTTTTAATCTCTTACAACCTACTGAAAAACCAATGAAAAAATAAAGCAAAAAGAAATAATGATGAATTAACAGCAGCACTTGTAGAACCTGTTCTATAGGTTTGCTCTCTCCATAAATTTCCGACATAGTGTTGCCTTTAAGGCTGCAATTGGCTTTAATGAACGACTAAATTCAAATCAAAGAGCATAACAATTGGCAATAATCACTGTTCAGCTGGGATGTTCGTTGTAGTGGCACCTGTTTTAACAGTACAGTTGAGGAACAACCAGAGACTAATATAGGATCAGAAAATGACACAGATCGATGATACCAAACCGACAATCTTCACCGATATCAGCGCTGCTGAGTTAATTGAGCAGGCGCTTAGTAGAGGGGAAGGCAAACTTTCACACACCGGGGCTTTGACCACCACTACGGGTAAACGGACCGGACGCTCACCTGCCGATCGCTTTATCGTTAAAGAGCCATCTACCGCCGACGCTATAGAATGGGGAAGCGTCAATCGACCCTTCGAACCGGAAGCATTCGACAAACTTTGGAAATTAGTGGAAGAACATTCATCCAAACACGATCAATTCATATCCCATCTGCACGTTGGTGAGGATCAAGATCATTATCTACCGGTCAAAGTTATTACTGAAACTGCA
>CAZEUZ010000117.1:0-8798 GCA_964515805.1 uncultured Cellvibrionaceae bacterium | reverse complement strand
GCACGCATTGGCATGAACTCTTTACAAGTTGAATTGCCGGCAGACACGACTACGGAACAATTACTGGCTGAAATCGATAAACTCAACTGCAATGCAGATGTTCACGGTATCTTGTTGCAACATCCGGTTCCTGCACACATTGATGAGCGCGTTTGTTTCGATGCAATTACTCTCGGTAAAGATGTCGATGGTGTCACGTGTTTGGGTTTTGGTCGTATGAGCATGGAGAGGGAGGCCTACGGTTGCGCTACGCCAAAAGGTATAATGCGACTATTGTCAGCTTACAATATTCCACTAGCGGGCAAGCACGCGGTGGTTGTCGGTCGTAGTCCTATCTTAGGCAAACCGATGGCGCTTATGCTGTTAAATGCCGATGCAACGATTACTGTGTGTCATTCAAAAACTCAACATCTGAGAAGCATAATTGGGCAAGCGGATATTGTCGTTGGTGCATTGGGTAAACCCGAGTTTATCAAAGCTGACTGGATTAAAGATAATGCTGTTGTGGTCGACGCAGGCTATCACTCTGGCGGCATAGGGGATATAGAATTGTCACAGTCATTGATAGACAGAGTGTTTGCTTACACTCCTGTTCCCGGCGGTGTGGGACCCATGACGATTAACACGCTTATCTACCAAACAATGGACTCCGCAGAGAAAAAAATTCTATAAAGTCGGATTTCACGTCACTTTATGCATGACCCTGCACTCAAGTTATTGGCCCCCTATTTGCAGCAAGTGTCTAAACCTACGTTATGGTATGCCGATGAAAATGCGCTACCATTGATGCAACAATTAGACATTGCTCGTAACCATCTGTATATCATTTGCAATCGTTACGATATTTATCAATTGGCAGTCAAAAGGAAGTTTTTAGTTGAGTATAACGATTTCAATACGGTGCCTTGTAAACAGCCCGCCCGTATCCTCTACCGGGTATCCAAAGAAAAATCCTTGGTTCACTATTTGCTCAAGCTGTCGACACACTGTTTACGTGGCGAAGGGGAATTGGTGTTAACAGGTCAAAAGCAGGATGGTATTAAGAGTTATCACAACCGATTATTGAAAACATTTCTATGTCGAGGATACCTGAAAAAGACAGGTTCAGCCTATGCAGGCAATTACACCCATTTTCAGTCTCAAATAGCTAATGATGAATTAGCTGAGGATCACTACCATTGTTTAGAGAAAGTCCTCACGGGTCAGAATAAAATCCCTTTTTTTTATAGTAAACCTGGTGTCTTTGGCTGGAAAAAAATCGATCAAGGTAGTGAACTACTCTTGAGTTGCCTGTATCAACAACTGGATGCAAAAAATACGCCGTCCCAATCACTCCTGGATTTGGGTTGTGGCTATGGTTGGTTATTTATGAACCTCGGTTGTCGTTATCAATTCGATAAGATCGTGGCTACGGATAATAATCCAGCAGCACTGTTGTGTGCACGCAAAAACAGCGCTGCTTATGCGTTGAATGTCGATGTTGTCGCTAGTGACGCCGGTGACGGTTTAACAGAGACATTCGGCCTTATCGTGTGCAATCCTCCCTTTCATCAGGGATTTAAACACAGCCAAACGTTGAGCCGTAAATTTATCAACGCTGTTGCCGATAAGCTCGATAAAAACGGCAGCGCTTTCTTGGTTGTCAATGAATTCGTTCCGGTCGAGAAACTGGCTCGAGGGTGCTCTCTCGAGACTACACTGGTGTCCCAGCGAGACGGATTTAAATTACTGAAACTAACTCATTGAGTTATTCCCATTACGCTTAGAGATATGTATGAGCCAATTTGACGATATTCGTCCCTATAATGACAATGAAGTTCGACCCACCATTAACCGGCTGTTGAACGATCCTGAATTTATTGTCGCTCTATGCCGGTTAAAATTTCCCAAAGCGACGAGCTGGTTACGAAAGGCAATGAATCCTTTAGTTCGTCGATATTTAGTTCGTCAAACCGCGGAAATGGCCAGTGTCTACGACCTGCAAGTAGTGGTGGAAAAGTACATGAAACGAATGATTGACAGTACCATTGATGAGCTAACTGTCTCCGGTTTAGAGCACCTGCAAGTCGGTAAGCCATACCTGTTTGTGAGTAATCACCGTGATATTGTTTTGGACCCGGCTCTTGTTAATTGGGTATTGTTCCATAACGATCACGGTACTGTAAATATCGCCATTGGCGATAATTTACTCACCAAACCTTATATTGAAGATCTGATGCGTCTCAACAAGAGTTTTATTGTCAATCGTTCTGCTACGGCACCCCGGGAAAAATTGAAGGTAGCAAAACATCTTTCTGCTTACATTCATCATTGTATTAATAAAGAGCGAAGTAACGTCTGGATTGCGCAACGGGAAGGTAGGGCGAAAAACGGGGTAGACTCTACCAATAGTGCCGTTGTCAGCATGCTTACTTTAAACAAGCCCAAACAAATGGCACTGGCAAGCTACGTGCACCAACTCAATATAGTACCAGTGTCTATTTCTTATGAATGGGATCCTTGTGATTTTGCCAAGGCTAATGAATTGTATATTAATAAAACGTCCGGTAGCTATGAAAAAGAAGAGCAGGAAGATGCTGTCAGTATCGCCAAGGGCATTACTGGTCAAAAAGGGCATGTACATATTGCTTTTGGCAACGTGTTATCAGGTAGTTATCAAACTACGGACGATGTGGTTGCCGAACTCGACAGTAGTATCGTCGGTAATTATGTGCTGCATCCGAGCAATTGCCTGGCTTATCAGCACCTGCATGGTGAACTGCCGTCAGCGGTGACTGTCACCGGTAAATCTATCCCATTTTCCCGGTCGGCCTTTAAGCGTGAAGCCAATGATTTTACTAAGCGCCTTAATGCATCCGATGCGGCCTGGCGTTCTATATGGTTAGATATGTATGCCAATCCGGTTGTTGGCAAATATTAGGCGGAATAGCCTGCTGTGCTGACCGATGCATTAAAGCAAACTATTCGCGATACGTATCGTCAATTTTTATTGAGTCGAGGATTGCGACCGCGCCAGGGACAGAAGTTAATGATTGCCGCCATTGCCAACACCATTGGCACTATTTCTGGGGGAGGTGAGCGGGATCATCCGGACGTCAACCGTCATATTTGTGTTGTCGAGGCGGGTACCGGTACAGGTAAAACGATCGCTTATCTAATTGCGGCCATTCCCCTTGCACAAGCACTCAATAAAAAATTGGTAGTGTCTACAGCGACGGTAGCTCTGCAGGAACAGATTATTTACAAGGACTTGCCGGATTTACAAAATCATACTGAACTGCGCTTTAATTTTAGCATTGCCAAGGGGCGTGGCCGCTATCTTTGCTTAAGTAAACTCGATTTGCTGCTGCAAAATCGTGAAGACAGTATCAACCCACCTTCTTTCGATAAGAATGATCATCTATTCACCCAAGAACAATTTATTGATGAACAGACTGTCAATATCTACAGGGACATGCTCAGTGCGATAACAACGGGTGAATGGGATGGTGATCGAGACTCTTGGCCGCAGTCATTAGAACAAAAAGAGTGGACTCCGGTTACCACTAATCATCGTCAGTGCGCAGGACGCCGTTGTTCCCAAATCGGTGGCTGTAGTTTTTTTAAGGCTCGTGAATCCCTCGACAATGTCGATTGTATTGTGGCTAATCACGACTTGGTGTTAGCTGATTTGGCCTTGGGTGGAGGCGTTATCCTTCCCAAGCCTGAAGATACTCTCTATATTTTTGATGAAGGGCACCATCTTCCCGATAAGGCACTTAGCCATTTTTCTCATCATACTCGTGTCAACGCCACTGCGCGGTGGTTGGAAGAAAGCCATAAAAGTTTACGTGTGCTGTTGGAAGAAATTGGCAACGCCGGTCAGATTACTCATTATGCCGAGCCACTGCCTGCTATTTTTAATGAAACTAAACAACAGCTGGATACCTGTTTTCCCTACTGCCGGCAATTAATTGATGAGCAATTGCCAGTGGGAAATACATCGAATCGCGACAATGCTAAGCAATATTGCTTTAAAGCGGGTAAGGCCACTACCGCTTTACGGGAAATGGCTGATGGGTTAACCAATAGCTTTGGTCGTATGGCAGGCATTTTGGACCGTATTGTCTTAGAGATGCAGGAAGCTATGGAAGATGATTTTACGGCTGTGCCGAAGGTCGATTTGGAAAAGTGGCTTCCATGGGTTGGTGCTTGGCAAATGCGTGTCGATGCCAATTTGGCACTCTGGCATAGTTACAGTATGGAGGATGAAGCCTGTTCGTTGCCGCGAGCTCGCTGGCTGACGATGGTAGAGTTCAGTGACAGTGAAGACATCGAGATTTGTTCTAGTCCTATCCTCGCGGCCGACAATCTAACAACCGCTCTCTGGGATCGTTGCTTTGGTGCAGTGGTGACCTCCGCATCACTGACAGCTTTCGGTCAATTTGATCGCTTTAAAATGCGTGCAGGTACAGGAGAGGATGGTCATTACACAATAGTTCCCAGTCCTTTTGACTGCAGTAATGCCTTGCTGCAAGTCCCTGCTAATGCTGTCGAGGCTAATCATGTAGATCAACATACCGAAAGTGTTATCGTATTATTGCCGCAGTTATTGGGCCAGCGATATGGAAGTCTCGTATTATTCGCGTCCCGCCGACAAATGCATGCCGTCTGCAACGGTCTGCCCAAAAAATGGCAGTCGTGTATCCTGATGCAAGGAGATCACTCGAAGCAATCCATGTTGAAAAAACATAAAGAGAGAATTGATTCCGGTCAGTCCAGTGTGTTATTCGGTTTGGCTAGCTTTTCTGAAGGTGTCGATTTGCCCGGAGATTACTGCCGGCATGTCATTATTGCCAAATTGCCCTTTGCCGTGCCCGATAACCCTGTTGAAAAAGCATTATCGGAGTGGATTGAAAGCCGCGGTGGCAATGCATTTATGGAGATAACCGTACCGGATGCTGCCTTAAAATTACTGCAAGCATGCGGGCGTCTGTTGCGTACGGAAACTGACACCGGCACTATTAGCATCCTTGATAAAAGGATACTAACTAAGCGCTACGGCCGGGACCTGATAAACTCGCTGCCGCCTTATAAACGTCAATGGTAAATATTACTTTAGGTTTTAGACTTTTTGCCAAACCAGGTTTGTAGCCAGATACCGCTGAGTAGATAAGAGTAGGCCCAAGTGCCCAATATTATGTAAATAAATACCTTCATGATGTCGAGCGTTGAACCGTCCAGAGAAAACTCGGGGATATAACCAAATAATAGGGGGCCGAGATAGAGAAACTTGGCAAATCTGAACGCCGAAAATGCTGTCTTCCATACGTTTGCTTTAGCAATGGTGGCTCCTGCGAAAGCGGCGATACAAACCGGCGGTGTAATATTTGAGTCCTGCGATAACCAGTAAACAATCATATGAGCCGCGAGTTCATTGACTCCCAGATGAGTCAAGGCGGGCACGGCGACTACCGCGATAATTAAATAGGCTGCAGTGACGGGGACGCCCATGCCCATTATCAGGGAGACAAGTGCAACCAGAGCAATTGTTAGAAAGAGAGAACCGTCGGCCAATGAAATCACAATATCAGCCAGTGTTAATACTAGGCCGCTATAGGTGAGTACGCCGATGATGATGCCAATGACTCCAACAGTAGCGCCGATTTTCAAACTGTTTTCAGCGCCTTCTCTCGCAGCTTCAAGAAAACGTTTAGGGCCGATACGAGTGTCTGGGCGCAACCACGATATGGCGATGCAGGCAACTAGGCCGATGACGGCAGCATATGCGGGGGAGTAGCCATAGAGCATCAACAAAGTGATCAATACTAGTGGAGTAATATAGTACCAACCGGCTTTGAAAACTGTCCAACCACTGTGTGTTGTAGGCTTGCCGACAATGTTGAGCTTCCTTGCTTCATAGTGCACAATCATAAAAACACTGAAAAAATACATCAGTGCTGGAAAGAGTGAGACCGCCATAATCCAAGAATAGGGTTGACCCGTCAGCTCTGCCATCAGAAATCCACCGGCCCCCATAATCGGCGGCATAAACATACCGCCGATGGAAGCAGCTGGCTCAATACCACCCGCCTGGTGTGGTTTAAATCCTGCCTTTTTCATCATCGGAATAGTAAAAGCACCTGTTGATACCACATTGGCAATAGCGCTACCGGATATTGAGCCAAAAAAGCCTGACGCAATGACGGCTACCTTGCCTGGTCCACCCATCTTGTGGCCTACGGAAGCCAGCGATAAGTCGATAAAGAATTTTTGAGCCCCACTTTTCTCAAGAAAAGCACCAAAAAGCACAAAGAGGAGGATATAAGTGGCCAATACATTGGCCATGATGCCAAATATACCGTCACTTTTGTAGAAAATAGAGACGCAGAGTTCCGGAAAGCTAGAGCCTGCATGAGAAATTGAATCTGGCATCAGGTAGCCATAAATGCCGTAGGCGAGCATCATGATTCCGATTACGACAAAAACGTTACCCACCACACGCCGTGCCAATTCAATGCTAATAAGTACGCCGGTTATGGCCATAGCCGTATCGAGTAGAGTTTCGGCGCCGACGCGATAGTTGATTTCCTCGAAATTTAACAGCCAATAGCCGAGAGAAATGACTGATGCGATGATCAGTAGATAATCAACCACCCTAAACCAGCTTGATTTTGATCGGTAGAGAAGAAACACCAAGACGTAGGTAACAATAATGTAGATACCCCGATGGTATTGGGTTGCGGCAGGGGAAACGACTGCAGAATAAGTGTAAAATATTAATAGAAATAACGAACACGCATCAAATAAAATTTGTTCAAAACGCTTCAATTTTTTATACACAAGCCGATCCACTCAAGGGAGTAAAAGATATCTAGCGGCTACCCCGCAAAAAGAGCCAACGACTGGGATTATTGCAGGGTAGAGAAGGAATTCAACAAAGGAAGGTAATAAGTTTAGATTGGCCTTCAACAATTAACTTTTGTTTTCGAGTATGCCTTTTTCCTTCCAGAATCTTTCGGCGCCAGGATGTAGTTTTGTTTCACTCGTACCCTCAATACCGTACTCGACTGACATAGATTTAAATGTTTTCTTCTGACTAACCATATGTTTTAGACCTTCCTCGCTGAAAATGATGTTAAGCATTTGATAAACAATTTCATCAGAGACGTCTTTGTTGGCTACCCATAGAGCTGAGTCTTGAAAGGAAGGAGTGACTTTCTCGACGTTCTTGTAAGTATCTTTGGGCACGTCCAGTCTTACAAAGTAAGGGTAGTCTTTATAGAAATTATATTTTTCAGCATCCTTATCGAGATCAATCAAATCGATATCATTGGTTTGCGCAGCCATCATTACAGCGCCGACGGGGAAACCGGCAAATACCCAGAAAGCGTCGAGTTGTTTGTTGTTAAAGGCATTAGCTGCATCGTTATAACCCATAGCATTGCGTTCCATACTATCCCAGATGCTAACATCTTTACTCTCATCTTCATTCTTTAGCTTAATATGGCTGAAGAAAAGTTCGGCATTTGCGAAGGCACCTGAGCCGGCATTGCCCACGCCTACTTTTTTACCCACCAGGTCTTTAACCGATTTAATACCTGAATCTTTGCGCACAACTAACTGAGCAGGGGCGCCGTAAAGGTAGCTGACGGCTAGCACGTTTTCATATTTGTTGGGGTCATTCTTAAGACGCCCCTGAGATCCTAAATAAACGTGGCCTGAGTAGACTGTGCCGAAGTGAGCTTTTCCTTTATCAATATTACGTAGATTTTCTACTGACCCGGCTGATGATTGCGCCTGGATTTTTACGCCTTCGATATCTTTGATGGGCTGATAGGTTTGTATCGCGTTTGCTACCACCTGAAAGGTACCACCGGCTGGTCCGCCGGCAAAAACTAATCGTTCTTCAGCCATTGCAGGAGCTACCGCTACAGTAAACTGGGCAGCCAGTGATAATGCAAATAATTTAGTGAATAACTTCATAATCTAATTCCTTAGTTATTAATGACATATATGGAACAATGCCGAAAAACTTCGATGTCGCTTTGTAGTAGAAATTTCAATAAACTTTCGACTGAAAATTTATTTCAGGTCGCTATTGTGGCAAACCAATCATCTATGTCAAGGGGTTTGAGACTTAAATTGATGGTCAATGGGCGCTAGACAGAAATTTAAATTGACTAGAAATTCGATCGTCACTTGCCTTTTGTAGAGGTTCTGATTATGGTTGCCAATGGAGTTGGCTTGGCAATCGCTCGAATTTCTATCAGGTCATAAGTTACATTCTGTAATGAGTGGCCTTGTTAGTTGGTTTGAGAGGAAAGTCCGGGCTCCACAGGGTAGGACGCCAGGTAACGCCTGGGAGGTGTGAACCTACGGAAAGTGCAGCAGAAAGTAAACCGCCTAGTGCTTTTAATGCTTTATTGAATGATAATTTATTGGAAGTGGCTCGGTAAGGGTGAAAAGGTGTGGTAAGAGCGCACCGCGCAGCTGGTAACAGTCTGTGGCGATGGTAAACCCCGTCCGGAGCAAGACCAAATAGGAATCTGATAGCGTGGCCCGCGCTGGATTCGGGTAGGTCGCAGGAGATATGTGGCGACACATATCCTAGATGAATGGTTGCCCTAGACAGAACCCGGCTTACAGGCCAACTCCACTGATTCCCCCCGATTTTTTGTTTTCACAATGTTTGCTCTCTAAGTAATCTCACTACTGTGATTTTCGGTCGCCTCTTTGCTATTACTGCGTTCTAGCAGGTGATCAGTTAATGTCGATATACTCAAATACCCTCACTACTTGCTGTACACCTGATGTGG
>CAZEUZ010000116.1:0-3591 GCA_964515805.1 uncultured Cellvibrionaceae bacterium | reverse complement strand
CGTTAATCAAGTAACCGATAAGATTCGTGGGTACATGTCTGCTGCAGTCGAATTGTCGGTGCCACTATTGGTTGAAGTAGGCGTCGGCGATAACTGGGATCAGGCACACTAACAGGCCGATTTGCAGTTATTATTGCAGTTCAATCTCATTTTTTCGTTTTTTTCTAATTTTTTTTGGAACTTTTCTTAGTGCCGGTAATCTGAGCTATGTAGTTAATGAGATTGGCCCCCTGAGTGCGTTTACCCCTATGTGCTTAGTAAATTGGTTAGAATTCGACCATCAGTGGCTGGTACTGACAGTAACTCTTTAACATATGCACTTCTCCCCAAAAGTGTTATTTACGGCCCGGTCGGTTTTTAACCACCGGGCATTTTTTTATTTGGCTTAACTGGCATCCAATCTAATGGTTAAGTTGAAGTTCAAATAAAGTTGAAGTTCAAATAAAGAATCAATACTCTGCTTGATCAACTACCCACATACCAGATTTGAAAATCACTCTAAAACAACAAGTTGAAATTAAATCAAGTTGAAATTAAATAGAGAGGAGAGTCAGGTATCAATAAATCCGATCACACCCCCATGATGCAACAATATTTGCGGATCAAGGCCGAGCACCCGCATGAATTATTGTTTTACCGCATGGGAGATTTTTACGAACTTTTTTTTGATGATGCCAAGAGGGCATCCGAATTGCTCGATGTTACTTTGACCGCCAGAGGTAAGTCTGCCGGAGAGCCGATCCCAATGGCGGGGATACCTTACCACGCTGCCGATAATTATCTCGCCAAGTTGATGCAGGCAGGTGTCTCGGTCGCTATCTGCGAGCAAATTGGCGATCCCGCTACTAGTAAAGGGCCGGTAGAACGTAAAGTTGTCCGTATTGTTACGCCGGGAACCATTACTGATGAAGCGCTACTCGATGCAAATCGCGATAACTTACTGGTAGCGATTAATGCGATTGGACAGCGCTATGGCATCGCCTACCTCGATATTGGCAGTGGTCATTTTACGATTCTGGAAGTAGAAAGCGCTGGTGCGCTTGCCGCCGAGTTGCAACGACTTAAGCCAGCCGAAACACTAATCAACAATACGTTAGCAGATACGGAATTGAGCGCAGTGTTTGATATGGCTAAGGGTCTACGTTACCGGGAAGCCTGGGAATATGACATCGATACCGCAATACGGCTATTGTGTGAACAGTTCGGCACGTGTGACCTCCGTGCTTTTGATTGTGACCACCTCACTGTAGCCTTAGGCGCCGCAGGATGCATTCTGTCTTATGCCAAAGAAACTCAACGTAACTCTTTGCCTCAGATCTGTCGATTGTATGCAGAAAATCGCGAGAATACGGTGCAAATTGATGCCGCTACGCGGCGCAACCTCGAGTTGGATATCAATTTGGCCGGTGGTGAAGAAAATACCCTTTACTCGGTACTTAATACCACAACTACGACTATGGGTAGCCGTTTGTTGCGCCGTTGGTTGCACCGTCCATTAACGCAAAAACCGGTACTAATTGCCAGGCAGGAAGCGATCACCCATTTACTGCAAAACTACCAATTTGAATCTATTCAGGATCAGTTAAAAAAGATCGGTGATCTCGAACGTATTCTAGGGCGAGTAGCCTTGCGTTCAGCCCGACCTCGGGATTTATACAGGCTTTGCCTGTCAGTGACCGTTTATCCCGAACTACAGGTGTTGCTTGCCAAATATCCTCAAATAGTGCTGATAGAGGATTTAGCGAAAACGATTGGTACTTTCCCTGAGGTGGTTTCGCTGTTAGAGCGAGCGATTGTTGAGAATCCACCGATGGTGATTCGCGATGGTGGAGTCATTGCTGAAGGTTATGATGCTGAATTAGATGAGTTGCGCAGTATCAGCACTAATGCTGGTCAATTCTTGCTTGATTTGGAAGTGAGTGAACGGCAGCGCACGGGAATCAGTACATTAAAAGTGGGTTATAACCGAGTGCACGGTTACTACATTGAAATCAGTCGTGGCCAAGCCGAGCAGGCTCCAGCCGACTATATTCGCCGACAGACATTGAAAAACGCTGAGCGCTTTATTACCCCACAACTGAAAACCTTTGAAGATCAAGCCTTATCTGCTAAAAGCCGGGCGCTGGCGCGCGAAAAAGCGCTTTATGCTGAACTCATTGAGCAACTATGTACCGATTTGCACAGATTGCAACAGTCAGCCGCGGCTGTGGCTGAGCTGGATGTGATCACGGCATTAGCCGAACGAGCTGAGCAATTAGATTTCTGCCGCCCGACATTGTGTGACAGCACGGTTATTGATATCAAATCCGGCCGCCATCCAGTTGTTGAACAGGTAATAGATACGCCGTTTATCGCTAATGATGTCAAGCTAAACGCTAATCAGCAGATGTTGATTATCACCGGCCCTAATATGGGCGGCAAATCAACCTACATGCGGCAGACGGCATTAATTGCCTTGTTGGCTCATATCGGCAGTTTTGTGCCCGCCACTTCAGCACAGATAGGTATTGTCGATCGCATTTTTACCCGCATTGGCGCTTCCGATGATCTAGCAGGTGGACGTTCTACCTTTATGGTGGAAATGACGGAAACCGCTAACATTCTTCATAACGCTACAGCAAAAAGTCTGGTTTTATTGGATGAAATTGGGCGCGGCACTAGTACATTTGACGGCTTGTCTCTAGCCTGGGCTTGTGCTCACTATCTTGCGGAGACGGTTCGTTCATTGACATTGTTCGCCACGCACTATTTCGAGATCACCGTTTTACCAGAGCATATGCCCGGTATCGCTAATGTTCATTTAGCGGCATCAGAACACAAAGATAACATCGTTTTCCTACACCATGTTGAGACTGGCGCCGCTAGCCAGAGCTACGGTTTACAAGTAGCGAAACTGGCTGGTATTCCAGGGACGGTGATTGCCGCTGCAAAGAGGCAATTACAACTGCTCGAACAAGGACGACAACCAAGCAATAACACACCAATACAAAGCGAACTTTTTAATCAGGAACATCCAGTTGTCGGTATGCTCAAAAAACACAACCCCAATGATCTAACACCGAAACAAGCACTGGAATTACTGTACCAGCTAAAAGAATCTCTGTGACTAGACTTGATTTACGATCAACGACTATTAACAATCTGTGTAAGTTCAAATTAAATCTAGGTTGCCAGTCTCTTTTGTTTTTGTGGTAAAATCATGGAACAAGCCTTAGAAAGGCGTATCTAGTGAAGGGGCCGATTAGGATTCGACGCTGGTAACAAAGCCCGAGGTGCATGCCGTGATGACGACCAATCACGTTAATCCAAAGTCGTAACAAGATAGTCGCAAACGACGAATCTTACGCTCTAGCAGCTTAGTCGCTCGCTAGCGGTTACTGGCAAGGTGCCTGTGCCGCGCCATTGACTGTCACATAGAACAGGATCGCCAGTTAGTATGTTCGGGGCTAAATGGTTAAACACTTACTGAACTCGCCGTTATCGTCCTGCCCGTTGGGTTGTTAATGGTTAAATTAATAAACGGACCTAAGCATGTAGAGCCGAGGATGGAGTGCTGACGGACGCGGGTTCAAATCCCGCCGGCTCCACCAA
>CAZEUZ010000115.1:0-8263 GCA_964515805.1 uncultured Cellvibrionaceae bacterium | reverse complement strand
GCCGGTAAAGAATGAATGATGGAGCTTGTTGCCTCGGGTTAACTGCTGGCCAACACCCATTATCTGAGCACCAACCGTTATATAGCCGGATAGACTTAAGCCCATCACCCAGAAAAGGTAAATCAGCACAGTAACAAAGCCAGGAGATTGCAGCTGAAAACCCCAGCCGAGTGCCTGGCCGGTGTGTCTTGCCAGCAATAAGCCGCCAGCAAATAATATAAATGTGGCAATAACACCTAATGTGTAGCTCCAACCATGCCACTGATGAGAAGTCTTGGCTGATTCAGTGTTTGCGATACTCAGTGCTTTGATAGACAGTACTGGGAACACACAGGGCATAAAGTTAAGCAATATTCCGCCGAACAATGCGAATGAAAACATGAGTAGGGGCATTTGGTTTTCTTGTTCTATCTCGTTATCTTCTACATCTGATTTGGCGAGAGCTATTGGGCTTGCTGATTCAGTCGATGATGGCAAGCGAGTCACTAAATGTTTGTCAATATCTACGATGAACTGAATCATTCGTGGTGGATAACATAGGCCGGCGTCAGCACAACCTTGAGAGGTAACTTCAAGCACATTGGGTTGATAACGATCAAACTGTGATGTGTCTAACGTTATGCGCACTACGCCGTAGTGCTTTTCGACGTCTTTTTCAAAGATTTCATCGTATTCGATGATCCCGACGGGGTCGCTGGCTTCAAGAGGTGTGGCATTATTTTGTTGTTGGAGAGAAAATTTAAATTTTTCACCATACAGAAAATAATTGTCAGCAATGGTCCATTCTGCAACCACATGATGGTCTTCAATACTGACGTTCAGTTGATAGGCTTCGTCAACAGTCAAGAACTCATGGTCGATTAAAGCCGTTGCGGCAGAATCGTTTGCTATGAGTAATTGTCTGGTTTCATTGTTGAAAGAGGTACTGTCAAAAGATTGCCCAAAGACAGAGGCACTGAAGACCAACAATATGACATGACAATAGCGACGTAAAAGCAAAATGATTATCTTCTCCATAGCAAGCATTTTTCGACAATTCATCAGTGTAGATAGATTGTCAACAGATACTCGGCAAAAAAACACAAAATTCGTTGAAAAAGCATCTTTTTGTAGACAGGCAGATATTTTTTCGGCAAACTCCACCCGATTGAAAACGGGTGCAGACACTTGGTTTAGTTTGGCCGAATTAAGTTCCATGAATACCCGATGCTTTATCTATTTCAATTTACATATTTGATGCCGCAAGCGATTCATCGGCAAATAAGACGTCTATGGCAACCATTCTAGTGTTACACGGTCCCAACCTTAATCTGCTGGGCAGTCGGGAGCCGGAAAAGTATGGCACAGTCACATTAGGAGAAATCGATCAGGCATTGACTGCACTTGCGCAAGCCAGCCATCATCAATTGCTGACTTCACAAAGCAATGCTGAAAGCCAATTAATTGACTATATCCATGATGCGCATCTGAAAGGTGTCGACTTCATAATTTTCAATCCTGCTGCTTTCACTCATACTAGTATCGCTTTGCGTGACGCCCTGTTGGCAGTTGAAATACCTTTCATCGAAGTCCATATATCCAACATACATTGCCGTGAGTCTTTCCGTAAACAGTCTTACTTTTCTGACATCGCCATCGGGGTCATTTGTGGCTTTGGGCATACCGGTTATCGATTGGCATTGTCTGCGGCTATTGAATACTTAAAGCAGCCAACGGCTACGATCAAATCACATACGACAACAGAGGGTAATTAAAAGAGAATCACACATGGATATCCGCAAAATTAAAAAACTAATCGAATTACTTGAAGAACATGATATCGGTGAATTAGAGATAAAAGAAGGCGAGGAGTCAGTGCGCATAAGTAACAAGCAAGTTGCACCGATTACTATGATGCCTCACAATATGCCAGTAGCCGCACCAGCGGTTGCAGCGCCCGGAGTTGCAGCAGCCTCAGAAACCAGTCCCGAGAGCGCTAAACCCGTACCTACTACGACTAACGATCATGTTATTCAATCCCCCATGGTAGGTACTTTCTATCGTGCCCCCAGCCCGGATTCGTCTCCCTTTGTCGAAGTTGGCCAGCACGTTAAATGTGGTCAAGTCGTCTGTATTGTCGAAGCGATGAAAATGATGAATCAAATAGAAGCAGATAAAGCAGGTATCGTTGACAAGATACTCATTGAAGACGGAGAGCCTGTTGAATTTAATCAACCATTGTTCTCTATCACACCTGAATAGGCTACTTTTCGACAGGCAACAAAGCCAATATGAACATTATGTACAAAAAACGACCACGATATTCTGCAGTAAGGGAATTTGATGCTTAGGAAAATACTCATTGCCAATCGAGGTGAAATTGCCTTACGTGTATTGCGTGCTTGTAAAGAGCTCAATATAAAAACCGTCGCGGTGCATTCAGAGATTGATCGAGAGCTAAAGCATGTACGTCTCGCCGACGAATCGGTTTGTATTGGTCCTAATCCATCAGCCGCAAGCTATCTAAATATTCCAGCGATTATCAGCGCTATGGAAATTACCAATTCAACCGCCGTTCACCCAGGTTATGGTTTCCTGGCCGAAAATGCGGATTTTGCCGAACAAGTACAAAAAAGTGGTTTTACTTTCATAGGTCCGGATGCCAATGTGATTCGTTTGATGGGTGACAAAGTTTCTGCGATCGCAACCATGAAAAAGGCGGGCGTGCCTACTGTGCCAGGTTCTGACGGGCCGCTAAGTAACGACAGTACATACTGCTTGTCCATTGCTCGAAAAATTGGTTATCCCGTAATCATTAAAGCTGCTGCAGGTGGAGGTGGTCGCGGTATGCGTGTCGTTCACGCCGAGTCCGAACTGATGCATGCTATTAATATTACCAAAAGTGAAGCGGAGGCGGCTTTCGGTGATCAGACGGTTTATATGGAGAAGTTTTTGCAAAATCCCCGCCATGTTGAAGTTCAAATATTGGCCGATGGACAAGGTAATGTCATTCATTTGGGGGATCGCGATTGTTCTCTTCAACGCCGTCATCAAAAAGTTCTCGAGGAAGCGCCCGCGCCTAATATATCGACAGACGCCAGGGAAAAAGTTTATGCCGCCTGCGTGAATGCTTGTAAGGAAATCAATTATCGTGGTGCAGGAACATTCGAGTTTCTTTACGAAGATGGTCAGTTCTACTTCATTGAGATGAATACCCGTATCCAGGTTGAACATCCCGTAACAGAGATGGTAACGGGTATTGATCTGATCAAAGAGCAGATTCGTGTTTGTTCAGGTAGTCAATTATCGATAAGACAGGAGGATGTGATTGTTCGCGGCCACGCTATCGAGTGTCGAATTAATGCCGAAGATCCAAAGACATTTATTCCTTGCCCGGGAATTATCGATACTTATCACCCTCCGGGCGGTTTTGGTGTTAGAGTTGATTCTCATTTGTACAGTGGTTATACAGTTCCTCCTTACTACGATTCTATGATTGCCAAAGTGATCGTCCATGATGTAGATCGCACTTCATCTCTGCAGCGAATGCGTACTGCTTTGGATGAAATTATAATTGATGGCATTAGCACCAATATTGAATTGCAACAACAACTGGTGAGAGATCAGGACTTTGCTGGCGGTGAGGTAAATATCCACTATCTGGAAAAAAAATTAGGGCTTTAGGTTTGATCAGATTTGAGTAGAAGAGTCTCGATCAGATGCGCCTTAGCAAGTGTGTCACTGGGTACAAATTTTTAGCCGCAAATAACACTGACATATTGGGAAAATCCTACCGTGGGTTATGTAATCACTCGCTGCCCTAAGTGTTCGACTGCTTTCAGGGTTACACAGGCTCAACTTGGTGTTGCGAAGGGTTCCGTACGCTGCGGTTTTTGCCTGAGTGTGTTTAAGGCTTTAGACCAGACCAATAAATCCCCTGCCAAAAAAGCTTCCAGTAGAGTAGATAGCCGAAAATCTGAACAGCTAGCGAAACCACACGCCTTATCAGGTGTTTCACCGGCCAGCTTAAAAAAGCACAGCCAAACGGCACAATCTATAACCACAACGGAAGATATTGCGCAACAGATAGGCGAAACCGAAAGCGCTGCGAATAAACATAGCGAAAATCATAGTATTGGCGAACATAGTATCGGTGAACATAGTATCAGTGGAAAATCAGTCAAACTTAATACCGCTAAGGAAATTATCAATACAGAATCGCCATTAAAAACGACGCAAAATCTTCACAAGGAACCCATCCAGATACAGAAAAAGCATTCTAAAGAATCGATTGACATCAGTGCCGCTGACACTATCACAGATAGCCAAATAGAAAGTAGTGATCTTGTTTCACCACCAAAAGTTGGCCATAACAAGGAAGACTTGCTCAGTACAATTCAGCCTGCGCCTGTTGAAATGGTTTGGAATGATGACAAAGCGAAGGGCAGGTTATGGTTGTATTCGGTTGGTGTTCTATTATTGATTCTCATCGGTGTTTTACAGATTGCTACCTTTAAATTTCACACTCTGAGCAAAATTTATCCCTATAGGAGTGTTTACAATGTGGTTTGCCCAGCGTTGGGTTGTGTGTTGCCGGACTTAGTCGACACGACTAAAATTCAGATCTCAAATTTAATCCTGCGCAGTCATCCCAGTATTGATAACGCGTTGATAGTGGATACGGTTTTATTAAATTTGGCTGAATTTTCTCAGCCTTATCCGGATCTGTTGTTGGAATTTAATGATATCGACGACAAAAAAATTGCCTATCGGCGGTTTTATGCTGGTGAATACTTGGGTGGAGAGCTCGCGGGGACCCAATTGATGCCGATCAATCAACCCATACAGATCTCAATTGAGATTGTTGATCCAGGTCCTGAGGCCGTTAATTATCAACTATATGTCGTGCGGCCGACTCATCGTGGTCGATGATATTCCCTATGGTTTTAATTAGCAGGTTACTCGTAGATAGAATATAAATATGTTTCATATTGGACACTGGTGCATTGATAAACCGACAATCTTGGCGCCCATGGCCGGTATTACCGATTTACCTTTTCGTAAGTTGTGTCGTTCATTTGGTGCGGGTTTGACGGTATCCGAAATGGTTACCTCCGATCAACGTTTGTGGCATAGTCGCAAGAGTAGATTGCGTTTATCCAGTGCTGACAATGCATTGCAGTGTGAAGCGGAGCCAAGGTCGGTACAGATTGTAGGGAATGATCCAAAAATGATGGCTGACGCGGCCAGTGTCAACGAATCGCTGGGCGCTCAAATTATTGATATCAACATGGGGTGCCCCGCAAAAAAAGTCTGTAAAAAAGCTGCTGGTTCCGCTTTGCTCCAGGACGAAAGTTTGGTAAGTCGCATTTTGACAGCCATTGTTAATGCAGTGGCGATTCCCGTCACTCTGAAAATACGAACGGGATGGGATACGAAAAATCGTAATGGTGCAACCATAGCCCGTATCGCCGAGGAATGTGGTGTATCGGCACTGGCTGTACATGGTAGAACGCGTGCCTGTGGATTTAAAGCTGGGGTTGAATACGATACTATAGCCAATATAGTTGAACAGGTGTCGATACCCGTGGTAGCTAATGGCGATATCGATTCACCGGAAAAAGCACGAGCAGTATTGAGCTATACCAAGGCCAATGCGGTAATGATTGGCCGTGCGGCCCAGGGTAATCCATGGCTGTTTCGGGATATTAATGATTTTTTAAATGCCGGTAAAAAGTGCGACCCACCTGCATTAATAGAGATATACACAACACTGATTACGCATATCATTGAGCTCCATAATTTTTATGGTGAATGTCTTGGTATGCGTATTGCTCGTAAACATCTCAGCTGGTATCTGAAGGCGCACAATTTACATTTAAGCCGCCAAGCTGAGCAATTCCGTCAGGAATTTAATCAAATCGAATCGACACAAAAACAATTGACAAGTATTGAGCATTTTTTCAATGATTTGTTGATGGAAAAAACGTATTGAAAGCGGGTGTACAACAATATGAATTCAGAACAAGCAGTGGGTAAAAGCGCTTACCCGGATGGTCAAGAAGAGCCTTTGTTATTGTCGCTATCCGAACCCAATCATCAACAATCATTGCGCGATTGTGTCGAGGTCGCGGTCAGTAACTATTTTCAATATTTAGATGGACAAGAAGTCAACGATGTATACGATATGGTGCTCAATGAAGTGGAGGCGCCCTTGCTGAAATTAGTTATGAAATATGCTAATCACAACCAAACTAAAGCATCGACTATACTTGGGTTAAATCGTGCTACATTGCGTAAAAAATTGAAAAAGTATGGTCTTTTGTAACTTTTTCATGCTGCCCTACAGAATGCACCATCGAACAATCACCGTTAATTTCTTTTCAATTATCTTCTTATAAAATTATGCCTTCTACTCATTTAATGCCTATCAAACGGGCTCTGCTAAGTGTTTCGGATAAAACTGGTATTGTTGAGTTCGCCAAAATATTGTCAGCTAATGGCGTTGAAATACTTTCCACTGGCGGGACTTTCCAACTATTAGTCCAAAATGCTATTGAGGCTATTGAAGTGTCAAACCATACTGGTTTTCCCGAGATGATGGGAGGACGAATTAAGACACTGCATCCCAAAATTCATGGTGGCATACTGGCCCGGCGCAGTCAGGACGACGAGACTTTAAAGGCATATGATATCGGCGCCATAGATATGGTAGTGGTTAACCTTTACCCCTTCGAACAAACGGTGGCGAATAATGATTGTCGTTTGGATGATGCGATAGAAAATATCGACATCGGTGGTCCTACGATGTTACGCGCCGCCGCTAAGAATCATGCTGCTGTCACTGTCATTGTCGATACCGCCGATTATCAGCGGATCGGCAATGAGATGAATATGCATGATGGTTGTAGTTGTTATGAGACCCGTTTTGAGTTGGCGGTTAAAGCTTACGCACACACCGCCGCTTATGATGCCGCTATAACAAGTTATTTGAGTCAATTAGATAAGATAGACAAAAGCGAAATAATAGCATTTCCACCATCATTCAACATTCAACTGACCAAAGTTCAGGATTTGCGTTACGGGGAAAATCCTCATCAACATGGGGCTTTTTATGCCGAACACTCGGCGCCCGCTAACAGCATTGCCGGAGCAAAGCAGTTACAGGGAAAAGCGCTGTCCTATAATAATATCGCCGATGCGGATACGGCACTGGAGACGGTTAAACTCTTTGATGAACCCGCCTGTGTGATTGTTAAGCACGCTAACCCCTGTGGTGTGGCCATCGGCAAAAACCCACTGGCGGCCTATAATAGAGCATTCGCTACTGATCCAGAGTCAGCTTTTGGCGGTATCATCGCTATCAATTGTCAGCTCAATGCCGAAACTGCACGCACTATTATCGATAGGCAATTCGTTGAAGTGATTATTGCCACTGAGGTTAGTGAAGAGGCGAGGGTTATCATTGCTGCTAAAAAAAATGTGCGCTTATTAACTTGCAAATCAACGGCAAGCAGCAGTCAAACGCACAGACTGGATTACCGGCGCGTCAATGGTGGGTTATTGGTGCAAAATTATGACCAGAGTATGGTGATTATGGATGATCTGACTGTGGTCAGCCAGCGCCAACCTTCCAAAGAAGAGCTGCTCGATCTGTTGTTTACTTGGAAAGTCGCTAAAATGGTCAAATCGAATGCGATTGTTTACGGTAAAGACGGTGCGACAGTTGGTGTCGGCGCCGGTCAAATGAGCCGGGTGAATTCAGCTCGCATCGCTGCTATCAAAGCCGAGCAAGCTGGATTGGATGTTGCTGGTTCGGTGATGGCCAGTGATGCTTTTTTCCCTTTTCGCGATGGTATTGATCAAGCTGCGGCGATTGGTATTCAGTGTGTTATTCAACCTGGCGGTTCTGTTCGTGACCAAGAAGTTATCGCTGCGGCAGATGAACATCGGATGGCAATGGTATTTACCGGTATGCGGCACTTTCGCCATTGATACCCAACCTTAAGACTTGATCGTTATGAATATATTAATTATTGGCTCTGGCGGTAGAGAACATGCGCTGGCGTGGAAAGCAGCGCAGTCTAAACGAGTAAATACCGTGTTTGTCGCTCCAGGTAATGCGGGCACTGAATTGGAAAGCGGTGTGGAAAACGTCGCTATCGAAGTGATGGACTTTGCACGATTAGCCGAATTTGCTGAGGATAATAATGTTGCACTGACGATTATCGGACCCGAGGCGCCATTAGTTGCCGGCATTGTTGATTATTTTACAGCGCGTGGT
>CAZEUZ010000114.1:0-14227 GCA_964515805.1 uncultured Cellvibrionaceae bacterium | reverse complement strand
ATTGGCGGACCGGACGGGACTCGAACCCGCGACCTCCGGCGTGACAGGCCGGCATTCTAACCAGCTGAACTACCGGTCCGTTTGCTTGACTAACAGATCACTTTGGTGGGTGGTACAGGGTTCGAACCTGTGACCTACGGCTTGTAAGGCCGTCGCTCTCCCAACTGAGCTAACCACCCTCATTGATCAGGTTGGGTTATAATAATGATTAATCTCTTAACGTCAATGACTTTTTTCCTTTGAATAATCAGCTAAAGAAGTGTGTCTTGTTAACATTACGTTATCTGTTGTTATTGTTTTTGTTATCGATGTCGGCCTGGGCTGTGGTGGATGTTCATACCTTTGACACAGAATCTCAGCGGCAACGTTACTTGACCCTAATCGATGAATTGCGTTGTCCAAAATGCCAAAATCAAAATTTATCCGGTTCCGATGCCGACATAGCTGCGGACTTACGCCGTGAATTGCATCGATTGCTTTTAGCAGGAAAAACCGATCGAGAAATTATTACCTTCATGGTGAACCGTTACGGTGATTTCATCCTTTATCGTCCCAGATTACAGATGAATACAAGCCTGCTTTGGTTTGCGCCGGTGATACTTTTACTATCAGGTGGCATCATTCTGTGGAGGATGACTTATCGGCCGAAGCCATTTAAAGTAGAGAATTTAACAAAGAACGAAGAGGAAGAATTGAAGAAGTTACTTCATGATAAGGCGAAGGCCCACGATCTTGATGTGAGTGATTAAAAACAGTGTTTTACTTTTTAGCGGCTATCCTACTGATCATCGCTGTGTCTTTCATCCTATGCCCCTTATGTGGACAGATTTCAAGGAATAGTCGATCAACAGTTACTGCTGTCGATTCTTCCCTACGTATATCCACTAATATCACCCTTTATCGGGATCAATTGGATGATTTAACTCAAGTCTTTGCGCAAGGGGGCATAGATAAGGCCGAATACCAGCAACTGAAGGCTGAGTTGGCACGCAATTTGTTGAGTGATAGTAAAGATAATAATCATTGTTCGGTGCTGGAAAAAGCTGTTTCATCAGCAGCTGGTACAGCAGAGTTGGTTAATCAAGAGTTGCAGCAGCGACCTTGGTTGATTGGTAGCATTTTTATCGGCGGGTTATTAATTTTACCCCTGCTAGCGGTTGTGATTTACCAATATTTGGGTGTGAACGAAGCCGATTGGCAAATTGCAGAGCGCTTACAATACAAAAATGAACTGCTGCAACAACCACAATTGATCAATCAATCAGTAGTTGAAGAGATTAATCGGGAGCTGATAGAAAAACTTGAAAACAGCATAGAAAAATCACCGAATAATATTCAAGTTAACCTATTGCGCGCACGTATCGCTGTTGAGCTTCGAGCGTTTGATAAGGCAATAGAAAGCTATCAGCGTGCGCTCGAACAACAGCCGCAGTCCAGTCAGGTAATGGCCCAAATTATGGCAGAGTTGGCACAAACGTTGTTTATTAGCGCAGGTAGTAGAGCAAAGCCAGCAATTGATATGTTATCCACTAAGGTATTGTCTATTGACCCTGACAATATTACGGCGCTCAGTCTGATGGGTATGGCAGCGTTTGAATCTGAGCAGTACGGTGAGGCTATTGAATTTTGGCAGCGAGCATTGGCTTTACTGCAGCCGAATACCACTGATGCAAAGACTTTACGCCAGAGCGTTGTTCAGGCTCGCGCCCGCTTAGCAATGCAAAAAGAACGGTCGCAGCAATAAATATCGCAGTAATAAATATCTAGGACAGCCCGAATATCTAAGTTATGACGATTTAAAACGATGTTATAATGCCGCCTAAAATTTTAATCCAACCTTCCTCGAATAATAGCGTAAAGCTATAAAAACAAAATTAACTGATATTTGCAGTCTATACCCAAAGTAAAACATGCGCTTAAAACATATTAAATTGGCGGGTTTTAAGTCTTTTGTCGATCCTACCACTGTGACTTTCCCGAGTAACTTATGTGCCGTGGTTGGACCCAATGGCTGTGGTAAATCTAATGTAATTGACGCGGTCCGCTGGGTGATGGGTGAATCCTCGGCAAAACATTTGCGCGGAGAATCCATGGCAGATGTAATCTTTAACGGTTCCGGCAGTCGCAAACCTATCGGACAAGCTTCTGTTGAGCTGCTTTTTGATAATAGCGGAGGGGCATCTAAACAAAACATACTTAAGGGTGAATATGCTAATTACAGTGAAATTGCCATTAAACGTAAGGTAACCCGAGACGGTAAGAACGATTATTTTTTAAACGGTGCTCGTTGTCGCCGCCGAGATATTATAGATATTTTTCTTGGTACGGGACTGGGCTCTCGTAGTTACGGAATTATTGAACAGGGCACTATTTCCCGTTTAATTGAAGCTAAACCTGAAGAACTGAGAGTGTTTATTGAGGAGGCTGCGGGAATCTCCAAATATAAAGATCGTCGACGTGATACTGAAAATCGGATGCGGCGTACGCTTGAAAATCTCGACAGACTAACGGATTTGCGCGATGAATTAGACCGCCAGTTATCACGTCTAAAACGTCAGTCTCAGTCGGCGGAGCAGTACGCTCAACTCAAACGCGAAGAACGTCAATTGAAGGCAAATTTACAGGCTTTGCGCCACCACCTGTTGGGCCAACAAGTTGTCTCTAAACAGCAGGAGATTCAGAAGCAAGAAATTGCCATTGAGAGTATCGTTGCCAAACAACTCCATCAGCAGAATATCATTGAAAAATGCCGTGCTGAGCACGTCGAAAAGACCGATGTTCTTAACGAGGTGCAAACGCGTTTTTATGCTATTGGCACCGACATTGCGCGTATCGAGCAGGATATTTATCATGCGCAAGAGAGAAACCGGCAGTTGCAGGCAAACTTTGACCAAGTCAGTACCGAGTTGCAACAGGTAAAAACACATCTCGCCGGAGATAGTCAAAAGGCCGGCAATTGGAGGCTAGAACTGGCGGAGATGGAATCCCAGTTGTTGGTGGTTTCAGCAACTGAAAAAGAAACCGGTGAAGAACTCCAAGTAGCTGAGCAGGCTATGCAAGCCTGGCAACAGCAATGGGACGAATTTAATCGACACGCAGCCGAACCAAAGCAACAAGTCGAAGTAGAGCAGTCCCGAATTCAACATTCACAAAAACTACAACAACGCCTGTCAGCGCGTCGCGAGGCGCTGGAGCAAGAGCGAACGAGTCTCGAAGCCAATAACTTGACTGCCGCTGTTGAGCCAATTAAACAGGAATTGGCAGAACTACGTCAAACCACAACCGAAAAACACAGACAAATTGAAAATATCAACAACGATATTCAGCAATTACGCAAGAAAATTGAGGATGAAAGTATTCAGCTCGACCGCGAGCGCAATCAACTACAGACATTGAGGGGTCGTCACGCATCCCTGGAAGCACTACAGCAAGATGCTCTGGATAATGGCGAACAAATCAACCAATGGTTGAAAGAACAAACGATCAATGACAACCCTCGTCTAATTGATGGCCTGACGGTCGTTTCTCGTTGGCAACACGCCGTTGAAATGGTGTTGGGTCATACTATACAGGCAGTTGCTGTCGATAATATTGATGAGATTGCACACTCGCTGCCGTCACTGACACAAGGCGAACTGGTATTAGTCGACGGTACTCGTCAGCGAGCTGATAATATTACGCCATCCAACCATGACACAATTGATCAAGCGCCGTTGTTGGCATCTCAGGTAACTAGTGACACAAATCTATCCGGGCTACTCAATGGTATTTATACTAGTGAAAATCTTAATGAAGCCTTGTCTTTGCAAAAAAAATTAGCCGATGATGAATCTATAGTAACGCCTGAGGGTTTCTGGTTGGGTGTCAATTGGCTGCGTATTGCCCGCCGTAAGGATGGTAGCGTAGGCATATTGGCGCGTAAACAACAGCTGGAGTCCCTCGAACAGAGTATTACTGCAGTTCGGGCTGGAGTTGACGATTACACTGACCGGCTACAAAATCAGCGTCAGCAGTTGCACCAGTTGGAACAGCAGCGCGAAGTACAGCGGCGGAATGTAGACGAACACAACAGACGTCAAAGTAAACTTCAATCGGAGTTAGACATCCACAGTGCCTCCTTAGCGCATCAAACCAAACGCTTGCAACAGATCGACAATGATATGCAAGAAACGCACACACAATTGCAGCAGGAGACGCAAAATTTATCGCGCGCGCGTGCTCAACTGGAGGATGCTACTCGAGCCATAGCAGAGAATAGTTTGCAGCACGATAAGTTGTCGGAAAGTCGAGACCAGTTGCGCACTAATTTGGAACAGGCGCGTCAGCAATTTCATCACAGCAAAGATAAACATCATGCTTTGGCAATGCAACATCAGCTAGTGAAAACGCAATTAGCATCCGTCAATGAAAATTTGGATCGACTCGCCGAACAGGATCAACGGCTGGAAGATCGCCGGCAACAACTCGCTGCTAGCCTGCAGAATAACGAAGATCCTGCGACTGAACGCAAAGAAGAATTGGAAGTATTGTTACAACAGCGTATTCATATCGAAGCAGCTTTGGCTGAGGCTAGGGATGATTGCAATCGAATAGAACAACAAATACAACAGGCAGAGAAGTGTAAAGTTGCGCTTGAAACAGAACTCAAGTCGCTTCGCAGCCAACTGGAACAACTACGTTTGGACAGGCAGACACTGACAGTTCAACAGCAAACCATAGCGAGTCAAATTGATGAAAAAGGCGGCGATTTGCAGGCGCTTGTTAATGCTTTGCCCACAAATGCCGAAGAGCAAACGTTTGCACAATCCTTGGAGGCTATAGGCAGACGTATCGACCGTTTGGGCCCGATAAACTTGGCCGCTATCGACGAGTATCAATCGGAGTTGGAGCGCAAGCAGTATCTCGACGCCCAGAACGATGACTTGCGTGAAGCCTTGTCGACACTGGAAAGCGCTATTAAAAAGATAGACCAGGAAACCAGGACGCGTTTTAAAGCGACTTATGAGCAGGTAAATAGTGGTTTGCAGGGCCTGTTTCCAAAAGTATTTGGCGGCGGCCATGCCTATCTGGAAATGACAGGTGAAGACTTGTTGGATACGGGCGTAACTATCATGGCGAGACCGCCAGGCAAACGTAACAGCACCATTCATTTGCTTTCTGGTGGGGAAAAAGCACTGACGGCGGTCGCGTTGATATTTTCTATCTTTCAACTCAATCCGGCACCATTTTGCATGCTTGACGAAGTCGATGCGCCCTTGGACGATATCAACGTTAACCGCTACAGTAGATTATTGGAAGAAATGTCAGATAAAGTACAATTCATTTATATTACTCACAATAAAATTTCCATGGAAGTTGCCCATCAACTGATGGGTGTCACCATGCATGAAGCCGGCGTTTCCCGGTTAGTGACTGTGGATGTCGATCAGGCTGTCGAATTGGCGGCAGTTTGAGCAGCAGTAAGCTAATTTTTTTAAAAGGCAGTGAGGTCTGTTATGCACGAATGGTTGATGGTCATTATCGCACTGTTAATTATCGGCGTACTGTTGGATGGTGTTCGCCGCATGCGTCAAGCGCGCCGCGATTCACTGCGGATGAATTTAGATATGAATGAAGATGCCGATGATGGTACTCTGGACTATAGCGCAGAATTGCCTAGTGGCGGGGCCCGCGTCGCCGATCGTCCGCATGGAGAACAAGCCGAACATTTAAATCTTGCTTTGCAAAAGGCCATTGAAAACCATTGTTCGCCGACACCCAAACCTTCTCCAACGGAACAACAGGCACTGAATCTGGATGAGAGTGTGCCTATGTTGATGGATTCGGTTGCATCCACCGAGCCTCGGGTAGAGCCCCAGTTAGGAGTCAAACTGCAACCTCAATCTGAAAATAAACACCCACAAAAACCGCAGATTCAGAAAAATCCCTTTAAAAGGCCTGTTGCTAAATCACTTCCTGCACCTGAGCCAAAAGATCAACCACAAGAGGTATTAGTCTTTCATATTGAATCAAGAGATGAGTATCTTCGCGGTGATGATCTACTAAAACTGACCTTGAATCAGGGTTTGCGCTACGGTGACATGAAAATCTTTCATCGCCATGCGGCAGAAGACGGCGAGGGGCCCATACTATTTAGCATGGCTAATATGGTTAAACCGGGCACTTTTGATCTCGCTGCATTTGATACGTTATTAACGCCTGGAGTGAGTCTCTTTTTGAGATTGCCGATGGCTGAATATAACGCTATAGATGCTTTTGAATCCATGCTGACAACCGCCAAGACATTGGCGGACCGACTCAACGCCGAGCTTAGGGATGAAGACCATAGCGTGATGACTAGACAAACTGTCGAGCATTACCGCGAGCGAATTCGAATTTTTTCACTCAGACAGCAATTGTTGGATAAGAGGGCTTAGAGAATTCTTTACCTTGTAATGTTAGCAACAGCGTTCTATCCCCTCCATAGTTGCGGTGTTCACACAAATAAATACCTTGCCAAACACCCAAGTTTAATCGTCCTGCAGTGATCGGAATATTCAGGCTTGCTCCTAACAAACTGCTTTTAATATGCGCAGGCAAGTCGTCTTGGCCTTCGTCTCGATGCTCATAATTCGAATCGGCTTCCGGCACCAGCCGGTCAAAACAATACTCGAAATCGCGGCGCACCGAAGGGTCGGCATTTTCATTTAGAGTCAGTGATGCCGATGTGTGTTTGATTAGAATATGCAGTAAACCGATATCAACAGTATTAATTTCAGGTATCGCTTGTACGATGTTATTGGTGACCAGATGAAAGCCTCTAGGATAGGGTTTCAGTTGCAGTTCTTTTTGTGTCCATATGATTCTATTCACAGTTGCTTTATATCTTTTGTATCCATAATTAATCATTCAAGTTAAAGCGTCGTTTTAAAAATTCTGCGATACCGTCTTCATTATGGTGGCCAATGACTTCGGTGGCTGCAGCTTTAATCGCAGCATTAGCATTATCGGGGGCGTAGCTCTCATCAGCTATTTTAAACATACTGAGGTCATTGTTGCTGTCGCCGAAACAGATTATCCGTGTAGCCCCGATCTCCCGTTTAATCCGTGTTATGGCGGCGCCTTTGCTGGCGTCGCTGTGATGAATATCCATCCAACCAAGATGTTTGCCCTCAATCGCCTCTCCCGTATAAATAACCAAGTGCTGTTCATCAGCTATCAGCCGTTCAGTCTGTTCAATCGTTTTTCTTGGGCCAATGGCGCTTATGTTAGTGATCGCGGCATGTTGTGGCAGCTCTTCCAGACCATGCAAGCTAACATTCGATTGTCCATTGTAGTGATCGATCAAGCGCTTTTCCGATTGATGGTGTGGCGCTGGATGAAAAATTGCATAGTGGTTGCCTGGATTTAATGTGTAAACAAATGGGCTGATATTTTGTTTGATAACCGCTTCCATCACGTGACGAATTTCATCTTGTGTGAGCAGATTCCTATGGGTGTAATTTTCAATTCGTGGATGCCATATCAGTACCCCGTTTTTGAACGCCAATGGCAGGTTGAAGTTGTGGGCAGACAATAGGGTGTGTGCATCTTGTCGCATTCGTCCAGTTGCTACGGTGTAGGCGATGCCACGATTTGAGAGCTGCTGTAGTGTTTGTCCGGTGCGCACTGATATTGAGGAATTACTATCGAGCAGGGTGCCATCGAGATCAAAGACAATGAGTTCCATTAGTGTCACAATATCCTGAATTTACATCCGTGTATGTGATTGGATGTGTTATTACAGTTTGACATAGTTAAAATAGTATACGCTTAAACTTTTGATAGTTGGATAAGCAACCGTAACTATGGCGGAAAAAACAAATCATTTAGATAGGTAGAAAAATGGACAAGATACTCGACACCATTCACCACACGGCAATTCAAGTGCAAAACATAGCGCAGTCGGTCTCTTGGTATACCGATCGCTTCTCCTGCGAGGTTGAATATCAGGATGATAGCTGGGCCATATTAAAATTTGCAAACACATCGTTGGCTCTGGTTCTACCGGAACAGCACCCATACCACTTTGCTATTGTTGCCGACGATCTAACACCTTACGGAGAGGCTAAGCCACATCGCGATGGTACCAGTTCTGTCTATATCAAGGATAATGATGGCAACAATGTCGAAATGCTCAAGTTACAGGACGATGGAAAAATATCAATGAGTGGTTGAATTCTGTATTTCACACATTGAAACGCGACTCAATGACGGCGCCGCCGATGCAGTGGTCACCGATGTAAAATACTATCGACTGTCCTGGGGTAACCGCTCGTTGGGGCTGATCAAATATCACTTTTAATTTAGCATTTTCTAATAGAGTTAGGCAGCAATTTTGGTCTTTTTGCCGGTAGCGTACCTTTGCTTGACATCGCAAAGGCTGTGTTTCCGGTGGTTGGTTAATCCAGTGTGTCTGTTCAGCGATGAGTCCGCAGTGAAATAAATCTGGGTGATTTTTACCCTGAGCGACAACTAATTGATTGTACTGCATGTTTTTTTCAACAACGTACCAGGGTTCACCGGAAGCTTCTTTAAGACCGCCAATTCCCAATCCCTGACGCTGACCTATGGTGTGGTACATTAGGCCCGAATGTTCACCTATGGTTTCGCCACTGGTTGTTACAATATCACCACGTTGCGCAGGTAAATAGCCTTGTAAAAATGTCTTAAAGCGTCGTTCGCCAATAAAACAGATGCCAGTGCTGTCTTTTTTGTCGTGGGTAATCAAATGGTGCTGTTCGGCAATGTTACGCACTTCGGACTTTGTTAATTCACCTAATGGGAATAGTGTCTGCTTAAATTCAGTCTCACCAACCGCATGTAAGAAGTAGCTTTGATCCTTGTAGATGTCGTGCCCTTTGATTAAATAAGTATTTCCCTTGGCATTTTTTACGCGTGCATAGTGACCGGTAGCGATAAGATTTGCTCCCAATAATTGGGCATACTCCAAAAACACTTTAAATTTTATTTCACGGTTACACAGAACATCGGGATTAGGCGTCCGTCCTGCACGATATTCGGCAAGAAAATGCTGAAAAACATTGTCCCAATATTCGGCTGCGAAATTAGCACTATGTAGTTCGATGTTGAGTGTCTTGCACACTTGCTTGGCATCCTGAAAATCTGCTTTTGCAGTGCAGTAGTCACTGCCATCATCTTCGTCCCAGTTTTTCATGAATAAGCCTTCGACATGATACCCTTGCTGTAATAGCAATAAGGCGGCCACCGAAGAATCGACCCCACCGGACATGCCGACAATAACGCGTTGTTTATTCATCCGGGCGTATATAGAGTTGAGAATTTTGAGACATGTTATGTAATTTTAGTGCTACCTCTTATAAACTGCCAAACGTAAAACCTCTAAAAAATAAGTATTGAATCATTCTATCTGATCCGTATTCCTATGGGAAAATCACCGTGCGTTTGTTAATATCATCTACGTCCATGTCAGTTGAATAATTAAAAAGTGCCTAAATTTAATAAATTCAGATTAAATAAATAGTCAATAAAATTGGGTAAAGCATTTTTCCGCATTGAGGAAGCCTTATGTTAAGCAAAGATCTTGAGCAAACACTTAACAGTGCATTTCAAGTAGCGCGTTTAAAACGGCACGAATTTATTACTATCGAACATTTATTGCTTGCGTTGTTAGACGATGGTACTGCGGCAGCCGTACTGAGATCCTGTGGTGTTGATCTTAGTGTTTTACGCAAAGAACTGCTTGAGTTTGTCGATTCTACAACACCGCTGATTCCAAAGGATAAAAAAGACGGTGAGACACAGCCAACATTAGGTTTCCATCGGGTATTGCAACGCGCTGTTTTTCACGTTCAATCATCCGGAAAAAAAGAAGTGACTGGCGCCAATGTGTTAGTGGCTATTTTCAGCGAGCAAGAAAGCCAAGCAGTTTACAGCCTCAAACAACAAAGTGTTACCCGTATAGATATTGTCAACTATATTACACATGGTATTTCTAAGGTATCTGATAATCAGAATATTCCTACGGATGAAAATGAACAACACAGCGAAGGAGTCGAAGGTAATGAAGGCACCTCATCACGGAGTGGCAACAGTAGCCCGTTAACCCAATTTGCAACCAACCTTAACGAGCAAGCATTGTCGGGTAAGATAGACCCCCTGATAGGAAGAGATAAAGAGGTAGAGCGCGTTGCTCAAATACTGGCGCGTCGGCGCAAGAATAATCCTCTGCTGGTGGGCGAATCAGGCGTTGGTAAAACTGCTATTGCCGAGGGATTGGCCAAGCATATTGTCGACGGTAAGGTTCCCGATACTTTATCAGACAGTATCGTTTACTCGTTGGACTTGGGCTCGTTATTGGCTGGTACTAAGTATCGTGGTGATTTTGAAAAACGCTTTAAAGGCCTCTTAGCGGAACTGAAAAAACATCCCCACTCAATACTGTTCATCGATGAAATTCATACGATTATTGGCGCCGGCGCCGCATCCGGAGGCGTGATGGATGCCTCAAATTTGCTGAAGCCCATATTGACTGTAGGTGAATTACGTTGCATTGGTTCGACTACTTTTCAGGAATACCGTGGCATTTTTGAAAAAGATCGCGCACTCTCGCGCCGCTTTCAGAAAGTTGATATCAGCGAACCTAGTGTGGAAGATACCTACAAGATTCTCAAAGGGTTGAAGCCTCACTTTGAGCAGCATCACAGTGTACGCTACACCGATGCTGCAATAAAAGCAGCGGCAGAATTGTCCAGTCGACACATTAATGATCGCTATCTTCCCGATAAGGCAATTGACGTCATTGATGAAGCTGGAGCCTTCCAACAATTGCAAACGATAAGTAAGCGCAAAAAGCAACTAGGCGTTAGTGATGTTGAAAAAATTGTGGCGGAGATTGCCCAGATTCCACCAAAAACGGTTTCTTCTTCGGATAAAGAGCTGTTATCTCAGTTAGATAAGACGTTAAAAATGACAGTGTTTGGTCAAGAAGAGGGTATCGAAGCACTAACATCTGCTATTAAGCTATCCCGTGCAGGTCTCGGTGCCGCAGAAAAACCGATAGGTTCTTTTTTATTTGCAGGCCCAACAGGCGTGGGTAAAACTGAAATGTGTCGTCAGTTGGCGAAGGCTATGAGTATTGAACTCATCCGATTTGATATGTCGGAATACATGGAAAGACACACAGTATCACGATTAATTGGTGCTCCTCCAGGTTATGTCGGCTTTGACCAAGGAGGGCTACTGACTGAAGCTGTTACCAAAAACCCTCACTCTGTTGTATTGTTAGATGAAATTGAAAAAGCTCATCCGGAAGTATTCAATCTGTTACTACAGGTAATGGACCACGGTACGTTAACCGACAATAATGGCCGCAAAGCTGACTTTCGTAATGTTATATTAATTATGACTACTAACGCTGGTGCGGAAGATATCAGTCGAGTATCCATTGGTTTTACGAAGCAGGATCATTCAACCGACGGTATGGCGGCGATAAAAAAAATGTTTACTCCCGAGTTTCGCAACCGTTTAGATGGCATTATCCAATTTTCCTCTCTATCACTTGACGCTATCAAAACAGTTGTCGATAAATTTTTGGTGGAACTGCAATCACAATTAGATGAGAAGCAGGTTGTCATTAATATCAGTGAGGATGCCCGTCAATGGTTGGCGGAAAACGGTTATGACGAGAAGATGGGTGCTCGTCCGATGTCTAGGCTCATAAGAGAAAAACTTAAAAAACCGCTTTCTCAGTTGATATTGTTTGGCGAACTAACGAGTGGTGGAACAGTGAGTATAGATGTCGAAAATAACGATATTGTACTTGAGGTAGAGAACTAAATTACAGTGTTGTCCAAATGCAGTTATCGAACAAACTGCTAGCGGGCACGATAGGTAATTCTACCCTTCGTAAGGTCATAGGGTGAAAGTTCGACCTTAACTTTGTCACCGGTTAAAATACGGATGTAATGTTTGCGGATCTTTCCGGAGATGTGTGCAGTGACTACGTGGTCATTTTCTAGTTTTACCCGAAACGTGGTATTGGGTAAAGTGTCGATAACTTCACCTTCAAGTTCAATAGATTCCTCTTTTGCCATTAGGCTTGGCCCTCATTGTCGATATGTTGTTGGAGGAGTCTTTCTACAGACCGGTGTAATAAGAAAAGCAACTTACACCAATCATGTTAAGAAAGCTCCTTAAATAAGAGGGCGCATTTTGCCTGAATTTTATTCGATATCCAAGGCAGCATTGCAAATTTATTGAAATGACGATGAGTTTTGGTCGACTTTTAAGTTTAATCGGCCTTAATGTATTGATTATTTATTAGTATTCAAAGAACAACTGTACGTAAAAAAAGAACAACTACACGTAAAAATGGAAGTGCATTTTACGCTAGAGTCATTATTGCGTTGGAGTGGTAGTAAGCTGGTTAGCTAAACAGCCTACTACTTGTTCTAATCTAGTAAAGTGTCTAAATGAAGTGGGTTCGAGTTAACTTTTTTTGTCTTTTTTACCAAAAATCTTTTTGAGGAAACCTTTCTCTGTAAGCGGACGTTCTACAGTAACGGGTACGTGTTCACTTTCAAATACGTTATCGTAGTTGTCGCGCTGATAGACTCGCAGTTTAAACTGAAACGCTTGTGAATTCATTCCTTCTTCGAGTAGGTCTTCAGGTGGGTTGACGTTGATAGTTATTTTTTTCTTGTCTCTTTTTGCTGAGTCCTCTTTAGCTTCCAGAGTTCTTTCAAACTGCTTTTCATTAGGCTCTTCTTCGATAGTTATCCACTCGTCAGCATCAAGCAGATCGAGGCCAACATCAATTTTACCTTCGGATATGTTTGATACAAGAAGCTGGAAAGAAAACGATTCGCCAGGTTTACAGTTAACAGAGGTAACTTTTTCGTCTGCAGGTGTAATTTCTATCATTGTCACAACTCCTATTAATTTGATAATTTAGCTCTATGTTTTTAATTTGTATAAAATCTGGCGATAAATTACCACAATATCCTAAATTTGGGTATGTCGAGTTTAACGCTGTAGTTGATTTTTTGTAGAACGAGATTTAAAAGAGGTCATTTTTTCAAATCCGATGTTGACTACTATGAATAATTATCGCTTAACTATAAATAAGCGCTGTAATTTCAGTTGGTTGCCATTTTTTATGCGCTATTTTCTTGCCGACAGAACGGTTAATTATCGCTTCAAATTTTGATCGTTCTATAGTCTCAGCACCGAGGCTATGAAGATGATCACTGTGTATTTGGCAGTCAATTAATTGATAACTCCACTCTTTTGCCAGTTTTGTCAAATAAACAAGAGCAATTTTTGACGTATTACTCATTCGACTAAACATCGACTCACCAAAGAATATCTGCCCAATAGCGACACCATACAGACCTCCGACCAATTTCTTTTCACTCCATACCTCAACGGAGTGAGCATAACCACTGTGATGAAGGTCAATGTAAGCATTTTTCAGTGTGTCAGTGATCCAGGTGCCTATTTTTTCTTCACTGACTTCAAGCCGAGGTTCGGCACAGGCTTGAATCACATCGGTAAAACAGCGATTAATTGTAACTTGAAAGGTTTTTTGACGCAGTGTTTTGCGAAGGCTTCGACTGATGTGCAATTTTTCTGGGAACAGTACCATCCGTGGTGAGGGTGTCCACCAAAATATGGGTTCACCATCACTAAACCAAGGAAAAATTCCCTGCCGGTAGGCAGATAGTAATCGCTGCTCTGATAAATCACCACCTGCGGCTAATAATCCATTCGGTTGATTAAGTGCCCTATCCGTAGGAGGAAAGGTGTTAGAACTGTTATCCAGCCAGGGTAACTGCAACATTATTGAGGTTGTAAGAGCTTCTTAGCAAAGCACTTAGTGTAGCAAAGCGCTAGCTAATGGTTTAGTAAAACACTATTGGTCTAAATATTTTTCGGCATCCAGGGCCGCCATACATCCCGATCCTGATGAGGTGATTGCTTGGCGGTAGATGTGATCGGAGACGTCGCCAGCGGCAAAGACGCCGGGAATATTCGTTGCCGTGGCATTGCCACTAAGCCCACTTTGGACAATGATATAACCGTTTTTCATATTCACTTGATTGGCAAAAATACCGGTATTGGGCTTATGCCCGATAGCAATAAAAATTCCTTTTAAGACAATAAGTTGTTCTTCTTTATTTTCGGTATGTTTAATGCGCATGCCGGTTACGCCTGTCTCGTCGCC
>CAZEUZ010000113.1:0-2560 GCA_964515805.1 uncultured Cellvibrionaceae bacterium | reverse complement strand
ACGCCGACTCAATATGGCAGATTATGCAAAGCGAAGCTCGCCAAGCCAGTATCGAACAGCCGTTGTTGGCCGATTTCCTTCATCGCAACATTACTCATTACAGTGATTTTGCAAGTGCAGCCAGTTCGTATCTTGCATCTCAATTTGAGAACATAGAAATTCCTTCAGCTGCGATGCATGAAATATTTAGTCTGGCAATTGAAGATAACCCAATGATTGTAGAGCAAATGCTGCAAGATCTGTTGGCCTGTAAAAAACGGGATCCTACTTGCAGCCAATATATAATTCCGTTTCTCTACTTTAAAGGCTATCACAGTTTGCAGATTTACCGCATCGCTCATTGGCTGTGGCAGCAGCAACGTAGTATGTTGGCGAATTACTTCCAAAGCAGATTGAGTGCTCTTTTTGATGTCGATATACACCCCGCAGCGACACTGGGTTCGGGCATTATGCTAGACCATGCAACGGGGATCGTGATTGGTGAAACAGCGGTTATCGAAAATGATGTCTCAATTTTACATGGTGTTACTCTTGGCGGCTCGGGTTCCTTCAAACATGATCGTCATCCTAAAGTACGTCGTGGTGTTTTGTTGAGTGCGGGCGCCAGGTTGTTCGGTAATATCGACATTGGAGAGGGAGCCAGAATAGGCGCGGGCTCATTGGTTTTAAATTCTGTGCCTGCTCATGTTACCGTAGCAGGAGTGCCTGCCAAAATTATTGGTAAATCGAAGTCAGCTATGCCATCACTGGATATGAATCATCAAATTGACGAAGATGTTATTAGTGAAAAAGTTGAATAAAACCCATTAAAACACCTTGTAGATTTTTTAGTTGCAGCTACACTAGGCTGCCTAGTCATTAAAAGCGGCGTATGTTATTTGCAACATAAGATAATTGTCTCAGAGCTATTTTGGTGATGGTGATAGCGAAAATAGTAACTTTAAAACTCACCCATTAATGAAGAACGTAGTATGAGTAAAGGCACTGTTAAATGGTTTAATGGTAAAAAAGGTTATGGTTTCATAGCACCAGAAGATGGAGGAAAAGACCTATTTGTTCATTTTTCGGAAATCGACAAAGAAGGCTACCGTAATTTAGAGGATGGTCAACTTGTCGAGTTCGAAATCGGCCAAGGCCCCAAAGGCCCTTGCGCTAATAAGGTCCGTGCTATTTAACGACCTCCTTTAAAACAATAAAACACATAACAGAGGCGGTGTGCTCAGTCAAAACGCTAATTATCCTACGTTTACATCCGAATTAACCTTAAGTTGTTAGCGTTAGCCTGTTGTTTTCCAAAAGGTATAGTCACCTGCAGCTGATATTATGATGCCGGAAAAGCCTATTTTGGTGTTCCCTTCGCTCGCCAATACTCTGGGTTTAGAGGAAGCGGTGATGGTTTCTTTGTTGGATGAATTGGCATGTCGTCGGCAAGCTAAAGCCAGTAAAGGCTATCAATGGTACGATCTCGACGCCGATACCTTGTCATCTTTGCAAGACTTTTGGAATGATTACGATATTCAGAGAATAAGTCAGCGACTAAGGGATCTGGGGGTAATCTTATTATCTTCTCCACCCTACACGCAGTGTCGACGGTTAGTTTTTGCCTTCAGCCAGTCGAAGCGAGTTGATGACCTTAAATTGCAACAGGCGGTGACTAATAGTCCGGTATCATCCGGTGCGACGTTGATTCCTGCGAACTGGCAACCGAGCAATGAGATCTTAGCAAGCCTAAGTCAGCACAACATACCTGAACATTTTGCTAGAGAACAACTGCCTGAATTTGTCAGTTACTGGAGAGAGAGTGGAGAAGCCCATCGATCCTGGGGCGCTAAATTTATCTATCGCGTCAAGCGTAATTGGACTTACCATGCAACGCGATTAACAAAAGCTGCTATGGCCTCTGTGTTGGCAATGGATTGGCAACCGAGCAATGCTTTGTTAGAACAGATAAGGCATGAAGATATTCCAGTCACTTTCATGCAAAAATCTCTCAATCGGTTCCGTCTTTACCACCAATCATCGGGCACGACGCATACGGATTGGGACATGCCTTTTCTTTCATGGTTGAAAGAGGATTGGGACAGGCAAGAAACCCCTTTTATCGACAAGAAGAGCACGTTTATGCGTGTTGATTGGCAACCCAATGAGCACACGATAAACTATTTGCAATCTAGTTATGGTATTGATGTGGAATTTATAAAGGAAAGTATTCCCGAATTCGCTCATAAATGGATTGAAAAAAATGCAACCTACTCAGAGTGGGGGACAGTCTTTGCAAAACATGTCATCGAACAATGGCGTTTTGTACAGGCAGGCGTAAATAGTAATCCCGAACCTCAACGGATAGCACAGAACTGGCGCCCTTCAGCGGATTGCATACAGATATTAACTGTACAGTCGGGAATAGATAGCCGCTTCATACACGACCAAATACCGGAATTTATCCTTTACTGGACTAATCGTGGTCAACCTATGCACAGTTGGGATAATATTTTTCTGCGCCATATTAAACATCGTTGGGCACAATATCATGAAAGACAGCAGCCAAATTCTAGGTCAA
>CAZEUZ010000112.1:0-4485 GCA_964515805.1 uncultured Cellvibrionaceae bacterium | reverse complement strand
GCAGCCCCTGCCAACAAGCGCGCCCGCTAAAAGTTAGTGAAAGAGAATTTTTTAGCTACTCCGCGCAAAACTATGTCAATTTAAAAAATGAGTATCTCTAAAATACGCATCTGATAAGGTTAATTTCCATGAACTATCTGCACACCATGATTCGCGTCAGCGATCTCGACCAAAGCCTGGATTTTTTCTGCAATAAGCTGGGGTTAGAAGAAACCAACCGTTATGACAACGAAAAAGGCCGGTTTACGCTGGTATTTTTAGCGGCGAAGGGTGATCTCGAACGGGCAAAAAATGATAAATCTCCTCTGATAGAACTCACCTACAACTGGGATCCGGAGGACTACAGTGGCGGCCGCAATTTTGGTCACTTGGCTTACCGAGTGGACAATATTTACGCACTCTGCCAATCGTTGATGGATAAGGGCGTCACAATCAACCGACCACCTCGGGACGGTCATATGGCGTTTATTAAATCACCCGATGGCATTTCAATCGAACTGTTACAAACAGGAGATGCCTTGACTCCTCAAGACCCTTGGCTATCCATGCCAAACATCGGCTCTTGGTAATTTGTCAGTCATAAAACAAAAAACTTAATCGCTGTAACTGTTCTCGTGTTTTGATGTTGCTGTTACAATAGCGCACCTTTCTCAAACTCCTTCTCTCTTTTCGGAGTGTAGCGCAGCCTGGTAGCGCACCACACTGGGGGTGTGGTGGTCGTCGGTTCAAATCCGGCCACTCCGACCAGATATAGTTTTAAAGTAGATTGATTTGATGAGTCGTCATTCAAACTCATTGATCTAAAAGCAACCCCGTGGGGGTTTTTCTTTAATCGTATAAGTGATACGAGACGGCAGCTTTAAAACTATTGGGAAGCAAGTTGCTTAGCCACTTGCTTAGAAAAATAAGTCAGTATGGCATCTGCGCCAGCGCGCTTAATTGCCACTAAAGATTCCATAATTACCGATTCGGAAAGTATGTTTTGGTCAACCGCTAAACGATGCATACTGTATTCACCACTCACTTGATAAGCGAATGTGGGCACTTTAAATGTGCCTTTTACCCGTTGAATAATGTCTAGGTAAGGCATGGCGGGTTTGACCATTACCATATCGGCGCCTTCATTTATATCCAGTGCAACTTCCTGCAATGCTTCATCTCTGTTGGCTGGATCCATTTGATAGGTTAATTTATTGCCTTTGCCCAGCGCACCTGTGGATCCTACGGCATCGCGAAACGGCCCATAATAAGCTGACGCATACTTGGCGGCATAGGCGAGAATTTGAGTGTTGGCAAATTGCTGTTCGTCCAGTGCATGACGAATAGCGCCGATACGGCCGTCCATCATATCAGAGGGAGCCACAACGTCGGCTCCCGCCTGTGCGCAAACCAAGGCCTGCTTCACCAGCGCGCCGATAGTAGTATCGTTTATGACATAGCCATTTTCATCGATAAGGCCGTCTTGACCGTGATTGGTATAGGGATCGAGAGCAGCATCCGTGATAATGCCCAGCTCGGGAAATTGTTGTTTTAATGCGCGCACGGCCCGGCAAATTAAGTTTTCTGAATTAAACGCTTCACAGCCCTCAGCTGTTCGCAGGGAGGCTTCGATGTTGGGAAATAATGCAATGGCAGTGACACCGAGTTTCATCAATGTTTCCACCTCTATCAGTAACTGATCGATAGAATAGCGCTCAATCCCTGGCATAGCGTCAATAGCGATACGCTGTTGTTTGCCTTCCACCACAAACAATGGACAAATTAAATCGTTTACCGTCAAAACTGTTTCCCGCACCAATCTCCGAGAAAATTCGGCGCGGCGATTGCGGCGGAGCCGGGTGCTAGGAAATTGACGAATCAACATTTTTATTGATTAAAATTTATCTTGCAAACTCTAATCGCTGCCCTATTGGCAGGTGGTCCATCAGCTTACCTTGTTGATAAACGGTAACACCATTGACAATAGTTGAATGAATGCGGGAGTGAAAAGTGTAGCCTTCAAAAGGGCTCCAACCACATTTATAAAGCACGCCGCTTTTGTTTACTTCGGTAGTGTTATTCAAATCCAGTAAGACTAAATCTGCGGCGAAACCCTCTTCAATAAAGCCACGATTGGGTATCTTAAATCGCTTGGCGACAGCGTGAGCAGTTTTTGTGACAATGGTCTCCAGACTAAACACACCGCGATGATAGTGTTCCAATACACTCAATAGTGCATGCTGCACTAGTGGTAAACCGGCAGGTGCGCCAAAATAAGGGTTTTGCTTTTCCTCCCAAGTATGGGGTGCATGGTCGGTGGCAATAATATCTATTACATCGTTATTAACGGCTTTCAATAAAGCATCGCGGTCGCTAGCATTCTTGATGGCGGGATTACATTTGATCAATGTGCCTTTGTCGGCGTAGTCTTCTTTACTGAAAAATAAATGATGAGCACAAACTTCAGCTGTGATTTGTTTATTCTCTATTGGCCCCGCTTCAAACAACGACAACTCTTTTTTGGTCGTGATATGCAATACCTGCAGTTGAGTGCCAAGCTTTTTCGCCAGCGCTACCGCCATTGACGAAGATAAATAGCAAGCTTCTTCGCTTCGAATATCAGGGTGATATTTAATAGGAACATCAGCGCCGTAGCGGCGGCGATATGCTTCTTCGTTGGCCAAAATTGTGGGGGTATCTTCGCAGTGGGTGACGACGAGCACAGGGGACTCTCGAAAAATAGCCTCGATTGATTTCGGATCATCCACCAGCAAATCACCTGTGGATGCTCCTAAAAATGCTTTTACACCACACACAGACTTGGCATCGATTTGTTTAATCGCCTCGATATTGTCGTTGCTGGCACCCATGTAGAACGAATAGTTAGCGACAGATTTTCCTGCCGCAATGGCAAATTTACTCTCCAGAGCATCGACCGACAAGGTTGGCGGGTTAACGTTGGGCATCTCCATAAAACTGGTGATACCTCCTGCCACAGCCGCTCGCGATTCCGTGCCGATATCTCCCTTATGAGTCAAACCAGGTTCGCGAAAGTGAACCTGATCGTCTATCATGCCAGGAATAAGAATGAGCCCTTCAGCATCGACGATATCATCGGCTTCACGGTATTGTAAGTCAGCACCGACAGCAGTGATGATGCCATCCTCTATGAAAATATCTTGTTCGCGAATACTGCCGTTATTGACAACGCGTGAGTTGATGATTAAACGTTTAGTCATTTTTTTCTGTTTTCTCGCTACAATGTAATGATAATACCAAGGTATACTAACAGCCCATCGCCAATGTTAACTCAGTTTGTAAAAATAAATAAATTTACGATCGATAATGTTACATAGAATGTCTCACCAGCATGCCAATTTGGTAGCTCTTATTTTAAAAAATGTTCCTTTTTTTGGAGCATTGTTAATGAGTTTTCTATGGCCTCTCAATCTTTGGTCGCACGATATTACCGCGGTAGTGAAAGCAACCAAACCCTCAGTGGTAGGTATCGGTTTGTACGACGCGCTGGGCGCACAACAACACCAGCTGAGAGGATCTGGCTTTGCCTTTGGCAATGGCCAGTTCATTGCGACAAATCATCATATCATCGACAAAAAGTTGGATCCTACCGTAGTACAACACTGGGTGGTCTATGTGGGTACCGGAAGAACAGTGAAACATTACAAGGCGGATATTGTTGCTCGGGATACTGAGCGCGATCTGGCTATATTAAAAATTGGCGCTGAAATACCGGCTTTGCAACTAGCGAAAAATGGTTATGTATCAGAGGGTACAGAGGTTCTACTCACAGGATTTCCTATAGGTGCCGTATTAGGCTTATATCCTGCAACTCATAGAGGCATTGTAGCGACCCTTACTCCAGATGTACTCCCCACTTCAAACACCAAACAACTGAAAGCCAATGTACTTAACAGACTGAAAAATCCGTTTTTCATTTATCAGTTGGATATTACGGCTTTTCCCGGCAATAGTGGCAGCGCCGTATACGATGCCAAAACCGGCAAGGTAGTTGCTGTATTAAACAAAGTATTCGTCAGTGCAGGTAAAGAGTCGGTATTAGACAAACCCAGTGGGATCAGTTATGCGGTACCGGTTAAACATTTAAGGGAGCTTGCGAAACAGGCGAAGATAGGCCTTTAGAATTTCAATCTGTGGATTAACAGTACGAATTTGTGCTAGTTGGGAAGTAGGCCAAACCCAAAAAATTACAATCTCAAGCAGTTAGAACCTTATGGAAATAATCGATACGTGTAATTGGTAGCGGGGGCTGGATTTGAACCAACGACCTTCGGGTTATGAGCCCGACGAGCTACCAGGCTGCTCCACCCCGCATCAAATAGATTTTAGCTGATGAACGTAATGTCTTAGCTAAGGCGGGCAAGTATAAGAACATATTGTTATATAGTCAATATGCACTGTTGCATAGTTAAAGCCTAAAGGCCATGTTATCTTTTAATAAATATGCTGATAATAGAGTTTTAACGT
>CAZEUZ010000111.1:0-3328 GCA_964515805.1 uncultured Cellvibrionaceae bacterium | reverse complement strand
TCACTTAAATAATCAGCTAGTTACAGCAATAGTAGAAATTCATGGATAAAACGTATCAACCACAGAAAATCGAGCAACACTGGTATACCACCTGGGAACAGCAAGGATATTTTAAACCTTCGCAAGAGGGTGACAGCTATTGCATTATGATTCCGCCTCCCAATGTTACTGGCAGTTTGCATATGGGCCACGGTTTTCAAGAGGCTATTATTGATGCATTTATCCGCTATCGTCGTATGTCGGGCAACAATACGCTCTGGCAGGTAGGCACTGATCATGCCGGCATTGCCACGCAAATGGTTGTCGAGCGCTTGTTAGCTAAAGATGGTGTGTCGCGACAAGATCTTGGACGTGATGCCTTTACCGAAAAAGTTTGGGAATGGAAACAGCAATCCGGTGGCACGATTACTCAACAGTTGCGGAGGTTGGGGGCCAGCCCCGACTGGAGCCGCGAGCGCTTCACCATGGATGACGGCTTCTATAAAGCAGTGCGACAAGCATTTATTACTCTTTACGAAGAGGATTTAATTTATCGCGGCAAAAGATTGGTCAACTGGGATCCAAAGCTACATACAGCTATTTCCGATTTGGAAGTCGTTAGCGAGGAAGAACAGGGGCACCTGTGGCATTTTCGCTATCCATTGACAAGCGGTGAGGGCTATCTGGTAGTAGCAACTACCCGGCCGGAAACCATGCTCGGTGATACGGCGGTAGCGGTTAACCCTGGTGACGAACGTTACACGCATCTGGTGGGGCAAACGGTAATGCTCCCACTCGTCGGTAGAGAAATACCTATCATCAGCGATGATTATGTCGATCAAGAGTTTGGCAGCGGCTGCGTCAAAATCACTCCAGCCCATGATTTCAATGATTACGCCATGGGACAGCGTCATCAATTAGCGATAATCAATATTTTTGATGACAATGCTTATATCAACGATAATGCACCACAAGCCTATCGAGGCATGGAACGCTTCTCTGCCCGCAAACATGTTGTCGCCGATCTCGATGCGCTGGGCTTGCTGGAAAAAATAGAAGATCACACCTTGAAAGTCCCTCGTGGCGATCGCTCCGGCGTGGTGGTTGAGCCCTATTTAACAGATCAATGGTACGTCAATACCAAGCCTCTAGCGGAACAAGCGATTACTGCGGTTGAAAACGGTTCGATCACTTTTGTCCCACAACAATATGAGAATATGTATTTTGCTTGGATGCGCGATATTCAGGATTGGTGTATCTCCAGGCAACTGTGGTGGGGGCATCGCATTCCCGCCTGGTACGATGATGAGGGTAATGTCTACGTCGGCCATAGCGAAGTCGACGTGCGGGAAAAATATTCTCTCGCTGACGATTTGCCACTAAAACAAGATGAGGATGTGCTCGATACCTGGTTTTCATCGGCATTATGGACATTTGGGACGCTCGGTTGGCCAGAAGAAACCGACGAGTTGAAAACATTCCATCCCACCGATGTATTGGTGACCGGCTATGATATTATCTTTTTCTGGGTGGCTCGGATGATTATGTTTACGCTGCATTTTTGCAAACAGCCACCTTTTCACACCGTCTATGTGCACGGCTTGGTGCGCGATAGTCACGGTCAAAAAATGTCCAAATCAAAGGGCAATGTACTCGACCCGATCGATTTAATCGATGGCATTGAATTAGAACCGCTGGTTGCCAAACGCACCACCGGTTTAATGCGTCCCCAAGATGCCTCTAAAATTACCGAGCAGACTCGTAAGGAATACCCCGATGGTATACAGGCTTACGGCACCGATGCGCTGCGTTTCACTTTTTACTCATTGGCTTCCATCGGCCGCAATATCAATTTTGATGTCGGCCGTATCCAGGGATTTCGCAATTTTTGTAATAAACTGTGGAATGCCGCCCGCTATGTATTGATGAATTGTGATGATTTAGATGACGGTGAAGTGAAGCTATCACTGGCTGATCGTTGGATTATTTCTCGCTTGCAGCAGGTTGAAACTGAAGTCACTGAGGGGCTGGAGAGCTATCGATTAGATCTGGCTTCTCAAGCACTCTACCATTTTATCTGGAATGAATACTGCGATTGGTATTTGGAGCTATCGAAGCCGTTGCTCTGGGATAGCACTGCCTCTGATACGCAAAAACGCGGTGCCAAACGCACGTTGGTTCGAGTATTGGAAGCTACTCTGCGGCTTGCTCATCCGTTTATGCCTTTTATCACTGAAGAAATTTGGCAGCGCGTGAAGGTTGTCTCCGGAGTTGAGGGTGCAACGATTATGCATGCACCCTACCCAAAAACTGATCCGGAAAAAATTGATTCGCGAGCCATTGACGATATCGAATGGGTTAAAGCTTTCGTTACTGGAATACGCACCATTCGCAGTGAAATGAATATTGCTCCCGGTAAAAAAATCCCTCTTTATCTTGCCAAAGGATCGACTGACGATAAACGCAAATTGGATGAAAACCGTCAATTTTTGATCAAACTGGCTAATCTTGAAGAAATCGTCTGGCTGAAGGGAATCGATGAAGCACCGCCGTCAGCAACTGCTCTGGTGGATAAAATGGAGCTGCTGGTGCCATTGGCAGGGATAATTGATAAAGACGCGGAAGTTACTCGTCTTAATAAAGAAATTACTAGATACCAACAGGAAGTTGGACGAATCAACGCTAAACTTGGCAACGCTAATTTTGTCGATAAAGCACCTGCAGTAGTAGTGGACAAAGAGCGGCAAAAATTAGCAAATTATCAAAATTCATTGCAGGCGTTGCAGGAGCAATTGAAGAAAATTATTCAATAAAACCTGTTATCAACAATTATTTTATCCTTACCTGCAACTAGTTCTCTGTGCCAGTGATCAACCGCCCAGTCGAGCAGTTGCTGCACTCCATGCTGGCTGTCAGTAATTTCTCTAGGAACCGTAAGATTAAGAAAGCTGAGAGCGTCGTACAGGTTTTGCAGCGGTTGATTCAGATCGAGGGGTTTGGCGTGGTGTTGCTTGCTGAGTTTTTGTCCTTGCGAGTTGGTTGCCACCGGAATATGACCGAATTTGGGTGGCTGGCTTCCCAGCATCATAAATAGATAACGCTGTCTGGGTGTCGATTCTAATAAATCATAACCGCGAATGACATGGGTGATTTTTTGTCGGATATCGTCGACAACGACCGCGAGTTGGTAGGCAAATAAATTATCCTTGCGACGGAGGATAAAGTCGCCCACGGATTGTGCAAGTGATTGTTGTTGCCGACTCTGAAAAATATCATCGTAACTTTCTGCCTCTATCTGTTTTTTTAACGGCAGTTGATCTATTTTGAGGCGTAGCGCCGTTGCTTTGCT
>CAZEUZ010000110.1:0-5530 GCA_964515805.1 uncultured Cellvibrionaceae bacterium | reverse complement strand
GAGATGCTAGAAGATGTAGAAATCGAAGACTCTTTTATCTCTTCGAAATGTCGTTTCCCGGTACAATACGTTAACAGGCCCAACCTCGATTTCCGTGGTTTTTGCGGTACTGTTGCCAGTGGAGAATTCTCCACTGGCCAGCCGATCAAGGCGTTACCCTCCGGGAAATCATCGACGATCAGAGACATTATTTGCTTTGAAGGCGAGCAACCTAAGGCTTACCGAGGTGATGCTGTCACGATCACCCTGAATGATGAAATAGATATTAGTCGCGGGGATATGCTGGTAGCGGAAGATGATGATATCGAGCCTTCAAATATTGTGTTAATTGACGTGGTATGGATGAATGAAAACCCACTACAAATAGGAAAAAATTACTTTGTTAAAGTAGGCACTGCGGAAGTAACGGGTTCAGTGTCGGAAATCCAATATCAAGTGGATGTAAATACGCTGGATCAAACTAAGGTTAAGGAGCTGAGACTTAATGGTATTGCTCGTTGCAAGTTAGAGTTCACAGAGCCAGTTATAGTCGATGCTTACAAACAATCGCGTCATACCGGTAATTTGATTTTCATTGATCGCTTAAGCAATATTACTGTCGGCGCCGGCATGGTCGTCAAATCACTTGCCGGTGAGAATATTGTTTGGCATCACATGGATGTGACAAAAGAGACCAGAGCTAATCGTTATAACCAGAAACCCTGTGTGGTTTGGTTCACCGGTCTATCCGGTTCAGGTAAATCTACTTCAGCAAACGCACTGGAAAAAGCTCTATTCGCCATGGGTTACAATACTTATCTCTTGGATGGAGATAATGTACGGCACGGTTTATGTGGTGATTTAGGATTCAGTGATCGTGATCGCGCTGAAAATATCCGTCGAGTGGGAGAGGTTGCGAGGCTAATGGTAGATGCTGGGCATGTGGTCTTGACTTCATTTATTTCACCTTTCAGGCGCGAACGCAGCATGGTCCGCCAGATGGTTGAACCAGGTGAATTTATTGAAGTGTACGTTAAAGCACCGATTTCCGTCTGTGAACAGCGTGATCCTAAAGGTCTTTACAAAAAAGCGAGAGCGGGTCTAATTCGAGATTTTACAGGGATTGACTCACCCTACGAGGAACCTGAAAATCCTGAAATAACAGTCGATACTGATGGTATGAATATAGAAGCAGTGGCTAATTTATTAATCCGTAAGTTACGCAGTTATGGTGTCATATCCTAATATAAGGGTTTCAGAAAAGGTTAAACATTATGTTAAAAGCTGTTTTACAAGCAGTTCATATAGCGGGTGAGAAGATACTAGAAGTCTATAATTCTGATGACTTTGCTATCGAAACCAAAGATGATGATTCGCCGCTGACTAGAGCTGATCGTCTGGCGCATGAAATATTGACAGAAAAACTGGTCGCTTTGGAATGTGGCCCTGTTTTATCTGAAGAAGATGCTGACATTCCGTGGAGTGAACGCAAAAAATGGGTAAAGTATTGGCTGGTTGACCCACTGGATGGAACCAAAGAATTCATTAAACGCAATGGCGAATTTACTGTTAATGTTGCCTATGTAGAAGATGGAGTGCCAACACTTGGTGTCGTTTATGCACCTGATAAATCGTTACTATATTATGGTTCAAAGGAGGCCGGCGCTTTCAAAAAAATCGGCAACGATAAGGCTTTTTCTATTTCACCAGCCAGATTGCCAAGCAAAGACAAAAAATGGCGTATAATTGGTAGCCGTTCTCATTCCAGCGAGGACTTTGACTCCTTCATCGCGAAATTTGGTAATGCTGATTTGGTTTCGATGGGAAGTTCGTTAAAATTATGTATGGTGGCTGACGGAAGCGCCGATCTCTACCCTCGTTTAATACCGACTTCCGAGTGGGATACAGCCGCCGCTCAAGCAGTGGTAGAAGCAGCAGGGGGTAAGGTACTGAACTGGGAAACCAAGCAACCTCTGCGTTATAATACTAAAGAAAATCTGCTTAATCCCTACTTTGTAGTGTGTGCAGAAGAATCAGAAGTTTGGCTAGATAACTGAAAAGCTAATAACTGATGATGCATCGAAGGCCCTAGAATCCTATTTTCTTTCAATTATGACGCCTGACATTGCGCTCACACTAGCAGTTCTTGCCTTTGTCATAATTGGTTTAGTAACTAATAGAATCTCAGCCGATTTAATTCTCATGGCTGCAGTCACCGTACTTTTAATGTTCGGTGTCGTGGAGCCAGCACGTGCATTTTCCGGCTTTTCAAACACTGGCGTAATTACCATTGCTGTACTCTACATAATTGCAGCTGCTCTTATCGAAACCGGTGCAGTACAGTGGGTAGCTAATCTGTTATTGGGTAACCCCAAGTCGGTCGCAGTTGCCCAGATTCGTTTGTTATTCCCAACAGCTGCACTTAGCGCTTTCATTAATAACACCGCCGTAGTGGCAATATTTATTCCAGCTGTGCAAGAGTGGAGCACTCGTTTAAACATTGCACCATCCAAGCTTTTGCTGCCTCTGAGCTATGCAGCAATTATTGGTGGAACATGCACAATAATTGGTACAAGTACTAATTTAATCGTTTACGGATTGTTACAAGACACATTTCAAATTAGTTTAAATTTCTTTGAAATTGCTTACGTTGGGGTGCCTTTAGTCATAATCGGTGCCGCCTATCTTTCCTTTTTCGGTGATAAACTTTTACCGAATCGGTTAAGCACACAAGAACAAATGAGTGAATTGCGGCAGTACAGTGTTCAATTTGAAGTCAGCACTAGCGGTTCAACTGTGGGTAAAACCATTGAACAGGCGGGGTTGCGTAATTTAAATAGTGGCTATTTGATTGAAATTGAACGTGATGGCAAGCTCTTTTCAGCGGTTTCGCCACAGTGGCTTTTAGAAGCAGGTGATTTGCTTGTATTTATTGGTGCTCCAGAGTTGGCCACCGAGTTGCGCAGTATTCGCGGTATCCATCCGGCAAGTCACGATCTGTCTAAGCTCAGTGTTGAAAATCAAAAACGCCGTTTCGTTGAAGTTGTATTGGGGCCAGAGTTCCCCGGAATAGGCCAGAGCGTAAAAGAGAGCAAATTCCGTACACGCTACAATGCAGTCATTATCTCGGTCTCTCGAGGCATTGAGCGCCTTCCAGGCAAGGTGGGTGATTTAGTATTTAAGGTAGGTGATACGTTACTTTTGGAAGCTGCCGACGAATTTGTAGAAAATTATAAGTTTCGAAAAGATTTCCTGCTCGTTAGCACTTTGAATGAATCAGCTCCTCCTGACTTTCACAAAGCCCCTAGAGCGTTGTTGATTATGTTGGCAATGATCACTTCTACTGTTTTAGGCTGGACGACTATTCTTGAAAGCGCCATGTTGGCGGCAGGAGCCATGTTGCTTACAGGTTGCGTCAGTGCGGCCAAAAGCCGAAGACAAATTGATCTACAAGTGCTAGTAGTAATCGCCGGTGCCTTTGGTTTAGGAGCAGCCTTGTCTGATTCAGGGGCAGCAACTTTGTTAGCTAATACATTGTTACCGAACAGTTTGACCAATCCCTATACAGCATTAATTATAATTTACGTTTTGACAGTGCTGTTTACTGAAGTAATAACAAATAATGCCGCTGCTATTTTAATGTTTCCGATAGCACAGACTTTTGCCGACCGGTTGGAGGTGAGCATCCTCCCATTTGCATTCGCCATAATGATAGCTGCGTCGGCAAGTTTTATTACACCCCTGGGCTACCAGACAAATTTAATGGTATACGGACCAGGTCAGTACCGTTATCTTGATTATATAAAGCTCGGTTTGCCACTGAGCATACTGGTAGCCATACTGAGTCTATGGCTTATTCCCCAGATATGGTTTTTTTAGTCCAAAAAATAATCTTAGGGATTTAGTAATGATCCATTTATAATCGCCGCCTAACGTTTTGGGTCACAGACCAAGATTGATTAAACTAGATAAGTTATACGTAAATCGAATTCATTTTAATGTCCTCTGATATCAGTAAGTTAAGAAACATAGCCATCATTGCCCATGTAGACCATGGTAAAACGACGCTCGTCGATAAACTGCTCAGCCAGTCGGGTACACTTGATCGCAAGGATCGAGATACCGAGCGGATCATGGATTCCAACGATCAAGAAAAAGAACGCGGTATCACCATCTTGGCCAAAAATACCGCTATTGAGTGGAATGGCTATCGCATCAATATTGTCGACACCCCCGGTCATGCCGATTTTGGCGGTGAGGTAGAAAGGGTATTGTCGATGGTCGATTCAGTACTACTGCTAGTTGATGCTGTGGACGGACCGATGCCGCAAACGCGTTTTGTTACCACTAAGGCATTTGAACAGGGTTTGAATCCGATTGTTGTCATCAACAAGATTGATCGTGCCGGTGCACGCCCTCATTGGGTGATGGATCAGGTATTCGATCTGTTTGATCAGCTCGGCGCTACTGATGAACAGCTGGATTTTCCGGTTATCTATGCCTCTGCACTCAACGGTATAGCGGGGGAAGATGAGGATACATTAGCAGAGGATATGACACCCTTGCTAACAATGATTACCAAACAAGTACCACCGCCAAGCGTCGACTCATCCGCTCCTTTGCAAATGCAAATCTCGGCACTGGACTACAATAGTTATGTCGGTGTTATTGGCATCGGCAGGATTACCCGCGGCAGTTTGGCGCCAAATCAACCAGTGGCCATTGTTGATCACCGAGGTAAACTACGCAAAGCCAAGGTTTTGAAGGTAATGGGTTACCGGGGTTTAGAGCGAGTGGAAACCAGCAAGGCTAGTGCTGGCGATATTGTTTGTATTACAGGTATCGACGGGTTGAGTATCTCAGATACTTTATGTGACCCTCAACATATTGAACCACTGCCTGCTTTATCTGTAGATGAGCCCACTGTCAGTATGACTTTTCAGGTCAATGATTCACCTTTTGCCGGTCTGGAAGGTAAATTTGTTACTTCGCGCAATATCAAAGAACGGTTGGAACAGGAATTGATTCATAATGTAGCCCTGAGAGTACAATCGGGAGATACAGCAGATAAATTCATCGTTTCCGGCCGAGGCGAATTGCATCTGTCGGTATTAATTGAAAATATGCGCAGAGAAGGATTTGAATTGGGCGTGTCGCGCCCCGAAGTCATTCAAAAAGAAATTGATGGTGTTATTCAGGAGCCTTTTGAACAACTCGTGATCGATGTAGAAGAACAACACCAAGGTGCAATTATTGAAGCTTTGGGGCTGCGTAAGGCTATCATGACTGACATGCAATCCGATAATAAAGGCCGCGCTAGATTAACATTCACAGCGCCTTCAAGAGGTTTAATCGGTTTTCGTGGCCACTTTCTGACAATGACTTCCGGCTCCGGTATTATGACTAGCGTTTTCGACCACTACGGCGAAGCAGCATCAGGGGAAATGGCAGGGCGCCAAAATGGTGTGTTGATATCCATGGTTAATGGAAAAACATTGTCTTATGCACTCTACAACTTACAAGACAGGGGGCGACTATTTCTGGGGCATGG
>CAZEUZ010000109.1:0-5621 GCA_964515805.1 uncultured Cellvibrionaceae bacterium | reverse complement strand
TACTATATGGAGTGTTTAAAAGTAGACGCCAATGCCGACGATGATGTGTTGGTGATTGCTGAGGACAGTCTGGCGGCTCTGGGCTACAGTGTCGATCAGATCGATACTTAACGTTTATTATGTTCTACGACCTACTTTCTTTAGTCGTCGCTGTCGTGGCGATAATCATTGCATTTTGGGTAGTCAAATTTTTGTTGAAAGGCCGTTGGTTGGTGGGTTGGCTACACGGAATGACAGGATTGGCCATGTTAGTTTTGGCAATACTGTTACTACTAGTGGCGGTGGATATTTTCAGTTATCGGCAATTATTGGCAAATAAAACTATTGCTTCCATTAGTTTCATACAGCGCGATGATCAACGTTATGACGCGTTACTATTGTATAACGACGGCTATCAACAGTTGTTTGAAATCCACGGTGATCAGTGGCAAATAGACGCCCGTATATTTCAATGGAAAAAACCATTGCATCAGTGGGGTGTTAAGCCTGGTTACCGGCTCGATCGTATCAGTGGACGCTATCTCACTTTGGATGATGAAAACACCAAAAAACGCACGGTGTACTCGTTGTCCGATAGTGGAATCGGCGTGGATACATGGGCTTGGTTGAGGGATGCCGAGGAATGGTTCCCCTTCATTGATGCCCGCTACGGTAGCGCCACTTTCTTGCCGATGGTCGATGGTGGACAATACGAGATTGCACTTTCCTCTACCGGTCTGTTGTCTCGACCGCTAAACGAGCCGGCAAGAAATGCTGTCGATAGATGGTGATGATGCCGTCATTGTCACAGCATACAATTCTGTATGATGAAAATAATCCTATTATAGAAATATGTCGGAAATACAGTTGCGGAAAATATTCGACGAAAAGTTTACTGAGAAGTTTGATTCGGACAGGAGAATAGTGTGGAGTTTTTAAAGGATTACGGTTTGTTTTTAGCGGAAGTTGTCACTATCGTTTTGGCTATCGGTGTGGTCATAGCACTTATTGCCAGTCAAAAACAGAAAAAATCGTCATCGGGTCACATTGAAGTCGACAAGATCAATGAAAAAATAGAGGCTATGTCTACGGTTCTAAAAGAAGTCATTTGTAAGCCGGAGCAGCTTAAACAAGAAAAAAAACAACAAAAAGAGGCAAAAAAGCAAGCTAAAAAAAATAATCAGGGCAACGAGATATCCAAAAAGCGTGTTTATTTGTTAAATTTTAACGGGGACATTAAAGCATCTGCAACATCTCATATGCGCGAGGAAATTACTGCAATTCTCGCTGTAGCCACCAAAGCAGATGAAATTGTACTGAAATTGGAGAGCGCCGGTGGCATGGTTCATAGTTACGGTTTGGCCGCTAGCCAACTTGCCCGCATTACCTCGCGTAACATACCTTTGACCGTTTGTGTCGACAAGGTGGCCGCCAGTGGTGGCTATATGATGGCGTGTGTCGCCGATAAAATATGTGCGGCGCCGTTTGCGATTCTCGGCTCTATCGGAGTGTTGGCGCAAATACCCAACTTTAATCGTCTGTTGAAAAAGCATGATATTGATTTCGAACAGTTAACGGCAGGGGAGTACAAACGTACGCTGACGGTTTTTGGTGAAAATACCGATGCAGGGCGCCAAAAGTTCGTTGATGATTTAGAAAAAACACATGAATTATTTAAAGACTTTGTTAAGCAGCACCGCGATGTGGTTGACATTGATGATGTCTCTACAGGAGAAATATGGTTTGGCACGGAAGCGAAAGAAAAAATGTTGGTGGACGAACTGGGAACCAGTGATGACTATGTGGCTAAACTGGCAGTTGATAGCGATATTTATCAAGTCAAATATGTTCAGAAAAAAACCATGGCAGAGAAGATTGGCATAGCCGCCCATGCTGTTATCGACAAGACGTTATTAAAAGTATGGGAACGTCTGCGTCTATCGCGCTTTTTGCTGTAAATGCGCAATATTTTGGTGTTATTTCTTCTAAAATTAACTGCTGCTGACATTTTTATGCACATATACGGTATTTTTTTAAAAGCAATACTTAAATTACAATATTTTTTCCAGTTTTTGGATTGACATTTATAAGTAATTGATTAAAAAAGAACTTTTTTTAATCGGATAAAAAATAGACAATTTGTGAAATTGCCTTATATCATGGGCGATAAGAGGTCTTTACCAAGATATATCCACTGAGTTATCCACAGATTCTGTGGGAAAATATGCGGCCAGATATACAAGGCATATACGTCCGTCTTAATAGCCGCGAAAATGATAGTTTTTATTAATGATCAGCTTATTTATCCCCGAGTTAAAAGTGCAAAAACAGCGTGCCGTCATGCGCGAGACAGATTTGCGCTTGGCCAAGTACAGCAGCGGTGGTTTGTTTATCACTTTGATAATATTCGCTATCTGTATGATGTTTGGCCAATATCAACAGCTACGGTCACAGATGACCTTAATACTGTCGGTGGGCCTGATATTTTTTACCTTGTTGCGCGGTTATTTTTTATTCAGGTTCGATACCTTGTACGCCCGCGCCCCAGCCAAATGGCGTAATACATTTTTTTTCACCTCTCTGCTGAGCGTCACTTGGTGGAGCTTTATGGTCGCCAATGTCACTTTAGTCGTCGGTATTGAAGCCGAGACACCGTTATTGTGGCTTTATACCACTGTGTTTCTATCCAGCGTCGCTAACGCTTATGCTCCCTATCGTCGCTTTCTTACGCTGTACTTATTTATCGGATTGACACCGACAGCAGCGACAGCCATTTTTATCGGTACGCCTCTCAGCTTGTTTTACGGCTTGATGCTACTGGTATTGTTTTTAATGCTGCATAATCAAGCACTGGATGTCAGCCGGAATTATTGGGAGCGTCTGCAAGCTAACTTTGATTTAAAAAAACGTGCCTACGATCTCGAAGTGGAAAAGATAGATAATGAGAGTTCGATCGCGAGTAATTCATTATTTATGAAGAGCTTTAGCCAGCAATTAAAAAGTTTTCTGAGTGATGTAGTGGGCGCATTGCAATTGCTAAAATTTGCTCGGTTAAGTGACGAAGAAAAACAACTGGTGGCATTGGTGGAGCAGGCTGGTAACCGCCAAGTTGATACAGTTAATAATGTGCTGGAGCTCACCAATGTTACTGATAAATCCTTGTCTCTGGAAATCGATATTGTCAACTTGAGCCGACATATTGAGCAGGTGGTAGATAATCTTGCCTTCACTGCTCACCAGAAGCAGGTAGAGGTTTATTGTATTTTCTCTCCGGATTTTCCCGTGTGCATACGCACTGATGCCTCACGTATTAGTCATATGCTTGGCAATCTGATCAATAGTCTTTATCAGTACTGCGCAATAACGGAATTAGTGGTTAAGGCAGACTGCACCTTATTGAAAAATGCCGATGCCGAATTTCGCCTTGAAGCAACCAGTGAGATTGCTTCCGAACTATCACCGCAACAACAAGCAATGTTTGAAGCATTCAATGCCTCTAAGAATCTTGATGCCACTATGCATCTCGATTTGAACTTGGCGATTACCAAACGTCTCGCTCAGCGTATGGGTGGCGATTTTGGAATCGATTATCACGTCAATCGACATCAGATAACTTTGTGGTTTACCGCACAGGTTGAAGTTGTCGCCAATAAAAACCCCGAGACAGTGAATGTCCCAAAATTCAATAATAAACGCTTATTATTTTACCGGCCTCCTGATGCAATGTGCGATACACTCATCAACATGTTTCACAGCTGGGGGTTGGAAATAGCGGTAAGTAGCGACTGTCGGGCAGCTATTCATAAAATAAACGATGCCACTCAATCTACCGAACCTTTTCACTTGATCATTGTATATACTGAGTTCGACAATTCGGAATCGCTGCAATTTTCAGCGGCTCTGGCCAATATGCCGGAATACAGGCAGCTCCCACAGATCCTAATATATAGTCAGCAACAAAAAAATCTGCCGCAAATAGAACAGCATGTTGCGAATAATCCGCAGATAAAACCGCTACTCAAACCGATTAAGCAACAACCGCTGTTGCAATTGATAAAGCAATTGCTGATCCAGGATCAAATAGTAGAGAAGGTGCAGGTTGCCGAAAATGGTTTGTTACAGGGTGCCGCTGTTTTGCTGATGCAAAATCGGTGTATTGATCGTCTAGTGGCTGAGGGGATGCTTAAGAAACTGGGTTGCAAAGTAACCAGCGTCACTTCTTTGGAAGATGTACTGACTGCAATCGAAAAAACAGTATTTGACGGTTTTATTATCGAAACCCACGCAGACAATAACGATGTTAAAATGGTTGTGGAATCTATTCGCAATGCCTACAAAGAATGTGCAAACATAAATGATACATCTGTCCCTCGTAAATCTGTAAACAATGCACCTATACTGGGGTTGAGCAGTCAGGTTCTACCCGGAGAGGAAACCTACTGTCTATCCGCAGGTATGGATGGCTATATTGGGAAACCGCTACAGCTCGATGAGCTTAGGGCGACCTTAAGTCGTTGGCTGCGCAGGCAGGAATCAACGCCAAATAGCCATTAACCTTGGCCTATTATGGAGGGTTTAGGGCAGTGTGTTTTTCAGAAACCTAGTTGTCGGCGATAAAAATACCTCGTATAGGGGCCGGATATCCCTCTATCGTCAGCTTGGGATTGTCGGGATTTAAAAACTGCGCCAATGAGTGAAAGTGCATCCAAGGGGTCGTTCGTTGTTCTTCGACGCTGGTGTAATTGATATCTACCAATCTCGCGTTTTTAAAACCACATTTTTTCATCCAGCCAATCAGTGTGTCGGCACTGGGCAGGAACCATACATTATTCATTTGTGCATAGCGCCCTTTGGGTACTAAAACGGTTCCCTCTCCTCCCTCGACTAAAAGGGTTTCCAAAACTAACTGACCGCTGGGTTTGAGAGTGGATTTTAGGGCCAACAAATGATCTATAGGTGAACGTCGATGATAGAGCACACCCATGGAAAAAGTGGTGTCAAAAAAACTCAGATTAGCTGGTAATTGTTCCAGTGATAGTGGTAACACATCGACAGGAATGTGGCCGATAAAATGTTTGATCATATAGAATTGTACGACGAATCGAGGCGATGGATCGATACCAATGATGCGATCAGCGCCTTCGCCAAAACTGCGCAGGCAGTGGTATCCATTGCCACAACCGACGTCGAGAACTGTTTTACCCAATAGAGGCTTTATATGTGGCAGCAGCCGCTCCCACTTCCAATCTGAACGCCATTCGCTGTCGACTTTTATACCGTGCACAGTGAAAGGTCCTTTGCGCCATGGAATCAATGCGCGCAATTGTTGTTCGATCTTCAATAAGGTATCACTGCCACAATCTGTTGGCCTGCCAATATCAATTTGAGGTCGGTAACGGACAAAACTGGGCTCAGTATGTGGTAAATTATCTAGTGCAAGTAGCCAATTTGGCATATCGCCAAAACGCTCTATCGATAAGCCACCGCAAATATCCTGTGGCAGTTTCTCCGCCCAGGTTGCCAATGCTGTCGGCGCCAGTGCCGCCAATAATGTTTGGTAATGATGGAGCATGGAATGGTTGCAGACGCCAGTTATTGTTGATGCCATTTATGAGTATAAAAATTTTATTGCAATGAATAAT
>CAZEUZ010000108.1:0-2846 GCA_964515805.1 uncultured Cellvibrionaceae bacterium | reverse complement strand
GAATTGCACCATATTGGCACGCTCAATTTGCTAACCTTAAAGCCAACGATGTATATCGCCAATGTGGATGAGAAAGGTTTCACCGATAACCCTCATTTGAGTTCTGTTATGGCTGTCGCCGAAGATGAAAATACCTTCGTTGTCCCTATTTGTAATAAACTTGAAGCAGAAATTGCCGAGTTAAACGCTGACGAAAAGTTGGATTTTTTACAAGACTTAGGTATGAGCGAGCCCGGACTAAACCGCGTCATCCGCGCGGGTTACTCCTTGTTGAATCTACACACTTTTTTTACTGCGGGACCCAAAGAAGCCAGAGCTTGGACTATTCCCACCGAGTCAACGGCGCCACAGGCAGCGGGTAAGATTCATACGGATTTTGAAAAAGGGTTTATCCGTGCAGAAGTGATCAGTTATGACGACTTTTGCGCACATGAAGGTGAACAAGGCGCCAAAGAAGCGGGCAAATGGCGCCTGGAAGGAAAAGAATACGTTGTTGAAGATGGCGATGTCGTTCACTTTCGTTTTAACGTCTAGCCATTCGGTTTTCAGTTGCTCAACTTGCTTGACAGCCCCAATAACCGCCGGGATAATACGCCTCCTTCTATGTATTGCATATCGTAAAATTTATATTTTATCCATAAAATTTTCAAGGCAATGGCAAGGTAGCTCAGCTGGTTAGAGCACAGCATTCATAATGCTGGGGTCGGGAGTTCAAGTCTCCCCCTTGCTACCACATGCTAATACCAATTAGTTCCATAAAGTCCCAAAGTCCTTGAAATAAAAAACCTTTATGCTTAATCTTTGTTCCAACCAGCCCTATTTTGTATCAGCAGATGCCTCAATAATTGGTGGTACTCTTTCTAATCCCAAGTGCATCATACTTTCTCATTTCGTTTCGTTAGATAAGAAGGATTTTTTGTTTTCAAACTTCCGTTTTTTGGATGAGGAATAGTGGATAAAATTATTGTCAGGGGTGCTCGCACCCACAACCTAAAAAATATTGATTTAGATATTCCTCGCGATAAATTTATCGTTATCACTGGTCTTTCTGGCTCCGGAAAATCCTCATTGGCCTTTGATACACTCTACGCTGAAGGTCAGCGTCGCTATGTCGAATCGCTGTCGACCTATGCCCGTCAGTTTTTATCGATGATGGAAAAGCCGGATATCGATCATATCGAAGGCTTAAGCCCAGCTATTTCCATTGAACAAAAGTCGACATCACACAATCCCCGCTCCACTGTTGGCACCATCACGGAAATTTACGATTATCTGCGCCTGCTCTACGCCAGAGTCGGTGAACCCCGCTGCCCCGAACACAATGTCAGTTTATCGGCACAAACCATCGGCGAGATGGTCGACAGTGTGCTTAAACTGCCCGAAGGTTCCAAGTTGATGTTGCTCGCGCCGTTAATACGAGATAGAAAAGGTGAGCACTTACATATTTTTGAAGAGTTGCGCCGAGATGGCTTTATTCGTGTTCGCGTTGACGGCTTAGTGATCGATCTAGATGATGTGCCTACGCTCGACAAAAAAAAGAAACATACCATTGAATTGGTGGTCGATCGTTTTAAAGTACGAGAGGATATCAAGTTACGCTTGTCGGAATCCTTTGAAACCGCCATTAACGCATCCTCAGGTTTGGCAATCATTCATTTTATGGATGGCAATCGAGAAGATGTCATGTATTCTGCCAAACATGCCTGTCATTTATGTGATTATTCACTGAGTGATTTGGAGCCTCGGCTGTTCTCATTTAACAATCCTGCTGGCGCCTGTTCGAGCTGTGATGGCCTAGGCATCAACCAATTCTTTGACCCCAAAAATATTGTCCACTTTCCCGAAGCCACACTGGCTGAAGGGGCTATTCGCGGTTGGGATAGAAGCAATATTTACTACTTTCATATGCTGACATCTCTGGCGAAACATTATGGCTTCGACATTGATACCCCATGGGAAAAGATAAACGATAAACATAAACAAATCATTTTATTTGGATCAGGTAATACCGAAATAAAATTCAGTTATGTCAACGACCGCGGAGACACTCATACACGCCGCCATCGTTTTGAGGGAATCATCCCGAATATGCAACGCCGCTATCGGGATACTGAGTCGCAACATGCCCGCGAAGAGTTGGCCAAATACCTATCCACGCAAGACTGCCCCGACTGCCAAGGTGCGCGCTTATGCAGGGAGGCTCGTCACGTGTTTGTCGAAGATCAAACTATTGCCGATATTACTGCTAAACCCATTGCAGATACGGCTGCATACTTCAACAATCTCAGTTTTACCGGCGCCAAAGGTCAAATCGCTGAGAAAATCATCAAAGAGATCCGTGATCGACTGCAATTTTTAGTCAATGTCGGTTTGAATTATTTGACCTTAAGCCGCAGCGCCGAAACACTTTCTGGCGGCGAAGCACAGCGCATTCGACTCGCCAGCCAAATCGGCGCTGGGTTGGTGGGTGTGATGTATATCCTCGATGAGCCTTCTATCGGCCTTCACCAACGGGATAATGACAGGCTATTGAGAACACTGACCGATCTGCGGGATTTAGGCAATACCGTCATCGTTGTCGAGCACGATGAAGACGCCATTCGCAATGCCGATCATATTATTGATATCGGCCCGGGCGCGGGTGTTCATGGCGGCGAAATTATCGCCCAGGGCAATCTTGGCGATATCAAAAAGAACAAACAATCATTGACTGGCCAATACTTATCCGGCAAAAAGAAAATTGCTATCCCCGAAAAACGGATTCCCAGTAAAGATTCACAGTCTATTCAACTGATAGGTGCCAAAGCCAATAACCTGCAAAATGTCACCTTGGAAATCCCTATCGG
>CAZEUZ010000107.1:0-3234 GCA_964515805.1 uncultured Cellvibrionaceae bacterium | reverse complement strand
GAATAGAGTAGATGCCTATAGCGGCATCGAAAGCGGTTTCAGACGGCTTCGATGCGTCTTTCAGTCATCAATGACTGAAAGAAACAACCGGTTTGTCTGACGACCATAGAGTGTTGGTCCCACCTGATCCCATCCCGAACTCAGCAGTGAAACGATACATCGCCAAGGGTAGTGTGGGGCTTCCCCATGTGAGAGTAGGTCATCGTCAGACTTTAATACAAAGGCCTCGTAGGCTAAACTACGAGGCCTTTCCTATATATACAATCAATAAAAATCCTTAATAAATATGATAAGTGTGATCGAAAAAGAGGTGTTTAATCATCAACTGTTGAGTTTTATCAATCATTCGCCCACACCCTTCCATGCAGCCGCGACAATGTCGCAATTACTACTGGCCAATGGCTTTGATCAATTGCAAGAACGGGATGCCTGGGATTTACAGATGGGCAAACGCTATTTTTTTACCCGCAATGATTCCTCTGTTATCGCTTTTATTATGGGTCGGCAGCCGCCATTGGAAACTGGTATCCGTATGGTGGGAGGGCATACAGACAGCCCTTGTTTAAAAATTAAGCCCCAACCGGAATTGCATCGACATGGTTATTTTCAGCTAGGAGTGGAAACCTACGGCGGTGCACTTTTGGGTCCTTGGTTTGATCGAGATTTATCGATTGCCGGTCGAGTAACCGCAAAAAATAATAACGGCGATATTATTCAATCCTTGATTGATTTCAAAGCGCCAGTAGCAGTCATTCCCAGTTTAGCGATACATCTCAATCGCGATGCCAATAAAAGCAATCTTATTAATCAGCAACAACACTTGCCACCATTGCTTATGCAAACGGATTCTAAGCAGGTAGACTTCCGTCAATTATTAAGGCAACGATTAGTAGATCAATCAGAAGATTCAATCGACGAAATTTTAGATTTTGAATTAAGTTTATACGATACCCAGCCGGCATCATTGATAGGATTGAATAATCAATTTATTGCGGCGGCACGTTTAGACAATCTACTGAGTTGTTTTGTCGGTTTGCAGTCATTGATTGCGGCAGATAACGATGTTACTTCACTATTGGTTTGCAATGATCATGAAGAAGTTGGCAGTGCCTCCGCCTGTGGTGCACAAGGTCCTATGCTGTCACAGGCATTGCAGCGTATTATCCCTGACAATGAAGCGCGTCTACGTACTCTTGATAAGTCACTGTTAATTTCCGCCGATAATGCGCATGGTATTCACCCGAATTATGCTGAAAGACATGATGGCAACCATGGCCCGTTATTGAATGGTGGTCCTGTTATTAAAATTAATGCCAATCAGCGCTATGCAACTACCAGTCAGACGAGTGGTATCTTTCGTTATTTGTGTGAACAAAAACAGGTGCCAGTACAAACGTTTGTGACTCGCAGTGATATGGCTTGCGGCAGCACTATTGGCCCTATTACTGCCAGTGCAGTTGGTGTCAGAACGGTTGATATCGGTTTGCCAACCTTGGCCATGCATTCCATTCGTGAATTGGCGGGTGCAGATGATGCATGGCGGCTAACTACCGTTTTGACGGACTTTTATAATACCGAAAAACTCGATTGAATAACGGGCAAATTATTGATGCAATCACTTTCTAAGCTAACTACACAGCGACGAGTGCTAACAGGTATTACCACCACAGGCACTCCTCATTTGGGTAATTATGTGGGTGCCATTCGTCCCGCCATTGCGTCGAGCCAGCAGGACGAAAATCGCTCATTTTATTTTTTGGCGGATTATCACGCGTTGATAAAAAATCAAGATCCCGCTTTGGTGCATCAATCCACGATGGAAATTGCAGCAACCTGGTTGGCATTAGGCCTGGATACTGATAACACTGTGTTTTATCGTCAATCAGATATTCCAGAGATTGCCGAGCTAAATTGGCTGCTTACTTGCATAACCGCCAAGGGATTAATGAATCGGGCCCATGCCTATAAAGCAGCCGTAGATGCCAATATCAATGCTGGCGAAGACCCTGATTACGGCATTACCATGGGTTTATTTAGTTATCCAATTTTAATGGCGGCAGATATTTTATTGTTTAATGCCCACGATGTTCCTGTTGGTAAAGATCAACAGCAACACGTGGAAATGGCGCGCGATATTGCCGCTCGTTTCAACCATCACTATGGTGAATACTTTACGCTGCCGGAAGCAAACATTGATGACGCAGTAGCCACTTTGTCGGGATTGGATGGTCGCAAAATGAGCAAAAGCTACGGCAATACGATTCCTTTATTTCTACCTGAAAAAAAACTACAAAAATCGATTAACAAAATAAAAACTAACCTGTTAGAGCCGGGTCAACCTAAAGATCCCGACGACTCTACAGTGTTTCAGATTTGGGAGGCCTTCGCGACGCCAGAACAGACTGTACAGATGCGCCAGGCATTTGCCGACGGTATTGCCTGGGGTGAGGCAAAGAAGCAATTGTTTACTCTGATCAATGAAGAGCTTATGGCTGCTCGTGAACACTACAATGAACTGATAGCCAAACCTGCTGAGATTGAAAGAATATTACAGCAAGGTGCCGAAAAAGCACGAGAGTATTCACGTCCCTTACTGCACAAATTGCGCAAAGCCGTGGGGATTTATCCGTTAACTTGAGATATTGTTGTTAATTAAGAAAATATTCATTTATTGTTATACCTACTGGCTAGGTTTGGAGTAGCAAATTAGCGCTTGCATAGCGTTGAAACTTTCTCTAAAATCGCGGTCAATTATTTTTAAACCTAGTTGTCAAGACTGAATTTAACGAAAAAATTTTGCTGGCGTAGCTCAGTTGGTAGAGCAGCTGACTTGTAATCAGCCGGTCGGGGGTTCGACTCCTCTCGCCAGCTCCAATTTTTTGTTAAGGTTACTCTTCGTAGGAGTTTCAACACCCGTAGACACAAGGCCTTGATCGGTTGCACAACAAATGCGCCTACGATTTTCAATAAGCCCAAATTTTAAATCGATTTTAAAATCTCCACGCATCGCAATTTTTAAATTATGCCATTTTTGGCCGCTTTTTAAAACATTGCTGTGGCTAGTAGTTGACAGTTGCGGTGTATGAGCGGAAAATGCATCGCTTTTGCGCAGGGGTTCCCGAGTGGCCAAAGGGATCAGACTGTAAATCTGACGCGAAAGCTTCGGTGGTTCGAATCCACCCCCCTGCACCATCTATGAACGAGTATTGGTGGTTCTGCTTGAGTGATTTTGAA
>CAZEUZ010000106.1:0-9599 GCA_964515805.1 uncultured Cellvibrionaceae bacterium | reverse complement strand
ATTTCAAAATTCCACGTACGGATAATTTCCAATTGATCGGTATTTTTGCGAATCTCCGGTGGAAAGGGGAGAAAAGGCGCAGCCAAGTGGATAATTTGGAGCGCGGCTGTGTCGAGAACAGAGTGGCCAGATGATTGTAATATTTTTACTTCTTCAATGGCGCCCTTATCATTCAGTACGCAAAGCAGCCGCAAACTACCGGTGATATTGTTTTTTACCGCTTCTCTAGGAAAGTTGCGGTTGCCAACTTCTTCAACCCTCTGAGTCCATCGATGTAAGTAAGCCGCATCGATGGCACTTTTGGCCGATACGGAAGTCAGTGCCCGCTTGCGCGGGCGCTTGGCATATTCTTGCCGCTGTCGATCAAGCGTGGCGAGCAAACTGGCAATCTCGTTATTGATGACGGGAACAACTTTTTTGTTTCGATCCATGTTTTTATCTGATTTATCGATGTCATCACTAATATCAATGTGGCTCTGATCTGCATCTATCGTGGTCAATACGGGCTTATTGTTATTTTTTTTCAATGAATCTGTTTGATACTGGGGCTGCAACGGTGAAGCGACAGACTGAATCCTAGTATCGGCAAAGTCTGCTCTAGTATCCGTTGTCAATTCGAGTAATTCCGTTTCTGTGCCACTGGCCTCCTGGTTGTGCTGAGCAAGGAAATCGACTTCTTCGGGAGCCTGCTCCACTTTGTGTGTAGCGATAGTAATCGTAATACTAGGTGCGGAGCTTGATGGCTCAGTAGCACTAAATGCGACCCCAAAAATAATCAATGCATGGATCACCAACGATAAAAAGAGCGTGAAACTCAATCGGTCTTGGCTCGGCGCGGTTGTCAGTGTTGTTGTCAATGTGGTAGACGCTCCTCAATAGCCAATAGCAGCTGGCCACCAATATCAGTCCCGTAAGCACGATCAATCTGTCTGGCGCAGGTAGGGCTAGTAACATTAATTTCAGTTAAATAATCGCCGATCACATCCAAGCCTACGAATAACAATTTTTTCGCTAACAATGTTGGTGAAATCTGATCGACAATCCATTGGTCACGATCGCTAAGTGGTTGAGGGCGGCCATCGCCGCCAGCTGCCAAATTGGCTCGCGTTTCTCCATTGATTGGGATTCTCGCCAAAGCATAGGGTATGGCTTTACCATCAACAACTAAAATACGTTTATCTCCCTGTACTATTTCAGGTACGTAACGCTGAGCCATAATGAACTGCTGACCATGTTGAGTGAGAGTTTCCAGAATGACGCCTAAATTAAGTTCATCGCGCCGACAGCGGAAAATACCGGCGCCACCCATACCGTCTAGTGGTTTAAAAATAACATCTCGATGTTCCAGATAAAATTCTCTGAGAGAATCGATATCACTACTGACAAGGAGGGGTGGAAAACACTGTGGGAATTGAGCCGTGAATATCTTTTCGTTACAGTCACGCAAGCTCTGCGGATCATTAACGACTAGACAACCTTGACGTTGAGCTGCTTCAAGGATGTAGGTGCAATATATGTAATGATTATCAAAAGGCGGATCCTTACGCATCAGAATCACATCCAACTCCGATAGTGGCGTCAGCTTGCGATCACCCAACTGGTACCAACACTCAGCATCATCAAAAACATCGAGCTGTTGTACTCTACCCATAGCCACTTCTCCAGCTAAAAACAAGTCGTTAGTTTCCAGGTAGTGTAATTGCCAACCGCGCTTTTTAGCTGCCAACAATATAGCTAGAGTGGTGTCTTTGTGTACTTTAATAGTAGCAATGGGATCCATGACTACGGCAAGTCTTCTGTATTTTTTGTCCGAATGCATTAGGTATACCAAGAATATTTTTATCTATAATTAAATGCTATATTCTGACATCTAATAGATAATTATAAAAAGTCTTAGGACAATAAATAGTAAATTTGTTCAGCGATTTATAGATAAAAATCTTCTTCTGTGTTAAAAACGCTACCAAAGGTTGTTCCGTACAGTAAGACTGAATGGTGTCTATGGCAAATTAGTCTATAGAATGATTGATGCGTCAGTCAGATTATTTTTTCAGTGATGTACGATAGCAAATACGTTTATTAATGTAAGGGTTAGATGTTTATGGCTGTAGCTCTAGATAGCCTTAAAGTAATGGTCATTGATGACAGCAAAACCATCAGGCGGACTGCTACAATGATACTTGAAAAGGTAGGTTGCGACGTTACCACCGCCACAGATGGATTCGATGCACTGGACAAGATTGCCAATTCGCACCCAGATATTATTTTTGTCGACATTATGATGCCGCGGCTGGACGGCTATCAAATGTGTTCACTGATAAAAAATAATTCTAATCTTAAAGACACCCCAATTATAATGCTGTCGAGCAAAGATGGCTTATTTGATCGTGCCAAAGGCCGAATTGTCGGATCCGAGCAGTACTTAACCAAACCCTTCACCAAATCTGAACTACTCGAAGCTATAGAAGCCCAGCTAGGCACAGCAGATACACACTAACGACCCATTGTAAAAAATCTGAGGAAATCATGGCCCATATCTTAATTATTGACGATTCGCCAACGGAAACACAAACGCTCAGCAACATACTGCTTGGAGCAGGCAAAGGGTACAAAGTCTCAACTGCTGAAACCGGAGAAGAAGGCTTGCAAGAAGCTAAATCACTCAACCCTGACTTGATTCTCATGGACGTTGTGCTGCCTGGAATGAGCGGTTTTCAAGCGACTCGAAATCTCTCAAAAGATGCTAAGACCAGCAACATTCCTATTATTATAGTTTCTACAAAAGATCAACAAACCGATAAAATGTGGGGCAAGCGTCAGGGAGCTAAAGATTATTTAGTCAAGCCGGTAAATCCAGATGAATTACTAACGGCTATCGAGAAATCTCTCGCTTCTTAAGAGATAATTTCTGCTCAACCAAAGATTCAGTGTAAAAAAAGTTAGCCGAAGAATTTGTTGTCAGTAGGTCGAAGGCCTGTTAGATGATAAGTCTAATTAAAAAGGTTTGAATTCGTATGTCAGAGCAACCGACAGCCTTTGCAGCGTTACAGGAGTTAGCGCACAAGAGCTCGCGCTTTGCACAACCACTGCCTGCACAGATTGATACTGGTGCCCAGTGGAGTGGCGTTGGTTTTTCTCTGCTGGGCTTTCAGTTTGTCGTCCCTATGGGACAACTTGCAGAAATACTCGAAATTCCAAATCTTACTCGTCTACCCAATGTGCATAGCTGGGTTAAAGGAGTCGCTAATATTCGCGGCAGATTGTTGCCAGTGTTCGATATGGCAGAGTTTCTAGGTGGTCGCTTGACCAATCACAGAAAGGTCCAGCGCATTTTGATTGTTGAAGCCGAAAATCTGTACTTGGGACTATGGGTTGATTATGTACACGGAATGCAGCATTTCCCAGTAGAGAATGAGCTGACAAATTTACCTGACGTATTGCCGCATTCAATGAATCACTATGTCAGTGGTGGTTTTGAGCTAGAAAAAAACCTCTGGTTTGTTTTTAATCCTACCGCTTTGATTGAGGATAAAGCATTCCTCGATGTTGCATTAGATTAGAGCACATTGTTTTGTTTTAACAGGCTTTGGCCTCAATGAATTTTGATAGATACTTTAACCCACATAGCATTGTTGTTTTAAGGCTGAAAAGCCATTGTTACCTTTAGGAGTTTGCAGTTATGCAAGATGATTCTGGAAATTTCAACGTATCAGCTGAAAGTCACCGCTGGAGAACATCACTAGTAGTGTTGCTGCTGCTGTTTCTGGCTGGTTTGGTTTTCTGCACCTACAAGATTTGGGTCGATTCTGCACGCGACAAGGAAACTATTTCTACCATAGCAAAATTGAGCGGATTATCTGGCCGTTTGGAGCCGCTATCGGGTGAGGTTGTCAGTGGAAATGAAGATACTCTGTTAACCTTGACCACTACCGTAGATGAAATGCAATCTCTATGGGAAAACTTGCAAGACGATAGCAGATTGAATACAGAGTTTGAGATTTACAGAGCCACATGGAATGACGTGCGCTTAATCATAGATGAAATGGCTAACAATACAATCAAAAATAGTATCGCCAACATGAAGTCAGCTGTTGGTAGATTGAGGAGAGCCACGCTCAATATTCAAACAGAGAATAATAAGATCATTGATTATTTGTTGGATTCTAAGGCAAGTAAGGCGCAAATATCGATAGCCCAGCGCCAGTCATTCCTGATTGAACGAATCCTCAGCAACTTGGAGCGCTTGGTTTATGACAGAGAAACTGGCGCCGCTGCTTTCGAGCAGTACCGAGCAGACGTGTCTTCGTTTAATGAATCTGCACAAGCTCTTTTGAAGGGTGACTCTAAGAGAGGCATTTCAGCTTTTAACAGGGCTGCAGCCATTGAAAGTTTATCTGAAATCAGCAAACAATTTAATTTGGTTAATGAGACGATAGAACAGATGGCCACAGCTAGCGATAATCTACTGTCAGCGCGCCAAGCACGGCAGCAACTACTGCCAAATATTCAGACAATAAGCAGTATCTTAGGCCAAATGACACCTAAGGTAGAAACTCTCTCATTAGTTAATTTTTTCATTTATTGTGCTATCGCAGCCGTTATTGGCATTCTTTTTTGCGTGGTCAGTATTATTTTTTCCATACAACGCCAGGCTAGAACAACGATTGCAATGACTGCCGAAGCCACCCAGCGAAACCAAGAGGCAATCCTACGTCTGTTGGACGAATTAGCAGATTTAGCGGATGGTGATCTGACGACTACCGCCACAGTGACAGAGGATTTCACTGGCGCCATTGCCGACTCCATTAACTTTACTATCGAGCAATTACGAGTACTCGTAGAACGCATTAACAGTACAGCAGTAAAAGTATCTAGCGCCGCTCAAAATACCCAACAAACTGCTTTGCATTTGGCGGAAGCTTCGGATCATCAATCCCAGGAAATTGCAGGCGCTTCAGCAGCCATCAATGAGATGGCTGTGACTATCGATCAAGTCTCCACCAATGCGTCAGAATCCGCGTCGGTTGCAGAACGATCGGTATCTATCGCTAAGAAAGGCGCCAAAGTTGTACAAAATACCATTAATGGTATGGACACAATTCGTGAACAAATTCAGGATACATCTAAACGAATTAAGCGATTGGGTGAATCTTCTCAAGAAATTGGCGATATCGTTAGCTTGATCAACGACATCGCCGATCAAACTAACATTCTCGCTCTAAATGCCGCTATTCAAGCGTCAATGGCGGGTGAGGCAGGTCGAGGTTTTGCCGTGGTTGCGGATGAGGTGCAACGGCTTGCGGAGCGCTCCGCAGCGGCGACAAAACAGATAGAAACCTTAGTAAAAACCATTCAAACAGACACCAATGAAGCCGTTATATCAATGGAACAAACCACTAGTGAAGTGGTTAATGGCGCCAAGTTAGCTCAAGACGCCGGTGTTGCACTGGAAGAAATTGAAGGTGTATCGGCAAATCTTGCCGAGTTGATTCAACGTATCTCCAATGCTGCCAGACAACAGGCTTCTTCAGCAGGTAACGTGTCAAGTACGATGAATGTGATTCAAGAAATTACTTCGCAGACATCAGCAGGTACGCAGGCAAGTGCTCAGTCAATTGGTGAACTGACTGAAATGGCTCTCGATTTACGTGACTCTGTAGCTGACTTTACATTGCCGGACGAGTACCGGGACAGCGATGACAATATGCCATCTGTAGATGCAGAAGAAGAGACTGATTTCCCATTGTTAGAAGATTCCGATGTCGATCCAGAGGCAACATTGATGCTGAGTGAAGAAAGTGATCTCGAAGCCAGTGACTCAAATACAGACTTTACAGATCTAGATGCTGATAAAGAAAAGTCCTAATTAGAGCACTACGCCTAAACGTCAGAGTAATATTCAGGACAACAATTAAATGATGATATGGTCTCTGAAAAAATCCACTGAGCTTCCGAAACCATCTTTTCTGGTAAAGAGAGTAGCAAACAGCGTACTTCAGACTAATTGCTACTTCCACATGGCACGGAAAGGAAATGACCGATAATCGCCAGTATGCAGCGCTTGAATGGGTGCTCAAGGAAATTAACATTGCGCTGACACAGGCTGGTGAAGCGCTAGAACGCTATTTCCAAGATAACAAAGACACTGAGCAGTTAAATTCTTGTCTGACGTGCATCCGCCAAGTTTATGGCTCTCTGCAAATTCTGGAGCTCCACAGCGCAGCGATCCTGACGCAAGAAATGGCGTCACTGTTGCGCACATTAGAAGAACGGAAGACTGTCGATCACGAAAAAGCGCAGGAAGTGTTGATGCGGGCGATTTTGCAATTGCCAAATTACCTGCAACACATGCAGGAAACTCGCCGAGATAATTCCTCTGTCGCCCTGTCTCTGATTAATGAATTGCGCGCTGTACGGGGCGCTAATCTGCTGCATAACGCCAATTTTTTCAATCCTGATTTGAGCTACGCCTACAAAATTGTGGGCAAAAAATTATCCATCGCTGAGGATGATGAAAATTTTAAGTCTGTAACAAGCAAATTGAGGCAGATGTACAGACAGGCAACCATTGGCATTGTTACTGGATCAAAGGTCGACGAAAATCTCGGATACTTAGGCAAGGTTTGTGAACACCTCCAAAAAATCACCCATGGAACTTATCAGTTTTCGGTTTGGGAAATAACCGCGGCGTTGATACAGGGCTTAGAGCAAAATACCATTGGGATAACATCTGCTGTCAAAAATCTATTTGATCAGTTAGACCGTGAGCTAGGGCACCTGGGCCAACATGGCATTGAATTTTTAAGTGAACACGCCGACAAAAACATACTAAAAAATTTACTCTATTGCATAGCAAATGCTAAGGGTGAAACTCCATTAATTAATGCAGTCAAAGAGCACTATGCATTAAGTTTTAATGACCAGGACATATCGGCGCTTACAGATAATGACGCGCTGAAATCCTTAGCAGCTGCTATTAAACTGGAGTTCAATGATATAAAAGATATTCTCGATCGCTGTTTATCAGATGAAGAACCGGAAAAATCATTACAAGATATCACAAATATATTAATTCGAATTAACGATACTTTGATGGTACTGGGCGTCGGCAGCCTACAGAAAAAGATTCAAGTGCAAATATCAGCACTGCACACTCTTCAGCAACACAATGTTCCAGCTTCCAACGATCAACTGTTAGATATAGCTCAAGGCATTGTAGAGATTGGGGACGATATTGATAACGCATTGGGTAACAATAAAGCGCAAAATACGGATTCTCCATCCGCAAATTATCATTTTGATAAAGCCCAACTGTCTGTTTTTCAAGAAAGTCGCAATAGTTTAGAAACAGTAAAGGATGCTATTACTGAATATATAGCCAAACAATGGGATATAGAAAGTATTCAATTAACACCAGCGCTACTGCGCGAAACACGCGGTGGATTATTGATGCTCCCTCTGGAACGTCCTGCACAAATATTGAATGCCTGTTCGAATTATATTGAGCAAAAACTGATTGACGAGGAGATTTCACCTGAACGGCAGGAATTGGATGATCTCGCTGACGCTATTACCAGCGTCGATTATTATTTAGAGCGAATGATTGCCGACTTTAATGATGATAGTGAATTTTTATTAGATATTGGCGAAAAAAGGCTCGTTTCATTGGGATATCCGGTGGAAATTCTTCCCAAACAGGAAGAACAGGCGGAACAACCTGTCGAGACAGAGCTATCTTCTGAAATAGAGCACGACCTAGAACCAGAGCAACTTGCTAACACGGAACAAGCATCGACACCCAATAGTGATGAAGAGCAGGACGACGATGATATTTTAGATGATGAAATCATTGAGATATTTATTGAAGAGGCGGGAGAAGTTAAGAAAAATATTACCGATTTTCTGCCGAGCTGGGCAACAGATTTTAATAATGTTGAAGCATTGACGGAAGTCCGTCGCGCCTTTCATACCTTAAAAGGCAGTGGCCGCATGGTAAATGCCAATGATATCGGCGAACTGGCCTGGTCTATCGAAAACATGCTCAATCGAGTGATCGACCACACTATTCCAGCAACTGCGGTGATAGTTGATTTAATACAGAAAGTCTGCGATATCTTGGAAGATATGATCGAAGCATTTAAGACTCATCAACCTACACCACAACAGTCACTGATTGAACAGTATATGGCTTGGGGTCACCAAATAGCCAACGGTGACACTGTCGATATTTCTTCTAGCAACGTTGATTTGCCAGAAAATACCGCAACTAGCGATGACAAGCATCAATTATCCATCGACCCGCAGTTATTAGATATATTCATCAATGAATCTAATGGCCACTTGAAAACAGTGAAACACTGTATTGCAGAAATAGAAGCATCAATGCCAATCTTTCATCCGCCCAGTGATCTGATGCAGCGCGCCTTACACACATTGAAAGGCAGTGCATACATGATAGAAATTTTACCAATTGCCGATTTGATGACGGCCATGGAAAATTTCGTTAAAGAATTGCGCGGTTATCAAGTGGATATCAATGCTGATATTCTTCAGTTAATTAAAGACTGCGTTGCTCACACAGAGGCTGTGCTACATCAGCTCGCTGAAAATACCTCGCCAGAAATTCCGGAATTGCCCCAATTTATTGTTCGTGTTGCCGAAGTGCGCGAACTGACAGTGGGTCCGATAATTCATCAACAAGAACACAACAAAGCCGATCCTAGACTGTTAGAAAATTTCATGACGACAGAGATGAATCTATTGTTAGAAATAGATTCTCTCATTGAAAATTGGCGTGGCAAGGAGGTTCAATCCAGTGAGTGGAAGGACATCATTGAGGAGTTAAATAAACTGAGTCTCGGTGCTGAGCAGGCCGGCTTGCCGTCGATGAATCGTTTGAGCAATGAGTTAACCCGTTGCTATGAGTATTTAATTTCCGGATCTATTGAAAGCAGTGATCAGTGTTACAGTTTACTACAAGAAGGTCACATGCTTTTACTCAATATGATGGATGCTATTGCTGCAGGACAAAACCTCCCCGAAATCGAAGAGGATTTTTTTGCTCGTTTACAATCCTTGCATATTGAAAACGAATCTAAACAGTCAAAGTCATCCACTGCAACCGATGAAAATGAGACTGAATTGTCGCGGCAAACCGAAAAAGGCGACCCCAAGTTAGTAGAACAAGATAGTTTGCAGCCGAACGATCCGCCGACACCTTCAGCAGCGGATTCTGAGACAATTGATATTGAAGCAGTTGAGCAGCAACCCAATCCAGAAAATTCCCAACAAATTGATGATGAAGTTGTCGAAATTTTCCTGGACGAATCCAATGAATTGCTCGAAGAAATTGATGAAACTATTCATGCATGGGAAAGCGATACATCTGATACCAAGAATAACTCTTCTCTACAGCGCTTACTGCATACTTTAAAGGGTGGGGCCAGAATGGCCGGACTCACATCTTTGGGTGATTTAGCCCATGATTTTGAATCTTTCTTAATAAAAAATAAACAAAATATACTAACGGATGATATTTCGGCAAAAATCCATACATTCCAGGATAAGTTACACAGCGCCATTAATTCGGTGACTTCAGG
>CAZEUZ010000105.1:0-17751 GCA_964515805.1 uncultured Cellvibrionaceae bacterium | reverse complement strand
ATAATTGAAAACGTATGGAGCGGTGAACCCGTTTGTCCAGCGGTTCACCGCCCTCTGTAACTGTTAAAATTTATCTTTGGTTGAATTATAAGTCTTATTGCAAATCCAAATCGTAATCCACAATTACCGGCAGGTGGTTAGAAAATAGCTGTTTCTTGTAGATTACTGAATACTCTACGTGATGTTTAAGATTTTCTGAAATCACTTGTAAATCAGTTCTCCACGCATCTCCACTGCCAAGTTCTCCACTGGGCCACCAGCTGTACTCGTCTCTATCATTGTTACCCGACGAACGAAAGGCGTCAGAGTAACCTATTTCATTGAATAGCTGTTCCATCCATTGCTGTTCAAATGGCAAAAAACCTGGTTGTTGTTGCTGTGCATCAGGATTATTGACATCTGATTCTGTCGGCGCCATGGCCCAATTGCCACAAATAATAAAATCCCGGCGTTTGCGAGCCACCTTACTCAGGTGGGCTTGAAGCTCATCAAAGAAATCCATTTTGGCATTTTGCGACTCGGGGTCACTAGTAGCTGATGGAGCTAGTAATGACCCAACACTGATTCTTTCAAAATCGACCTGAAGATAGCGCCCTTCCATATCAATACCGCTCTTGAAGCCCAGTCCATAGATCAATGCTTTTGGTACTAAACGGCTGTATATGGCCACACCATTGTAATTTTCGACACCCGAATCAAAAAAGTAAGCGTTATAGCCTTTGGGGTGAAAAGGACCATCGTCAAGCTCATATTCCAGCGCCCGTATATCTTGCAGACAAATAATGTCAGCATCTTGGCTTTTTAGCCAGTCGTAGAGGCCTTTTTGGGCCGCTTGGCGAATACTTTCGACGCACAGACTTATAATCCTCATATATATAAAATCCTAAGCATACAATTCGTTTATGATATCTAACTAGTGTGGTTTATTTTGAGTTGTAAATGATAACATCTTATGACTAAATATGGCTTAGTATTTGTTAAACAAGATTTGAAACTATTTGACCATAAACAGCTTGCTCCCTGTAAAAATCTTACAGTGGGTTTTGTCAGCTATAGGAAGAGTCAGTGCTAGAATATCAAAGAAAATTTATTGACTTGGCGATTGCACACAAGGCACTTTGTTTTGGTGAATTTACTTTAAAATCCGGACGCGTCAGCCCTTATTTTTTCAATATCGGTCAATTGTACACGGGTAGTGCCCTGGCTGAATTGGGCGATTGCTACGGACAAGCAATTATTTCCGCTAATATCGACATCGATATATTGTTTGGGCCAGCCTATAAGGGGATTCCTTTAGTTACTTCAACTGCTATTGCATTGGCGCGCAAGTACCACCGAGATTTACCTTGGTGCTTTAATCGTAAGGAGGCTAAAGATCACGGTGAAGGAGGGAGGCTGGTAGGTGCTGATCTGCGAGGCAAGGTATTAATTGTTGACGATGTCATTACCGCAGGCACTGCGGTAACTGACGCCATAAATATTATTGAACATGCGGGCGCTCAGCCCGCGGCTGTTATTATCGGTTTCAACCGCCTGGAACGAGGTTGCCATTCATTGTCGGCTACTGAGGAAATAGAACAACAATTTAAAATACCTGTTATTAGCGTTATTGACCTCAATGATATTGTAGATTACCTCACAATGTCAGGTGAAGAAAAACAGTTGTCGGCAATGTTGGCCTACCGTTCGAAGTATGGAGTAACTTGAAAGGAAAATTAGTTATCATGCATCATCTTTTTTTTAGTACGAAACCATGGTTATCACTTGAAAGCTGCCTAGTCAGTGTACTACTGATATTGTTGCTGCCGATAAGTAACCACACAGCCGGTCAAGAGCGCCTACTTTATCGCTATGTCAATGAAAGTGGTGTAAAAGTGCTAACTTACAGCATTCCTGCCCAGTACACCGCCAATGGGTATGAAATTGTTGATTCTAGTGGCCAGTTGATTAAAGTTGTGCCCCCTGAACTCTCTCCCGAGGACAGAGCAAAGGTTGAAGCGGCGCGAGCTGAAAAAGAGCGGTTACAAATTTGGGATGGTCAACTTTTAAAACGTTACAGTCGAGTCAGTGATATCGAAGCGGCAAAAAAGCGCAAGCTGGCCGAAATATCGGCCAACATCAATATACTTAAAGGCAATGTAATCAATTTTAATAGAGAAAAAGACAAACTATTATCGCAAGCCGCCACTATGGAACGTAACGGTCAACCTATACCGGATATCGTCTTAGCTAATATTGATGCGATCAAGGAAGAATTAGCAGCTATAACCGACAAAATTCACTTGCGGGAACAGGAATATAAAGCGCAAACGGAGAAATTTGACGAAGACATAGCCCGCTTTATGATAATCACACCGGTAAACCAGCTCAACGAAGAAAAAAAGTAGTTTTTAGTTAGTGCGGGTTATTTTCATAAAAGAAATTGGCCATAACCACAGACCACTGATCCGACCAATTTTCCGTAGGTAGTCTTTTAAACTCACTGCGCACAAATTGCGCAATTCGCCCTTCGGCAATGGATAGAAGCAAGTTCGCGGCAACAACGATAGGTAACCTGGATTCTAAATTTTCACGCATTTTTGCCTCACGGAGCAATTGCTTGAGTTGGGTCTCTAAACGATCAAAAAATTGCACTACACGTGCGCGCAAATTTTCCGTTTCACCCGCCAGTGCATCTCCTGTCATAATTCGAGTAATACCAGGATTTCGCTCGGCAAAGCTCAATAACAACCACAGTATTTTTTCACACCGGGTCGGGGTATCTGGAAAGTCAGAAATGATAAGGTGAATGCGGGAGAAAATTGTTTCTTCGATAAACTCGATCAAACCCTCAAACATTTTTGATTTACTGGCAAAATGGCGGTATAGCGCTGCTTCCGAAACACCGACTTTTTTAGCCAAAGCGGCCGTTGTAATACGAGCACCCGGAGATTCTTCTAGCATCACAGCGAATGTTTCCAATATGTGTTGACGCCTGGATGGCTTTGGTGATTTTTTTTCCATAACTGTTAAATTGTGATCCCTTTACTTTTTAGATAGTGCTCGCGCCGTTAGTATTTGGATTAGAAAGTACGTAGGGCATTTGAAATCAGTGTGCCGACACCAGAATCTGTAAATATTTCCAACAATACCGCATGCGATACTCTGCCATCAATAATATGCGCTGTATTGACACCATTATTGACAGCTTCCAGTGCGCAACGAATCTTTGGCAGCATACCACCGTGGATAGTGCCATCTTCAATCAATTCATTAACTTGACTCGTGCTTAAACCGGTCAACACATTGCCTTGTTTGTTCTCAAGTCCGGCAACATTGGTCAACAGTATAAGTTTTTCAGCTTGTAAAACACCCGCGATTTTTCCGGCGACTAAATCGGCGTTGATATTCATAGAGCTACCGTTATCGTCTACCCCGATAGGCGCAATCACCGGAATAAAATCACTTTGAGTCAACATATTGATCACATTGACATTGACCGACTTAACGTCGCCTACATGGCCAATATCAATAATTTCCGGTGCTGCCATCTCCGGAATTTTCCGTTTTGCCGATAGCTTTTTGGCACAGATAAGGTTGCCGTCTTTACCGGTAAGGCCAATGGCGTGACCACCATTGCGATTGATTAAACTGACTATTTGCTTGTTGACATTTCCTCCCAATACCATCTCCACCACATCCATGGTTGCACTGTCAGTAATTCTCATACCATCGATAAAGCGCGACTTGATGTTTAATTTATCCAGCAATTCACTGATCTGTGGCCCACCGCCATGAACGACGACGGGATTAATTCCAACCAGCTTCATCAACACTATATCTCGTGCAAAGCTATTTTGTAACGTCTCATCAATCATCGCATTGCCGCCGTACTTTACCACTACGGTTTTATTGGTAAAACGTTGGATATAAGGTAGCGCTTCTGTCAATACTTGTGCAATATTAACTGCTGTGTCCCGAGTTAACGTCATAGATAATTACTCGATTTTCGTCTTCTACTACATGAAGCCATAATGGCCATTCCATTGGTTTCGTTTTACTTCTGGAGCTATCTTTACTGGCACCATCTGATTTTTAGTTTATGCCTAATGCTAGATTAACAGGGACCTAAAAATATTTAGGCAGTTTGGGGTTCGCTCTACCGAGTTCGAGCCTGAACAAGCGTTTTATCCTATCCATATCTTGCTCTGTCTCTGCTTCGAAACGCAGAGTCAATGCTGCTGAAGTGTTTGACGCCCGAATTAACCCCCAGCATCGCGGGAAATCGACGCGAATGCCATCAATCGTTACCTTTTTTCCATTGGCAAAACTGGCGGTTTCAATCAGTGACTCGATAATAGAAAACTTTTCTTCTTCTCCGACGGGAATTTTTATTTCGGGCGTAGTCACCAAGGGTTGGAATTCTTCAAATATATCATCGATATCTCGTCCTCCCAAGAGGACTATCTCCAATAATCGGGCTGCTGCATACATACCATCATCAAAACCGAACCACCGCTCTTTAAAAAAGATGTGCCCGGAAAATTCCCCCGCCAGTAACGCACCAGTATCGTACATTTTTGCCTTCATATTAGCGTGGCCAGTCTTCCACATAATCGGCCTACCGCCGCAACGGGCAATGATCTGGCTCAACTGACGGGTAGACTTGACATCGTAGATAATGTCACAGCCGGGATTGCGGGAAGCAACATCCTCGGCAAATAACATCATCAATTGATCAGGCCAAACAATTTTACCCTTAGGCGTTATGACAACTAATCGGTCGCCATCGCCATCGAATGCTAATCCTAAATCAGCCCGTTGTTGCTTGACACTTTCAATAAGTGGCTGCAAGTTTTCAACGACCGAAGGGTCGGGATCGTGATTGGGAAAATCACCATCAATCTCACAAAATAACGGTGTTACTGTACAGCTCAACTTTTCAAATAGTTGAGGTGCTATCGCTGATGTAGCGCCATTTGCTGCATCAATCACAATATGCAAATTGCCGGGCAAAGCAATATCATCCACTATTCGCTCAATATAACGTTGATTGATACTTTGGTATTCCGTACTGCCTCGGCCTGTATGAAAATCACCCTTGGCGATGCTGTTTTTGATTGCTTGCATATCTTGATCCACCAGAGTGCGTCCTTTGATCAAAAATTTGAAGCCATTGTATTCTTTAGAATTGTGACTAGCTGTCACCATAGCAGCGCTGCTAGTTATTTCGGAAGTCAACGCAGCAAAATTCACCAGTGGCGTGGGTACCAAACCAAGATCAATAATATTGCATCCAGTACTTAATACACCGCGAGCGAAAGCATCGGCAATTTTAGGAGAATGAGAGCGACCATCTCGGCCAACAAACAAGTATTTTTCACCCTTATCGAGTACTTCACTGGCCAATGCTTGACCAATCAGCTTTGCCAATTCACACGTCAGTTGTTTATCTACTATGCCACGAATGTCATAGGCACGGAAAATACAGTGAGGTAGATCTTTACGTTGGCGTTCTTGCATAACAGCAATATGCTCTTCGTTTATTTTATTATCTAAGCTTATTTCTGTTTTGCGATCTAGGCTCGCTTTATTGGACGCATTGGCTTCGTCACCCAGACTGATTGGCCCATCCAATAATGCTTTATCTTCCTCAGACAGTTCAATATTGAGTAAGCTATCGACATCGTCAATTGGCACGGTGGTGGCAATCTGTTTTTTAGACGGGAAAGTGATGGGAGAATCGGGCGTCTCATTTGTTGATTTAGCAGTCGCCCCTGATTGACGGTTTAGCCGACGGGCCGTAAACCAACCTAGGGCTGTCAGCATAAAGGTGATAGCGACGATTATTAGTACAACCAGCATCCGCGGCTGCCTTGCCTGCAAATATAACGTTTCTGAAGGGGTATAGCTAAGTTGCCAATTGGTATTGGTAATTTTCAATCGTTGCGTAGGGTATTTCGCTGCATTGCCCACTTCGATAAAAGGTATAAATTTCTTATCAGCAACTCGCTGTGTTATTTGTGTTAACCCTAACCCTTGATCAGATGCGGATAACTGTTTTTCCAGCGCCTCTACACTCACCGCTAAATAGAGTGTGCCTATTATGTTTCGTGCATGGATTTTATCTACCTCCAGCGGATTTTCTACCTTTTGCTGGTTTAGCTGTTGATATAGCGGTCTCACAATAGCGATAAGCCAGGTGTTTGCTTTTTTAGCTTTAATAGCTTCCGGGTATACTGTTTCGCCTCTTTCGTTGCGATTGATCATATCCATAACAACAAAGTTAATAGCATCTTCTGCTTGGTCCATACGCGTTTGATTTAGGCCGAAAAATTTCACCAACTCTAAGTGAGGAATATTGTTAAAAAGTTTATCGCGGTAGCTATCCAGATTGGCTGAATCAAAAGATGGTATGCCTGATGATAAATCTTGGTTGAAGTTATATAACGTTGCGCTATCAATTAGCGACGCGAGATAGTTTTGAATGATCTGCTGTTGATGCTTTGCCTGTGTCAAAGATAATTGATTCAACTGCTGTTTTTCCCGGTCAATGATAGCGTATGACCAGATAAGGTAACCCGCTACTAACGACAACACTAGAGCAATTAATTGCAGTACAAGAATGCGAATGTTGTGAAGGAAATTTGATGAGGTATTGTTTTTTGTAGAGTGCTTTGTTGTTATATTCATGGCTTTGACTACTTTGTAACTGCCCCTTTTTCTGTTTTGTCCATCATACTCGCTATGTGATGAATAATATCTCGAGCCAGTTGTTGTTTGCTTGCTTTATCGAGTACATGTTGACTGTTATGGCTTATCAGCGTCACGGCATTATGGTCGCTGTCAAAACCTATACTGCCGTCGGATACGTCATTGGCGACAACCAAATCCAATTGTTTGGCCTTTAGCTTAGATCTGGCATGATCAATAATATTGTCCGTTTCTGCTGCGAATCCAACCACAAAGGACTGGTTGGCAGCGGCGACAGCGCTAACGATATCTGGATTTTTAATCATTTCCAAGGTCACCGTATCGCTACTCGTTTTTTTTATTTTACGTGTAGCGACATTCACTGGCCTATAGTCAGCTACGGCAGCAGCGGCGATAAACACGTCACAACTTGGCAATGTCTGCATGCTAGCCTGATACATTTGATCGGCAGATAGAACACGGATTAATTCTACGTGTTCAGGGGGCGATATAACCGTAGGTCCGCTGATTAACTTTACTCTAGCACCTGCATCAACTGCAGCGCACGCCAGCGCATAACCCATCTTACCAGAGCTGTAATTGCTAATATAACGAACCGGATCGATGGCTTCACGAGTCGGTCCAGCAGTAATCACTACACATTTGCCTGTTAAGCTACCGGTTTGAAAAAGACTGGCTATGGCTACCGTCAATTCATCCGGGGCGGACATTCTCCCAAAACCGACATCGCCACAAGCTTGTCTACCTGTGTCTGGGCCCAGTTGAATCACTCCGCGTGCCTGTAGTTTTCGTATATTACGCTGAGTAGCAACGTGGATCCACATCGCCTGATTCATCGCCGGCGCAATGACTAACGGACAGCTACTGGCCAGACAAACCGTTGTCAGCAAATCGTTAGCTTCACCTTGAGCAATTCGGGCAATAATATCAGCGCTGGCCGGTGCGATAACGATCAAATCAGCCCAGCGCGCCAACTCAATGTGACCCATAGCCGCTTCAGCAGTAGAATCAAGCAAATTGGTATGGACCGGATTGCCGGAGAGCGCTTGCAAAGTGAGTGGCGTAATGAATTCTTGTGCCGCAGCAGTCATTACGACTCGAACTTCAGCACCGGCGTCCTGCAGACGACGAACCAATTCAGCACTCTTGTAAGCGGCAATACCACCGGTGATCCCCAGTAAAATATTGCGGTTGGTCAAACTTGCTAAAGGGTTCATGAACGATCAGTGTTTAATTTAAGACCTGTTGACGCCATCAGCTTTTAGGGATTTCATCCAGGTTAACTTCCATACCCATTTTCATGCTCGTGGTAGCTCGTGTTACTTCCCGGAGAAAATAGACTAACGCAACAATTAAAGTCAGCATAGCGGAGATAAAGAGCACTGCTATTACTAATGAAAGGTTAGTGTAAATAAGCCCTCCGAAAAACAAAGTCACTATCACCAGGCAAACCAGCAAAGCGCTAATTGTACATAGAAAAATGGATTTGTTGATGATGTTAATGCGCTGCCATAGAGAAGCTATCTCGTTCTGTAAAACATCATTTTGCTCTTCGCTAGCATTGTTAATACGCCGCTCTAGAATTCTGGCACGATCAGTGATGCGGCCCAGACGGCTGGATAATACACTGAGAATAGCAGCGATACCGGTTAAAAGAAAAACAGGAGCTACTGCTAATTGAACGGTTTTTCCGATATCACTGAGAATGTCGATGGTCATGCTTTCCATTGTTAGGTCTTCTATCCATTGTTAACATCTGGTCTTCAATCACATTTGATGAACCTACCCTGTTGGTAGTATATTCATCTCAAGATCGCATTGCTTAATTTATCCGACAATTGTTTTAAGTCGACGATAAATGCCCAGGAAAAAGTGCTTTACAGAGGAAGTTTAACATGGCCATTCAGGACTGGCCTGCCATAGAACGGCCAAGAGAGAAATTATTAGTTAAAGGACCACAATCGCTATCTGACGCAGAGTTGTTGGCGATTTTCTTACGGACTGGTTGCAAGGGGAAAACCGCCATAGATTTGGCGAGAGATTTGTTGGTTGAGTTCGGTGGCTTACGGCAAATATTGGAGTCGACTAAGGACGCTTTTTGTAGTGCCCGTGGACTTGGTGACGCCAAATACACCCTGTTGCAAGCGGTTATGGAAATGGCCCGACGACATTTGTCGGAATACTTAACCAAGGAAGACAATCTTAACAGTCCCGATCAAGTGCGTGAGTATCTAATTCGTCAACTCAGACATCAGTCCAGAGAGGTTTTCGCCGCACTATTTCTCGATAGCCAGCACCGATTGCTAGTGTATGACCCCATTTTCTATGGGACCATCGATAGCGCCAGTGTTCATCCTCGTGAAGTCGTCAAAAAGGCATTGGATTATAATGCTGCTGCACTGATCTTTGCTCACAATCATCCTTCTGGAGTCGCCGAGCCGAGTGCTGCCGATAGGCAAATTACTACTGTTTTACAAAAAGCGTTGCGCTTGATTGATATTGAAGTGCTCGATCATTTTGTCGTTGGCGAAGGCGAAATTGTCTCGTTTGCCCAACGCGGCTGGCTCCACTGAAAAAAGTAAAACACTAATGGCCTGTCTTTAGAGGATAAAAAACATAAATTGTTTGCTGTTATCGCTATATTTTGTTATAAAGCAGCACTATTTTTTAAGGCAGTCAACGCAAAATTGTCAGCGAGGCTTCAAATGTCCAAAATTTGTCAAATAACCGGCAAGCGTCCGGTCACGGGAAACAATGTTTCTCATGCAAAAAATCACACCAAGCGCCGATTCTTGCCAAATTTACACACCCATAGATTCTGGGTTGAATCAGAGAACCGCTTTATCAAATTGAAAGTATCCGCCAAAGGCATGAGAGTTATCGATAAGTTAGGTATTGATGAGGTTTTAACCAATCTTCGGGCCCGTGGTGAAAAAATCTAGTCCTGAAACAAAATAGAAGGTGAAATCTAATGCGTGAGTTAATTCGTCTAAATTCAAGCGCCGGTACAGGCCACTTTTATACAACTAGTAAGAATAAGCGCACTATGCCTGAAAAGATGGAAGTCAAAAAGTACGATCCTGTTGTACGCAAACATGTTCTTTATAAAGAAGGCAAAATCAAATAATCTTCATCGCATCATTCAGACAAATTATCTTTTACCCGGCATTTGCCGGGTTTTTTTATTCTCCATAGCTAATGCCGGAACTACCTGAAGTAGAAACCACTCGTCGAGGGATTGCTCCTCATATTGAAGGTCGTCAGCTAACAAATGTCATCGTCCGGCAGACCCAGTTACGTTGGCCATTGCCGCCCAATCTCTCTCATAAATTAAAATCTCAAACTCTCGAACGAATAGATAGACGAGGCAAGTATTTATTATTTAGATTTACACATGGATACTTGCTGATTCATCTCGGTATGTCCGGTAGTCTACGCATTGTCAATCCGGAGACAACATCGGCGATGGCGCACGATCATGTCGATTTTTTCTTTGGCCACAGATGTGTTATGCGCTACCATGACCCTAGGCGGTTTGGCGCCATTCTCTGGCACGATGTTAAAGATACTATTGAGGAACACCCGCTACTGCACCATTTGGGTCCCGAACCGCTCACTGATAACTTCAACCCCGATTATTTATTTCGACGAAGCCGCAAACGTAAAAAGGATGTTAAAACGTTTATTATGGACAATACCGTGGTTGTGGGTGTCGGCAATATCTACGCTAACGAAGCATTATTTAGCGCTGAAATAAGACCGACCAAACCCGCAGGGCGGTTGACTAAAAAAAACTGCACGGTGTTGGTCGATGACATTAAACGAATACTACAGCACGCAATTGATCAAGGAGGCACCACCCTACGAGATTTTGTCAATGGCGACGGCAAGCCAGGCTACTTTAAACAGCAGCTTAATGTTTATGGGCGCGGCGGTGAAATTTGTAAAACGTGCGGTGAACGACTCAAACAAATACGTCAGGGACAACGTACAACGGTTTATTGTAAAAAGTGTCAGTTTTAGGATTTAATCTAGAAAAATCGATCACTTGATTCCGTTGATTACTCTAGAATGCAAACAATGCTTTATTTTAAATAACAGGTAATGGTATGAAGTTTTTAAACAAATACTCTAACTATAGCTATGCAGTCTTTAGGATTGTCACAGGATTTCTATTCCTCTGTCATGGCACTCAAAAGTTATTCGGATTTCCAATAGGATTTCCTTATCCTCTAAGCCCACTGACTACCAGTGCAGGCATTATCGAACTCATTGCCGGCACTTTAATAGCGGTTGGTTTTTATTCACGATATGCAGCTTTTATTTCCAGTGGAACCATGGCTATTGCGTATTGGACAGTACATGGATTGAATCACCCTTTTCCTATTGCCAATGGAGGTGAAATAGCCGCATTTTATTGCTTTGCTTTTCTTCACATCGCCGCAAAAGGCCCAGGTATTTGGGCTATCAATAAAAAATAGCCGTCAACTAATTTTACAAAACGCGCCCATAATAAATGATGACTGTTGCCGCTGTGCGGCTACGGCGTTTTTAATGCTTTAGGAAAATTAAATTCTACTCATGGTGCAAGGTCATGATGTCAACAGGCTGCTTAACTATTGATCTAACGGCTATTAAAAATAATTGGCAATTACTCAATAAAAAGTTAGATACAACTGCGTGTGGAGCAGTCATTAAGGCAAACGCCTATGGCTTAGGCGCCATACCTGTGGCTAGAGTCTTAGTTGACGCTGGTTGTAAAACATTCTTCATCGCCACTATAGACGAAGCTGTAGAAATAAGAGAGCAGGTCGTTGGCGACTATCAGTTAATTGTTTTAGGTGGGATGGCAAGTAGCTATCATGCCGAATGCGTTCACTACAATATTGTGCCAGTGCTGATAACTAATGAACAGTTGTCATTATGGGCGCAGTCTTGTCGCCTGCCAGCACATCCGTGGCCCAGTATTATCAAAGTTGATACTGGTATGCACCGATTTGGCCTATCGCCAGATGATATCTATAGGCAGCTAGACGATCTTCAGTTGTTGAAGCAATGCTCGCCGATGATGGTAATGAGCCACTTGGCCTGTGCCGATGATCCAGGGGCGACGTTAAATACTCGCCAATTAACATGTTTTACTGCTGTCACTGACAAGGTGCGGGAGCGATTACCCACAATAAAAGCCAGCTTGGTAAACTCGTCCGGTATTTTTCTCGGTCCGCAACATTTTTTTGATATGGCGCGCCCTGGCATTGCCCTTTACGGCGGTAATCCAACGCCTTATCAGGCTAACCCGATGCAATCGGTTGTGAGTTTACATCTGCCCATCAATCAAATAAGAGTCATTCACGATGGCGAAAGTGTGGGCTATGGCGGTGAATTTATCGCGAGTGGAGACAGAAAAATCGCGACTGTTTTCGGCGGTTATGCCGATGGTCTGCCTCGCTGCCTGAGTGGACGGGGGTATGGCTATTATCGTGGTCACCGTGTGCCGATAGTTGGCAGAATCTCTATGGATGCTATTGCATTTGACATTTCGTCGGTATCCGATGATGACGTATTTCCCCAGGCAAACGAAATAGAGGTATTGGGCCAACATCACACCATTGATCAATTAGCCTCTGAAGCTGGCACCATCAGTTATGAGCTATTAACTCAGCTGGGCAGTCGTTTTCGACGCGAGTATATCTGAAATGATGAAGACAGGGAGTAAGCACTATAATAACAAGCGTCTGACGTCTGCAATCACAGAGGTAAGATAAGTAAAAAACCGGCCAGCATCAGCGCCGTTGACTGCTCGATGATCATAAGAGAGCGATAACGGCAACATTTGCCGCGGCATAAATTCATTGCCATTCCAGACCGGCTTTATCGACGCCTTTGAAACGCCTAGAATGGCCACTTCGGGCGCATTAACAATCGGTGTAAAACCATTGCCACCAATGGCTCCCAAACTCGATATGGTGAAACAACCACCTTGCATATCTGTGGGCGACAGTTTACCGTCACGGGCCTTGTTGGTGATTTCACTCAATTCGGCAGCTAATTGCCAGAGGCCTTTCTGATCCACATTTCTCAATACCGGTACCATTAACCCAACCGGTGTATCGACGGCCACGCCAATGTGGACATATTTTTTGTAGACAATGTGAGTTCCATCGGCACTAATAGAGGCATTAAACGCCGATTCTTTCAGTAGCGCAGCGGCACAGACTTTCAGTAGGAACGGCATCAGTGTCAATTTAACCTCTTTCTCATTTGCCTCTGCTTTCAAGTCTTTGCGAAAAGCTTCCAGATCAGTGATATCAGCATCATCAAATTGAGTCACATGAGGAACGTTCAGCCAATTGCGGGACATATTATCTGCCGTCAGCCTCTTAATCTTGCTCATCACCTGCATATCGACTTCGCCAAATGAAGCAAAATCGACAACTGGCATTGCCGGAACACCAGCATTGTCGGAAGCACGGGATACAGATCCACTTGTCATTACACCTTTAACATAGTCCTTAACATTAGATTTGGTAATGCGTGAACGCAAGCCGGTACCAGTAACCTGACTAAGATCGACACTGATTTCACGGGCAAACTTACGCACAGAAGGTCCAGCGTAAACACCGCTGGATGAATTGGCTACGGGAGGCGTTGATTGATCTGCTGCAGCTGCTGTTTTTTCTCGTGTCTCCTTGGCTTCAGGTTTTTCTATCTCTGTCGAGACTCCCGTCGTATCGGATTTTTCTGTTTTTTTAACTTCTTTGGCTACCGCTTTCGTAGACGCAGATTCCTTATCAATCGTCTCTAGTTCCATCAATGGATCACCCTCTGATACCGAATCACCCACCTTTATCTTCAGATCAGTCACTTTACCTGACATAGGCGAGGGAATATCCATGGATGCCTTATCAGATTCAAGTGCAGCAATGGGTTGCTCTTTCTCTATATTGTCACCGATAGCAACGTATATTTCGATAATTTCGACATCTTTTGCACCACCAATATCGGGCACATTGATCATTTGTTTGGCCGATTCGGTTGACGTTTCTTCAGGTGTTTTTGTTTTGTCGCTATCAGAAGTTTCTGTTGATGCTTTAGCCGTTGGTGGTGCCTCGGTTTTTGCTTTTTCTTCAACCGATTCGGTATCTTCGTCCGCAACTTCCAATTCAATTAATGCGCTGCCTTCAGATACCAAGTCACCCACCTTTATCTTCAAATCAGTCACTTTGCCCGACATGGGTGAAGGGATATCCATAGACGCCTTATCAGACTCGATAGCAACCAGAGCTTGTTCTTTCTCGAGATAGTCGCCTACAGCCACATATATCTCAATGATTTCAACGTCTTTTGCGCCACCGATATCAGGCACATTGATGGTTTGTTTCGCCACGTTCTCTCCTTACGATCCTTACTTTTCTATAGGCTATATTCTATGGCCAACCAGAGTAATTCGATAAATTCGCATACAATGTGTGCATCAATCTAGCAATGCATGGGGTCGATTTTTTCAGCGTCAATATTGAACGCCTTTATCGCTTTGGTTACCTTGCCCATATCAATAGCCCCTTCATCGGCCAGCGCCTTGAGTGCGGCAATCACGATGAAATAACGATCAACTTCAAAGAAGTGACGTAATTTTGAACGCGTATCACTGCGGCCAAATCCATCGGTACCCAACACAGTAAAGGACCTTGGCACAAACTGACGTAGCTGTTCAACATAACACTTTATATAATCAGTGGCGGCAATAACAGGCCCTTTAGTTGCTTCAAGCTGTTCAGTAACATACGCCTGTCTGGGTTTTTGATCAGGGTGCATCAGATTCCAGCGCGCTACACTCTGTCCTTCACGGGCGAGCTCATTGACACTGGTCATACTCCATACATCCGCCTCGACTTTGAAATCCTTGCGAAGCATGGCGGCGGCGGCCTCTACCTCGCGCAGAATAGCTCCAGCTCCCATCAACTGAACACGATTTTTTAATTTACCTTTACCGGCTTCCAGTTTATATAGGCCCTTGATGATCCCCTCTTCCGAACCCTCCGGCATGACCGGATGGCGATAATTTTCGTTCATCGTGGTGATGTAGTAAAAACAATTCTCTTTGTCTTGGAACATCCGTCGCATACCATTTTGAATAATCACCGCCAGTTCGTAATTGTAGGCTGGATCATAGCTGCGACAGTTAGGGATCGTATTTGCCATTAGGTGACTGTGTCCATCTTGATGCTGTAAACCCTCACCATTGAGCGTTGTGCGACCAGCGGTCGCGCCAATCAGAAAACCTCGTGCCTGAATATCTCCGGCAAGCCACGCCAAATCGCCAATGCGCTGAAAACCGAACATAGAATAGTAAATATAGAATGGCACCAGCGGGCTATCACTGTGGCTGTAAGCTGTGGCAGCGGAAATCCAGGAACACATGGCGCCTGCTTCGTTGATCCCTTCTTCCAGAATTTGGCCTTTCTTGTCCTCTTTGTAGAACATAATTTGATCGGCATCGTGGGGAGTATATTTTTGGCCGGCAACAGCGTAAATACCCACTTGGCGAAACATGCCTTCCATCCCAAATGTGCGGGCTTCATCCGGAACGATAGGCACCACCCGATTACCCATTTTTTTATCTTTCACCAGCGTTGACAATATACGAACGAATGACATGGTGGTAGAGATTTCACGTTCACCTGTACCACTGAGCTGACTTCCAAACGCATCTATCTCCGGAGTATCCAATGCAGTGAAGTCCTGACGCCTTGCGGGAATATAGCCACCCAATTTCTTCCTTTGCTGATGCAAATAGACCATCTCGGGACTATCGTCAGCAGGCTTATAATAGGGTTTTTCCTTTAATTGTTCATCAGTGAACGGTAGATTGAATCGATCGCGGAAATACTTTAGACCTTCAAAATCAATTTTTTTAATGGAGTGAGTTTCGTTGCTGGATTCGCCGGCAGCTGCACCCATGCCGAAGCCTTTAACCGTTTGTGCCAGAATAACGGTAGGCTGTTCTTTGTGAGCCACCGCTTTGGCATAAGCAGCATGTACTTTGGTGTAGTCGTTACCGCCACGATTTAAATACATCAGCTCTTCGTCGCTCAAATGACTGACCAAGTCCAATAACTCAGGATATTTGCCGAAAAAATGTTTACGTGTATAGGCCCCACCGTTGGCTTTGAACGTCTGCAATTCACCATCACAGACTTCATTCATCCGCTTCACTAGCAGACCACTTTTATCCCGCGCCAATAGTTCGTCCCAACCGCGCCCCCATAGCACTTTAATAACATTCCAACCACTGCCACGAAAAATACCTTCCAATTCCTGTACTATCTTACCGTTGCCGCGAACAGGGCCGTCGAGACGTTGCAGATTGCAGTTGATAACAAAGATCAGGTTATCCAAACGCTCCCTTGCCGCGAGCGATATAGCACCCAATGTTTCTGGTTCATCACATTCGCCATCTCCCAAAAAAGCCCAGATTTTACGACTAGGGTTATCTTCAATCAGTCCGCGAGCACTCATGTAACGAATAACATGCGCCATATAAATACCATTGATGGGACCGAGTCCCATAGAGACGGTTGGGAACTGCCAGTAGTCCGGCATCAACCAAGGATGAGGATAAGATGACAAACCGTTGCCATCGACTTCGCGACGGAAGTTATCTAACTGCTCTTCAGAAAGACGGCCTTCGACATAAGAGCGCGCATACATTCCCGGAGAGCTGTGGCCTTGGTAATAGATCAGATCACCGAGACGTTCTTCGTTATCGGCATGAAAAAAATGGTTATAACCGATATCGTACAGATGTGTCGCAGAGGCAAACGTGGCGATGTGCCCGCCTAAGCCCTCGTTGTTATCATTAGCACGCATAACCATTGCCATGGCGTTCCAGCGCACCAGAGAGCGGATGCGTGTTTCCATGGCGTAATCGCCTGGGAGTGGCGCTTCATCTTCTGCGGCAATCGTATTGATATAGGGGGTGGTTATACCACTGGGAACATCGATATGCTCGCTTAAAGCTGCCTGGCTAAGTCGCTGAAAAATATAGCTTGCGCGTTCGTTGCCTCCATGCCTGATCAAAGAGTAAAAGGCATCTAACCATTCCTTTGTTTCAAGCGGGTCAATATCGTGATCTTCTTGCATTGTACGTCCTCATCATCTCTCACCAGAAAACTACTTTCTCCACAGCCTAATAGATATTGCTACGGATATTGATAGTAACTTTCCGTTTGCAATTTGGGTAGTTGTGGCAGTTCTTCCTGATTTTGGGGCTCTTGCTTTGCAGCGACAGTATACAGCCAATAAGACTTCGTTGGTTGCAATATTACCCCACGATAATACTGTTGTAGATCTGATAATTCTAATCGGCTGACATGATTAGCTAGTCGTTTCCGATAACTGAAGGTTTGATCATTTTTAAGAATATTGGCCCATTGGCGTTCTGCCATTTCGGACAGTGTTTTCGGTGTTTCCAGTAAACGCGTCAACACGGCCTGCTTATAGGGACTTATATCCGTAGGCAATTGTTCACTATGGGTAACCAAGAAATTTTGAATTGATTGCTGAATATGTAGCACCGATGCCTGCGGTGATTGTACAACGAATAGCGAGCCTGCCACATCTTTCAAATCCATGGTGGTGACAAATACGATATAACCCAGCTGTTGCTCCGTACGCAGTTCATGGTAAAAAGCGGATTGTAGCACTTGGCGCAATAGCAACATTTTTGCATTATCTTGAAGTGTGTCAGTTTCTCCTTGTACATAGAGTATCACCGCTTTATCGTTGTGATTCACAGCAACGGCTTGTCCTGGAATGTCGCCACGATTATTGAGCTTGACTATTTTTGCCGGATTTACCTGCTCATCACCTGTCTCTATCAAGTGATTAAGTTGCTGGGACCAAACGTCGGCTACAGATTTTTCGAGATTGCCGTAGAATAATGCTTGTATTTCAGCGCCTTTCCGCCATTGCGCAGAAAAATGGCGCATATCCGCCACAGTGACATTATCGATGGCGTCGGCCATTTCAAATTCACTCCAGTAAGGCTCAAACAGT
>CAZEUZ010000104.1:0-6272 GCA_964515805.1 uncultured Cellvibrionaceae bacterium | reverse complement strand
CCGGATCAATATCGGGATATACAAACATAAAAAAAGCAGAAATTATCGATCAGGGAATGAAACTGGATAAGCTCAGTTTTTACTGATTGGCTTAAGTGAAAGCGGATGGGCGCTCATTTCTACTCCCAACTGCTTCAAGGATCTTTCCATATGGTCATTAATCGATTGGGCATCGGGCAATTTCATTACCTCATCCAGTAGGGATTTTGCCTGTTCCTGAGTGATAGCACGAATAACGGATTTGACTTTTGGTAAGTTAGTGGCACTCATCGACAACACATTGTAGCCCATAGCCATTAGTAAAATTGCCCCACCGGGATTACCTGCCAGTTCGCCGCAGATACTGACAGGCGTTTGCTGACCTTTAGCATCCACCACAATTTTATACAACGCTTCTAATACCGCGGGATGAAAAGAGTTATAGAGGTCCGCGACCTGGGCATTGTTGCGATCTACCGCCAATAGATACTGTGTAAGATCATTGCTACCAACGGATAAGAAATCTGCGCGGGCCGCCAGCTCTTTAGTTTGGTAAACTGCCGCCGGCACTTCCACCATAACTCCAATTGGCGGATACTCGATGTCAAGGCCTTCTTCTAGGAGCTCTTCAAAGGCGCGGCGCGTCAGTGTTTGTGCAGCTTCCAATTCTGGGATACTGGAAACCATCGGCAGCATAATTCTGAGATTATCGAAGCCGTCCGACGCTTTCATCATCGCCCGAACCTGCGCTAAGAAAATTTCCGGATGGTCCAAAGTAACTCGAATACCACGCCAGCCTAGGAATGGATTGTCTTCTTCAATGGGAAAATAACTCAATGCTTTATCGCCACCCACATCCAGTGTCCGCATGGTCACTGTATAAGGAGCAAAAGCCTGTAATTGTTCGCGGTAGATAATCCGCTGTTCCTCTTCGGTAGGAAATCGGTCACGCAGAGAGAAGGGCACCTCGGTCCGATACAACCCCACACCCTCAGCACCGCGTTCCAACGAACGGCTAATATCGGCCATTAGTCCCGTATTCACCCACAAAGAAACACGGTGGTTATCTAAGGTTTCACAGGGTAGATCTCGCAAGGATTCATACATTTTCCCCATTGCTTGATCTTCTCGAAGGAGCATTTGGTACTCTTTCAGCAATACGTCATTAGGATCACTGTAGACGTTGCCGCGATAACCGTCGACGATAATTGTGCGTGTTTCAAGTTGTGTAAAAGGTAAATCCACTGCGCCCATCACCGTGGGAATTCCCATAGAGCGCGCCAAGATGGCAATGTGAGAGTTTTTGGATCCCTGTACGGAAACCAAGCCGACTAATTTCCCTTTGGGCACTTCTCCGAGAATGGAAGCCGTCAGTTCTTCACCCACTAAGATCGTTTTATCCGGGAACTCTTTAGCGGTTTTGTCAGAACTTTGGAGGTAACTCAGTACACGCCGGCCGAGATCTCTAATATCGGCGCTACGTTCGCGCAAATAAGGGTCGTGCATAGCAGAAAAAATTTTCGCATGCCGCAAAATAATTTCACTCCATGCATAAGGTGCAACGATGCCCTCTTTAATGCGTTTAGTAACTTCTTGCGCCAATGAAGCATCGTCTAACATAGAGAGATAGGCTTCAAATAAGGATAATTCTTCAGAGTTTAAACGGTCTTTTAATCTCTCACCCAACTGTTTGATATCGGCGCGCACCGCTTTGAGCGACTCGTCAAAAAAAACTAATTCTGCATCGATATCTGTCGTTTTTCGATAGGGTACACTGGCGAGATCAGCTTGCGTTGACACGACCACACATGTGCCGATAGCGACGCCGGGAGCACCGCCTACACCGACAAAAAGTGCATCTTCACTTGTGGAGTAGGTGGTAGACAGGGCGCCGGAAGCTGCTGCATGGGCAATAATTCCTGACAACTGGGCCGAAATAGTCACTAAAAATGCTTCTTCACTTTCATCAAAGCGATAGCTTGTATCTCGTTGGACAGTTAGAACTCCCAAGACTTCACGTTGATGAATGATGGGTACACCCAAAAAAGATTTGACGCACTCTTCTTTCGTTTCCGAAAAATATTTATAGCGTGGATGGCTCTCTGCATTTTCGATATTGATGGGTTCAACGCGTTTAGCGACATAACCCACTAAACCTTCATCGGCATTCATAGAGACTCTGCCTACCGCTTCGGAACTCAATCCTTCCGTTGCACGCATTACGTAGCAGGCATTTTTGTCGCGCAAATAAATTGCGCAAGCTTGCGTTTCCATATTGGCGCGAATGCGCTTGACAATAATATCCATTGCCGCAGGCAAATCTACCGCTGCATTCACTTCGCGTACAATCGTTTGCAATGTATCTAACATCCAACTATTCCAATAATTATTCTTGCATCAATAATTTTTACTGACAGCAAGTCATTTCTAACTGACTATGAGCCACTGAAAACTCTTTCAGTGCACAGCGGTACACTTCACGCTTGAATGCCACTATTTTGGCCAAAGGGTACCAATAGCTTACCCATCGCCAGCGGTCAAATTCGGATTCTGCAGTTGCATCCAATTGAATGTTGCGATCCTCGCAAAGCAACTGCAAAAGGTACCATTTTTGTTTTTGACCGATACAGAGAGGTAACTGATGTTCTCTTATTAAATAATGCGGCAACCGGTAGCTCAGCCAGCCTTTACTAGACGATATCACGTCTACATCTGAGGGGTTCAAACCAACTTCTTCATAAAGTTCACGGTATAAAGTATCTTTGGGTGTTTCGCCGACTTTCATTCCGCCTTGGGGAAATTGCCAACGGTTATCAGCTTGGATACGGCGCGCCCATAGTAGTTGCCCGGAATTATTCGTCAACATAATCCCAATATTGTAACGATATCCATTATCATCGATACTATCGGCCACTTGTTTATTCCTTATTAATTTAATTAAGGCGAATCAGGTCAATTGTAATTTCATCGCAATACAAGTTATTGTTCCATAAATGGATGCTTGACGCCAACGGTTGTTACCTATTTTCATAGATCGGCAGCTGCAATTGACAGCAAAGCATCTCTCTAATACGGGTAGTTCACACAATGCGACTGGCCATCTTTGACCTCGATAACACCCTAATTGCTGGTGATAGTGATCATGCTTGGGGTACATTCTTAATCGATAAAGGCATAGTAGACAAGGTTGATTATCAACGTAAAAACGATCGCTTTTACGCTGATTATTGTGAAGGCAAACTCCGTATCCATGATTATCAGCGGTTTGTGTTAACGCCACTAATATCTTTAAGCGCCTCAACGAGAACAAAGTTGCATAGTGAATTTATGGCAAGCCACATTGCTCCTTTAAGACTACTAAAAGCCGACGAATTATTGAATAAACACCGTCAAGTAGGGGATAAATTACTGATAATTACGGCCACTAATCGTTTCATTGCCGACCCTATAGCATCGCTGTTAGGTGTTTCAGATCTATTGGCGACAGAACCGGAAATCATCAATGGTAAGTTCACCGGCGCCATTTCAGGTACACCCTGCTATCAACACGGCAAAGTGGAAAGACTCAATCAATGGCTTGAGAATCAGCATACAATCCCTGAGCGCAGCTATTTTTATAGTGACTCGATTAACGATGTGCCTCTACTAGATCGAGTTGAGCATCCTGTTGCAGTAGATCCAGATGAGCAATTAAAAAACTATGCTACTGAAAAAGGCTGGCCAATTATCAGTCTCAGAGAATAATGTTATGTGTTTACCACGCTATTGGATATGCATTTTATGAAATATAACGGTCAAAACGATTTCTCTCATGATTATCGGCCCAAAATTGGCGTGCTAATTACCAATCTTGGTACACCATCGGCAGCCAATACGTCGGCATTGCGCCGCTACTTGGGTGAATTTTTAGCTGACCCACGGGTAGTAGAACTGCCGCGCTGGCTATGGCGCTGTATTTTGCATGGCGTTATTCTGCGAGTGAGGCCTCCTCGCTCTGCTCGCGCTTACCAAAGCGTATGGACTGATAAGGGTTCACCATTGATGGTGCATACTCAAGCTCAGCATCTTGCACTGTCTCAGCAGTTGGAAAAAAGCTACGGCGATAGCGTTATCGTAAAGTTTGCCATGCGTTATGGTAAGCCTGCTATCAATAAAGTTGTCGGCGATATGTTATTTTCCGGAGTGAATAAATTGTTAGTACTGCCACTCTATCCGCAGTACTGTGCAGCCACTACCGGCTCCACTTTCGACGCATTGGCAGCAGATTTTACCCGCCGCCGCCGGCTGCCTGAGTTGCGTTTTATCGGTCATTATCATGACTTTGCCGATTATATTGAGGCGCTGGCTACTACGGTCGAAACACATTGGCAGCAACACGGTAGGGCGGACAAATTAGTGATGAGCTATCATGGCATCCCTCTACGATACCTATACAAAGGTGACCCTTACCACTGTGAATGCCATAAGACATCACGATTATTAGCAGAACGTTTAAGATTAGTTGAAAATGAATACATCACCACATTTCAATCGCGCTTTGGTCGTGAACAGTGGTTACAACCCTACACAGATGAAACACTAAAAAAATTGCCTTCACAGGGCATTAAATCGGTACAGCTTATCTGCCCCGGTTTTGCAGCGGACTGTTTGGAGACTATTGAGGAAATTAATGTCGAAAACCGGCAGTATTTTCTCGATAAGGGCGGCGAAAAATTCGACTACATCCCCGCTCTTAACTCACAAATAGTGCATATAGACATGCTTACCGCCCTAATAGAAAAAAATTTACAGGGCTGGGACATACCCACAGCCGGTAACGCACGTAAGCAGGCTGTGCAAACACAAAGCCTAGCAAAAAATCTTGGTGCTAAGCAGTAACTAAAACAATCAGTTGCAGACACAACCAAGCATAAACTGCAGCCAATATATCATCCAACATAATTCCCAGGCCGCCATCTATCCGGCCATCTATCCAGCTGATCGGCCAGGGTTTGACGATATCAAAGAACCGGAATAATACAAACCCTGCCACAGGCCATTGCCACCCTGGTGGCGCTGCTATCATAGTCAACCAATAACCGACCATTTCATCCCAGACAATGGCAGGATGATCGTGAACACCTAAGTGATCAGCGGCTATTTGACAAAAATAGATGCCTGAAATAAAGGCCAATATTACGATTGAAGCATATATCCAGAACGGTGTTTGCACTAATAGAAAGTAAAAAGGTACGGCGGCCAAAGTGCCGAACGTCCCAGGCGCTAACGGCACTAAGCCGCTGCCGAATCCCAGCGCTACAAACCGAGATGGTTGCTTTAAAAGCTTGATGAAATTAGGTAGAGCTGAGATATTGATGAACTCAAATTTTTTAACGAAAGCTGACTTTGCTTGAGATTCCGATATGTTTTGTTTATATCGAATCTTGAAACGGATGCTTGATAATAATAGTATCCGCTCTATCGGGTCCAGTCGAAATAATATCAATGGGCGTTTCTACCAATTCCGCTATTCGGTTGATGTAGTTAATAGCGTTATCCGGTAATTCCGATAAAGACTTTTTGCCGAGGGTATTCTCCTGCCAACCAGGCAGTTCTTCGTAGATAGGAGTTAACACCTCCCAACCTTTGCAGTCAAAGGGAACACCTACCGACTTGCCTTGTTGGCCGACATAATCAACGCACAATTTGATAGTTTCTAATCCATCTAACACGTCGAGCTTGGTTAAACACAAGCCCGAAATAGAATTAATTCGGGCTGCGTGCCTTACCGCCACGGCATCAAACCATCCGGTACGTCGCTGACGGCTCGTTGTTGAGCCGAATTCGTGGCCTTTTTCAACGAGATGATTTCCAATATCACATGTTAGTTCTGTTGGAAAAGGGCCTGAGCCGACACGTGTCGTGTAAGCCTTAGTAATACCTAATGCATAATCGAAATTTAGCGGACCTACTCCCGAGCCGGTAGCCGCAGCACCAGCGGTAGTGTTTGACGAAGTAACGAATGGATAAGTGCCTTGATCAATATCTAATAGGGTTCCCTGAGCTCCTTCGAATAGAATATTATCACCGCGCTGACGAGCAGCATATAGAATGTCGGGAATATTCGCGACCATGGGCTTTAACTGATCGGCCCAAGTCAATGCATAATTCAGTGTTTCATCGTAGTTAACAGCCGTAGAGCCATAGTACTGTGTCAGGGAAAAGTTGTGGTAGTCCAGTAACTTATGCAGTTTCTCGGCCAGAGAACGGCTGTCAAACAAATCTCCCAAACGTAACCCTCGGCGAGCAGCTTT